>DASXYT010000417.1:0-43947 GCA_036502345.1 Pseudonocardiaceae bacterium | reverse complement strand
CCGGACTGATCGACCCCGGACTGATCGACCCCGGACTGATCGACCCCGGACTGATCGACCCTGGGCTGACCGCTACGGGCGGTTCTGGTTCTGTGGCAGCGCGCCGGTACCGTGCGCTGCCACGCCAGGAGCCTGTGCCTGCTGCTCGCCGCCACCACCGGCGCCGGGCACCAGTTCGGAACGGCTGACACAGCCGCCGACCAGCTGCAGCGCGACGCCCTGCTGGACGTAGTGGCCGGGGTTGGGGCAGGCGGCCTGGCTGACGGTGAACACTGCCGCGCCCGCGAGTGCGACAGCGGCGACGACAGCGCCGAGCAGGGGGAGCACTCCGGCGACACGAGCCGCGTGCGCCATGCGACGACCTCCCGAGAATCCACGTAAGCCTTGGTGGTATCCGCCCCCCGGTCCGGCACACTACCGGCTCGCCAGGTGGACCCTGACAAGCGGCATTCACCCGAACACGGACCGCTGTACCGAGAGTACCCGCCCCACCCGGCCTGAGTGCACGCCCAGTTCTGGGTGGCAGGATCGCGCCATGCAACTGGTCACCGTGGACCGGATCCAGGCCGCCCGCGAACTGCTGGCCGGCGTGATCCGGGAAACGCCGATGGAACACTCCAGGATGTTGTCCGCCGAACAGGGCGGTGAGGTGTTCCTGAAGTGCGAAAACCTCCAGCGCACCGGTTCGTTCAAGATCAGGGGCGCCTACGTCCGGATCCATGGGCTGTCCCCATCGGACCGGGCGAGGGGAGTGGTCGCGGCCAGCGCGGGCAACCACGCGCAGGGCGTCGCACTGGCGGCGGCGACGCTGAACATTACGTCGACCGTGTACATGCCGGTGCAGGTTCCGCTGCCCAAACTGGCCGCCACCCGCGGATACGGGGCGAACGTGCACCTGTACGGCAATGTCATCGAGGAGACACTGGCCGAGGCGCAGGCCTACGCGTACCGGGCGGGCGCCGTGTTCATCCACCCGTTCGACCATCCCGACGTCATCGCCGGTCAGGGCACGCTGGGGCTGGAGATCGTGGACCAGTTGCCGGACGCGGCAACCGTGGTGGTGCCGACCGGTGGCGGTGGCCTGGCCGGTGGTGTCGCGGCGGCGATCAAGGGCGTGCGGCCGGACATCCGGGTGGTCGCCGTGCAGGCCGAGCAGGCCGCCGCGTTCCCGCCCTCGCTGCTCGCCGGTGGCCCGGTGCGGCTGGCCGAGTTGCAGACCATGGCGGACGGCATCGCGGTCGGTCAGCCGGGTCACGTCAGTTATGCGCATGTGGACGAACTGGTGGACGACGTCGTCACGGTGACCGAGGAGTCGTTGTCCAGGGCGGTGTTGCTGTGCCTCGAACGGGCGAAGCAGGTCGTCGAACCGGCGGGCGCCGCGTCGGTGGCCGCGCTGTTGCAGTACCCGAAGCGGTTCCCCGGGCCGGTGGTCGCGGTGTTGTCCGGTGGCAACGTCGACCCGGTGCTGCTGCTGCAGATCATCCAGCACGGCATGACGGCGGGCGGCCGCTATCTGGCCCTGCGGCTGCGTATCCCGGACCGCCCCGGCTCACTGGCAGCGCTGCTCAAGCGGGTCAGCGACCTTGGCGCGAACGTGTTGGACGTGGAGCACTCCAGGGTGTCCGGCGCGCTCCGGCTCGGTGAGGCGGATGTGGCGCTGGACCTGGAGACCCGGGGTCTTGAGCACTGTGCGCGGGTCACCGAGGCCCTGCACGCGGCCGGCTACGTCGTGTTGGAGCGCCGCTGAACAACGCGTGCCCGGCCGGCCCACCGGCCGGGCACACGTGTTACAGGTTGCCCCTGCGCGCCTGTTCCCGCTCGATGGCTTCGAACAGTGCCTTGAAGTTGCCCTTGCCGAAGCCCAGCGAGCCGTGCCGCTCGATCAGTTCGTAGAACACCGTCGGCCGGTCGCCGATCGGACGCGTGAAGATCTGCAGCAGGTAGCCGTCCTCGTCCCGGTCCACCAGGATCCCGCGCCGCTGCAACTCCTCGATCGGCACCCGCACCTCGCCGATCCTGGCGCGCAGTTCCGGGTCCTCGTAGTAGGAGTCCGGAGTGGCCAGGAACTCCACACCGGCCGCAGTCATCCTGTCCACAGTGTCCAGGATGTCGTTGGTGGCCAACGCGATGTGCTGCACGCCGGCACCGCCGTAGAACTCCAGGTACTCGTCGATCTGCGACTTGTGCTTGCTGATCGCCGGCTCGTTCAGCGGGAACTTCACCCTGTGGTTGCCGCACGCGACGACCTTGCTCATCAGTGCCGAGTAGTCGGTCGCGATGTCGTCGCCGACGAACTCCGCCATGTTCGTGAAGCCCATGACGCGGTGGTACCAGTCCACCCAGTAGTCCATCTTGCCCAGTTCGACGTTGCCGACACAGTGGTCGACGGCCTGGAACATGCGCTTGCCGGTGCCGCCCTCGTCGCGCGGCTGGTAGCCGGGCAGGTACGGGCCCCGATAGTCGCCCCGGTCGATCAGCGTGTGCAGGGTTTCGCCGTAGGCGGCGATCGCCGCGGTCCGGACCGTGCCGTACTCGTCGCTGACGTCGTGCGGCTCGACCACCACGGTGGCGCCCTGCGCACGGGCGTGCTCGACGCAGCGGTCCACGTCACCGACCTCCAGCGCGACGTCGACGACACCGTCGCCGTGCCTGCGGTGGTGGTCGGCCAGCGGGCTGTCCGGCGTGACGGCACCGTTGATCACGAAGCGCGCGGAGCCGGAGGTCAACACGAACGACTTGTGGTCGCGGTTGCCGGTCTCCGGGCCGGAGTACGCCACCAGCCGCATGCCGAACGCGTGCCGGTAGTACCAGGCGGTCTGGGTCGCGTTGCCCACCACGAACACCACCGCGTCCAGCGCGCGGACGGGGAACGGGTCGGTGGACGAGTCGTAGTCGACCAGTCCGACGAGTTGCCTGAGCTGGTCGAAGCTCACCTCGTCAAGTCCGTCAAGGCCGTGCAGCGTCTCGGTCATGTGACAAAGCATCTGTCCGGAAGGCAAACTGAGCAACAGTTGTGTTTTTTGCTGTGCAGATTGACCAGCTGGTTGCCGGTTCGGCTTGTCAGGATGGACAGACTGCCCAGGAGGAACGATGACCGAACCGGAGCCGGCCGAACCGCTGGACGAACTGGACGCCCGACTGTTGCTGCTGCTCACCGACGAGCCGAGGCTCGGCGTGCTGGAGACTTCCCGCCGGCTCGGCGTCGCCAGGGGCACCGTGCAGGCGCGGCTGGACAAGCTGGTGGCCAGGGGTGTGCTCGGCGGTTTCCCACCCGCGCTGGACCTGGCCGCGATGGGCTACGGGCTGACCGCGTTCGCGGTGGTGGAGATCGCGCAGGGCTTCCGGGGCGAGGTGACCGAGCACCTGACGGCCATCGCGGAGGTCTGCGAGGTGCACGCCACCACCGGCCAGGGTGACCTGCTGGTGCGCATGGTGGCCAGGTCGAACGCCGACCTGCAGCGGGTCATCGACGAGGTGGTGGCGGTGCCGGGAGTGCACCGGCTGGCGTCGTCCATCGCGCTGTCCACACCGGTCCCACTACGGGTGCGGCCACTGCTGGAACGCCTGTTGAGCCGGTCAGCGGGACAGGTGCACGGCGGTCGGCCCGTTCCCGGCGGACCGCCGCCATGACCTGTCCCTGAAGCTCAGCCGTGATACGGCACAGCTTTGATCAAGGTGACCTTCATGGTGTTGCCGTTGGGCAGGTTGTACTGCCGAGCCTCGCCGTCCTTGGCGCCCAGCAGCGCCTGACCCAGCGGCGAGCTCGGGGAGTACACCTCAAGGGACCCGTGTGCGCCTTCCTCACGGGTAGCGAGCAGGAATTCCTCGGTCTCGTCGTCACTGTCGTAACGGACGGTGAGGACCATGCCGGGGGCGGCCACGCCATTGGTGGTCGGTGCCTCGCCGACCTTCGCCGCCCGCAGCAGCTCCTGGAGCTGACGGATCCGAGCCTCCTGCTTGCCCTGTTCTTCCCTGGCGGCCATATAGCCGCCGTTCTCCTTCAGGTCACCTTCTTCGCGACGGGCATTGATTTCCGCCGCCATGACCGGGCGATTAGCGATCAGCTCGTCGAGTTCCTGCTTGAGCCGGTCGTAGGCCTCCTGGGTCAGCCAGGTCACCTGGGTGTCGCTCACGGTCACCAACTCCTCGTCCCGATCCATGCCCGAGGGTTACGGGCTGGCTGTTCCGAACCGTGGGCAGCCCGGAACGGCAAAAACACGGCCCCGCGGGAGCCGTGCTGCTTGCCGAGGGTAGCACGTTCAGGACTACCCCGGATGTAGGTTTTTTGGCTCACCAGCGGCTGTGTATCCGCAGATCACCCGCTTGGCGGCACGGATTTGGTCAGGTAGCTCGGCACCTGGTAGGAGCAGCCGTAGAACTCCACAGTTGTCGCTCGTTTATCTGTTCGCAACGTGGTGGACAACTGAACGGTGCTCTCACTCGGTGGGACGTATACCTCGCCGCGAGCCACCTCGGAACCGTCGTCCGAGAGCGCGTAGACGATGCAGTCGGCAGCCTGGTTCGGGTGATTGCGGTCCACGGTGAACGTGGCGCTCACCGAACCGTCGTCAATGACGTGGTAGGCGCTCATCTCGGGATCGATCGGATCGGCGCCGAGGTTCTCGTACGCCACGTAGGCGACCACGAGACCGGCCACGACGAACGCGGCCAGGATCGCCCAGTACCACCAGCGCCTGCTGCGCTTGCTCTTCGGCACTCCGTAACGACCGACCGGCAGGTCGCGCACAGCCATGTCGCTACCTCCTCCGTATCGCCGTGTCACCGGGTGCCGGGTACCCACGGGCCGCAGGTTGTCGGTGCTGCGGGAACAATGGAGCCTGACACGCACGTTGATTATCGCGGACAGCGTGTGGCGCCAGGCGACTGGCCCCGTTAACCGACCAGGAGGAACTCGTCGATCATGGCTGACAAGCTGCGCTTGATGACTGTGCACGCGCACCCCGACGACGAGTCGAGCAAGGGCGCGGCCACGCTGGCCAAGTACGTGGCCGAGGGCCAGGACGTGATGGTCGTGAGCTGCACCGGCGGTGAGCGGGGCAGCATCCTCAACCCCGCGATGGACAAGCCGGGCGTGCTGGAACGGATGAGCGAGATCAGGATCGCCGAGATGGCCGAGGCCGCCCGCATCCTCGGCGTCGAGCACCGCTGGCTCGGCTACGTCGACTCCGGCCTGCCCGAGGGCGACCCCAAGCCCCCGCTGCCGGACGGCTGCTTCGCGGTGCTGCCGGTAGAGGAGGAGACCGAGGCGCTGGTCAAGCTGATCCGCGAGTTCCGCCCGCACGTGCTGGTCACGTACGACGAGAACGGCGGCTACCCGCACCCGGACCACATCCGTACCCACGTCATCTCGGTGGCCGCGTTCGACGCCGCTGGCGACCCGGACCAGTTCCCCGAGGCCGGCGCGCCGTGGCAGCCGTTGAAGATGTACTACACGCACGGTTTCTCCAAGGCCAGGATGCAGGCGTTCCACGACGCGCTGCTGGCCAGGGGCCTCGAATCGCCCTACACGGAGTGGCTGAAGCAGTGGGACGACAAGCGGGCCGACATCATGGACAGGGTCACCACCAGGGTGGAGTGCGCCGACTACTTCGAGATCCGGGACAAGGCGCTGCTCGCGCACGCCACCCAGATCGACCCGACCAGCCGCTGGTTCGCCCTCGACCTCGACCTGCAGCGGGAGATCTGGCCCACTGAGGAGTACGAGCTCGCCAGGTCGCTGGTGGACACCACGGTGCCCGAGGACGACCTGTTCGAAGGGGTGCGTGAGAAGGTAGCCGCATGACATCGGTATGGGCGGCCCAGCTGTTGCTGGCCGCGGGTTCCGGCACGGCGAACAACCAGCCGGGCGGGCAGGGCCAGGAGTTCGGCTCGTCCGATCCGGTGGCGCTGATCCTCATCATCGCGTTGTTCGTCGCGGTGGCGTTCCTGATCCGCTCGATGAGCAAGCACCTGAAGAAGGTGCCGGCCAGCTTCGACCCACCTTCGGACTCTGAGTCAACCGCCGAGGCTGCGCCTGCGGACGGAACGGAGCCAGCTCCGGACGGCGGCGAGGTTCGGCACGGCGGGTAGCGGCGACCGCAGCACGGCTTCGGCCGTGCGGTCCCGCAGTGACTCGACCCACGCCTGTGTCTCCGACCACGCCAACTGCCCGGCCGCGACGGCGGTCAGCAGCTCGCGGTCGGCCGCCAGGTCCAGGTCCAGCTCACCGGTGCGCAGCGCGCGTTCACCCACGGTGAGCAACCGGATGACGTCCGCCACCTGACCCCAGCGCGGTGTGCCGCCCGCCGCCATGGCGGCCGCCGCCCGCGCGTAGTCGGTCGCCGTGGCCCGCCGGTAGGCGTCCGCGATCCGCTGGGACAGGAACGCCACGGTCAGGTCGCGCAGTTCGTCGCCGATCGGTGTGCACTCCTGGACCAGCGGCGATCCGAGTACCTCGTACGCCTCCGGATCGGCGTCCAGCGCCTTGACGCAGAACCGCTCCAACTCCCAGCTGACCCTGTCCAGGCCAGGGCCCGCCACCGTGTCCGGCGGCTTGTCGAACTCCCAGAACAGCTCCGTCGGCGGCACGAACACGCCGCGGTGCTTGATCTCGTCGTCCAGTTCGGCCAGGTTGTGGGCCGGTGCTCCGACCACCACGGACAGCACGGTGTGCCGGCGGGCGAACTCCGCCGCGTCAGCGAAACTGGCTGCCTCGTCGGTCACGTGGATCAGTTTCCTGGACACTGGTGAGCATGACGAACAGGCTCGCCGATGCCACCAGCCCGTACCTGCTGCAGCACGCGGAGAACCCGGTCGACTGGTGGCCGTGGAGCGAGGAGGCCTTCGCCGACGCTGTTTCGCGGGATGTGCCGGTGCTGCTGTCGGTCGGGTACGCGGCCTGCCACTGGTGTCACGTGATGGCGCACGAGTCGTTCGAGAATCCCGAAGTCGCCAAGTTCATGAACGAACACTTCGTGAACATCAAGGTGGACAGGGAGGAACGGCCCGATGTGGACGCCGTCTACATGGAGGCGACCCAGGCGATGACCGGTCAGGGCGGCTGGCCGATGACCTGTTTCCTGACGCCGGACGGCGAGCCGTTCCACTGCGGCACCTACTATCCGCTGACGCCACAGCGCGGTATGCCGTCGTTCCCGCAGTTGCTGGAGGGCGTCCGGCGGGCCTGGGTGGACCGTCGGGACGAGGTGGTCGAGGCGGGCGCCGAGGTGGTGCGCGCGCTCGCCGAGCGACAGCAGCCGTTCCCGGCCGGAGCCGTGAACGCCGACGTGTTGGATGGTGCCGCCGTATCGCTGCTCGGCGATTTCGACCGGCGCAACGGTGGATTCGGTGGTGCGCCGAAGTTCCCGCCGGCGATGGTGCTGGAGTTCCTGCTGCGCCAACACGAACGCATCGGCACTTCCGAGTCACTGTCCCTTGTGGAGGCGACAGCCGACGCGATGGCCCGTGGCGGCATCTACGACCAACTGGCCGGTGGCTTCGCCCGGTACAGCGTGGACGCGGGCTGGGTGGTGCCGCACTTCGAGAAGATGTTGTACGACAACGCACAGCTGCTGCGCGTGTACGCGCACCTGCACCGGCGGACCGGGTCGGCGCTGGCCGGCCGGGTAGCTGTCGAAACCGCTGATTTCCTTCTCACCGATCTGAGCACGGCCGAGGGCGCGTTCGCGGCGGCGCTCGATGCGGACACCGATGGCGTCGAAGGCCTCACCTACGTGTGGACGCCTGCCCAGTTGGTCGACGTGCTGGGTGCTGTTGACGGTGCATGGGCGGCCGAGGTGCTCGGCGTGACCGAGGAGGGCACGTTCGAGGAGGGTGCTTCGACGCTCCGACTGCTGGCTGATCCTGCCGATGGGGCGCGGTACGCCTCGGTGCGGTCCCGGCTGTTGGCCGCCAGGGCTGCGCGGCCGCAGCCGGCCAGGGACGACAAGGTGGTCACGGCATGGAACGGGCTGGCCATCGGTGCGCTGGCCGAGGGGGGCGTGGCGCTGCACCGGCCGGACTGGGTCGAGGCGGCTTCGCGGGCGGCATCGTTCTTGGTCGATCACCACCTGGTCGACGGCCGACTGCGCAGAACGTCCCGCCGCGGCGAGGTCGGCACGTCGGCCGGGGTGCTGGACGACTACGGCTGCCTGGCTGACGGCCTGCTGGCGCTGCACCAGGCGACGGGGGAGCCGCGCTGGCTGACCGTGGCCACGGCGTTGTTGGAGGTGGCGGTAGAGCGGTTCGCTGATCCGTCTGCTTTGGGCGCGTTCTTCGACACAGCGGACGACGCCGAGCGGCTGGTCCGGCGGCCGGCCGATCCGTCGGACAACGCCAGCCCGGCGGGTGCTTCGGCGCTGGCGGGGGCGCTGTTGACGGCGTCGGCGCTGGTCGAGCCCGAGTTGTCCGGTCGGTTCCGGGACATCGTCGAGGCAGCCCTGACCAGAGCGGGGCTGCTGATCGGCAGGGCGCCCAGGTTCGCGGGTCAGTGGGCGTCGGTGGCCGAGGCGTGGCTGGCCGGGCCGGTGCAGGTGGCTGTGGTCGGTGGCGGTGCGGCGGCGGCCGAGTTGCGTGCGGCAGCCGTGGCCGGGGTGGCCGGCGGTGCGGTGGTGCTGGCCGGCGAGCCGGATCTCGTTGGTGCGCCGCTGTTGGCCGGGCGTCCGCTGGTGGCAGGTGGGCCGGCGGCGTACGTGTGCCGCGGGTTCGTCTGCGACCGCCCGGTGACCACGGTCGAGGAGTTGGTGGCGGTGCTGGCCCGGTGAGCTTCCGCCCGAGTTCCCCCGTGGCGAACAACCCTTCCGGTCTCCTGTTGCACGAGTAACGTCGGTAACGACGTAATCATGTAATCAGGAGGTACGCCATGCGTGACAGGTACGGCGCGAGTCGCATGCGCCACGGTTGGGGTCCTGGTGGCGGCCGAGGCAGGGGCGCCCAGTCCGAGCCGCCGCCCGCGGATGACGTGGCGGCGTGGTTCCACGGTCGGCTGCCCGACGAGTGGTTCTCGGGCACGCCAGACATCACCGTCGACCGGGAAGAGATCCTGGTGGTCGGCGAGCTGGTGGTGCCGACGGAGGAGTTCGCCGACGAGGCCACGGCCGCGGCTGTGGCATCCGGTCGGATCAGCAAGTTCCGTGAGCACACCAGGGACGAGCGGATCGAGATCGCCAGGCAGGCCGAGCACCGCTACGGCCGCAAGGTCGCGTGGGGCGCGCGGATCGGCCAGACGGCCGAGCTGTTCACCACGCTGTCCGTGCCGGTGATGACGCGGCTGCGGCAGCCCGAGCGGCTGGTGCTGGACACCCTCGTCAACGCGGGTGTGGCGCGGTCCCGCTCGGAGGCCCTGGCATGGGCGGTCCGCCTGGTCGGCGAACACGCCGAGGCCTGGCTCACCGAGCTGCGCACCGCCATGTCCACGGTCGACGATCTCCGCAGGGAAGGCCCGGACCTGGGCTGACAGTCCGTTGGGCCGCGTCGGGTGATGTGCCCGGCGCGGCCTGCGCACCTACTTCTCTATACGCAACGCCAGAATAATTGAGCCGGTTCCGCTCAATGTCCGTATTCGCCCGATCGTGGAGTCCTAGGAGAGCACGGCGAACCAGATCGCGATGTAGTGACACGCGGCTGCCAGCACGGTGGCCGCGTGGAAGAACTCGTGGTGGCCGAACGTCTTCGGCCACGGGTTGGGCCAGCGGGTGGCGTAGAAGATCGCGCCCACGGTGTACAGCAGGCCGCCGACCAGCAGCAACACCAACGCGGCCACGCCGGCGTGGTGCAGCAACTGGGGCAGCACGAACACCGCCACCCAGCCCAGCGCGATGTAGATGGGCACCCCGAGCCAGCGCGGCGCGTGCGGCCACAGCAGCTTCAGTGCCACCCCGCAGATCCCGCCGCCCCACACCACGCCGAGCACGATGTAGCCGGTCGGTTTGTCCATCGCGAGCAGCGAGAACGGCGTGTACGTGCCCGCGATGAACAGGAAGATCATCGAGTGGTCGAGCCGTTTCATCCACACCCGGACACGCTGGTCCTGCCAGGTGTGCCGGTGGTAGAGCGCGCTCACGCCGAACAGGCCGAGCACGGTCGCGACGTACACGGACGTGGCCAGCGCGGCCAGGCCGGACACCGCGGAACCTGCGACGGCGATCAGTGTCCCGCCCGCCGCCAGGGATACGAAGAACGACCAGAAGTGCAGCCAGCCACGCAGCCGGGGTCGGGTCGACGGGTCGGGCTTCGGCACGGTCGTGACGCTCACCGAGCCAGGTTACGGGACCGTAGGTTTCGCGCCAGACATTGTGATCCAGCTAGCTGACTGATCGCCACCGAGCGCGTTCTGGCTCGTCACCAGCTTGAGGGTGCCGCCCACCTGCCGGAGAAGTAGTCACTCCCGAACGGCGTACGCTGTCAGAACGTGGGTCCTCGCGCCTTGCTGAAGGAGATCGTCTATCGCTGTTACGAGTCCTTGCTGACTCGTCAACTGGTCGACGCGCAACGGCCGCGGCACGTCGGCATCATGCTGGACGGCAACCGTCGATGGGCCAGAGAAGCTGGCTTCACCGATGTGAGTGAAGGCCACAGAGCCGGTGCGCGCAAGATCGCGGACCTGCTGGGCTGGTGCTGTGAGTCCGACGTCGAAGTGGTCACGATGTGGCTGCTGTCCACGGACAACCTCAACCGCCCGGACAGCGAGATCGGTCCGCTGCTGGAGATCATCACCGACCTCGTGGACGAGCTGGCGGCACCCGGTGCGCCCTGGCGGCTACGCATCGTCGGCGCCCTGGACGTACTCCCAGTAGAAACGGCGACCCGGCTGTCCGCCGCCGCTGCCCGGACCAGCGACCGGCCGGGCATGGAGGTCAACATCGCCGTCGGCTACGGCGGCCGGCAGGAGATCGCGGACGCGGTGCGCAAGCTCCTCATGCAGCACGCCGAGGTGGGTACCTCGATCGAGGAACTTGCCGAGGTGTTGGATGTGGACCACATCGCCGAGCATTTGTACACGTCGGGTCAGCCTGACCCCGATCTGGTGATCCGCACATCGGGTGAACAACGGATGTCCGGATTCCTGTTGTGGCAGTCGGCGCATTCCGAGTTCTGGTTCTGCGAAGCCTACTGGCCGGATTTCCGGCGTGTCGACTTCCTGCGTGCCCTGCGGGACTACGCGATCCGACACCGCCGATTCGGTTCTTGAGCAAAACACACGAATGGGGTCCGAGAAACGTCTCGGACCCTATTCGTGTCACTAGACCACGGCTCAGTGCTGGTGGTGCTCCAGCGAGCCCAGGATCTCGGCCGGGGTGGTGGCGATGCCCGCGTAGGCGCCTGCGACCAGCGCCGCTGCGCCGGCACCCAGAGAGCCGCCGCCTCAGATGAAGGTGCGGTAGGCGTCGCCGAAGCTCACGACGTCGCCACCGTGATCGTGCGAGGACGACATGTTCGGGCCGTCCTGGGGAGCGATCGTGGTTGCGGCGAAAGCGGGCGCCGCGACCAGCGACAGGGCGACCGCAGCCGCGGTGACAATGCCAGCCTTTTTCGGCACGTGAACACTCTCCTTCAATACCGGGGTTTTGAACGTCGACCCCGACGATTTGTGACGCTGGAGCCCTCGGGCAGCGAAGTTACCGGCGTTTGGTTGCCCGTGTCCTCCCGATTACCCCATTGTGTGACGCAATAGCGGATAATGTCCCTCGTTCCGGTGTTGTCTATTACCTGGATCTGCGAACAAGTTGCACCTCTGGTATGAATCGCGCCCTTCGCGGAGGTGATCGCGTCACCACTCGGTAGGCGGATGCCGTGTCGAATCGTGACCCAGGTCACACCGTTGCGATCGACACCGCTCCGACCAGGGGTTTCACCACGGTGAACTGGGTGAACTGGCGGTGCGTGACCGGCCACTACGGCGAACGGTGGGTGAATCACCTGTGTGGCTGCCTGCAGAGGAGGCCGAAACGCAGGTAGCTTGCGGACGACGGATCACATCCTGTGAGCCGTCCCGGGAGGCCCTGGTCGTGTTGTCAGCAGTGACGTCACGGAGCGCGAGGGGGCCGGCATCGGGCCCTCGTGGTCGGCAAGCCTGACGCCGGGAGGCGGAGGGAACCAACCAGCCAGGGTGGTGCTCGGCCCAGCGAGGAGCGGGCGTGGTGCCGCGTCCGCGAGGGAGTTGCCGTGACTGCACAGCGCCCTTCTCGGCGAACCGCCAGCCTCACCTCCGGCTTGGCTGCCGGCAGTGTCACCGAGAGTGACACAACACCGCAGCTCACCGAGCCGCCACTGCGCACCTACGTGCTGGACACGTCGGTGCTCCTCTCCGATCCCTGGGCGGTGACCCGGTTCGCTGAACACGCCGTGGTCCTTCCGCTCGTGGTGATCAGTGAACTGGAGGCAAAGCGCAATCACCCCGAACTTGGCTGGTTCGCCAGGGAAGCCCTGCGTCTGCTCGACGACCTGCGCCTGCAACACGGCAGGTTGGACAAGCCGATCTCGATCGGCGATGCGGGCGGCACCCTGCACGTGGAACTGAATCACTCCGACCAGCGGGTTCTGCCGGCCGGTTTCCGCAACGAGGCCAACGACGCGCGCATCCTGGCGTGCGCCCTCAACCTCGCCGCGGAGGGCCCGAACTCGGTGACCCTGGTCACCAAGGACATCCCGCTGCGGGTGAAAGCCGGTGCTGTCGGCCTGGCCGCCGACGAGTACAGGGCCCAGGACGTGGTGCCCTCGGGCTGGACCGGCATGGCCGACGTGGAGATCTCCCAGGCCGCGGTCGACCAGTTGTACAAGGAGGGCGGGATCGACCCGATCGCCCACGACCTCGACCCGTTGGCCGAACTGCCCACGCACACCGGGCTACGGCTGCTCGCCGGCACGGCGAGCGCGCTGGGCAGGGTCACCACGGACAAGCAGATCAGGCTCGTCCGCGGCGACCGGGAGGCGTTCGGGCTGCACGGCCGCTCAGCCGAGCAGCGCATCGCCCTGGATCTCCTGCTGGACCCGGAGATCGGCATCGTGTCCCTCGGTGGCCGGGCCGGCACCGGCAAGTCCGCGCTGGCACTGTGCGCGGGCCTGGAGGCCGTCCTGGAACGCGGCCAGCACCGCAAGGTGGTGGTCTTCCGGCCGGTCTACGCCGTCGGCGGCCAGGAGCTGGGCTACCTGCCCGGTTCCGAGTCGGAGAAGATGCAGCCATGGGCCCAGGCGGTGTTCGACACGCTGGGCGCACTGGTCAGTGAGAGTGTGCTGGACGAGATCACCGGTCGGGGCATGCTGGAGGTCCTGCCGCTGACCCACATCAGGGGTCGGTCACTGCACGACTCCTACGTGATCGTGGACGAGGCGCAGTCGCTGGAGCGCAACGTCCTGCTCACGGTGCTGTCCAGGCTGGGTACCGGTTCGCGCGTCGTGCTCACCCACGACGTGGCGCAGCGGGACAACCTGCGGGTGGGCCGGCACGACGGCGTGGCAGCGGTGATCGAGAAGCTCAAGGGTCACCCGCTGTTCGCGCACATCACGCTGACCCGCTCGGAGCGCTCGCCGATCGCGGCGCTCGTCACCGAAGTACTGGAGGACTACGCCCAGTAACGGCAACGGTGGGGAGGGCGCGCACGCGCTCTCCCCACCGCCGTCTCGGTCTGTCGATCCGGCCTCAGTCGACTGCGCGGCGCAGGAAGCCCCAGATGCCGATGCCGCCGAACAGCGCGATCGCCACCACGATGGCGAGCAGGTCCAGCCACAGCGGTATCGACGGCAGCCCCGGCACCAGGATCGAACGCATCCCCTCACTGACGTAGGTCAGCGGGTTGAACGCGCAGACCACCTGGAACCAGCGCAGGTGGCTCAGCCCGCGCCAGGGGAACTGGGTGCATCCGGTGAACATCAGCGGGGTCAGGATCACCGCGAACATGATGTTGATCCGCCGAGGGGTGACCAGCGTGCCGATGGTCATACCGATCGCGGCCCCGGCCAGCGAGCCCAGCACGATCACGCCGAGCACCGCGGGCAGCTTGCTCGCCGGCCACGACACACTCGGCAGGATCAGCAGGCCGACCGGCACCATCAGCGCTGCCGCGATGATGCCGCGCAGCGCGCCGAACACCATCTTCTCGACCGCGACCAACGGAATCGGCATCGGCGCGAGCAGCCGGTCCTCGATCTCCCTGGTGAACGAGAAGTCCATGATCAACGGCATGGTGGTGTTCTGCAGGCCGCCGAGGAAGCCGTTCAGCGCCACGATGCCGGCCATCAGGATCGGGCCGAACGCCGCGCTGTTCACGTAGCCGAGGCTGCCCAGCACCTTGCCGAAGATGAACAGCATGAAGAACGGCTGGATCACGACCTGGGCCAGGAACGGCACCAGCTCCCGGCCGGTGACGAACACGTCCCGCCCCAGCACCGACATGAAGGTGCGCAGCGAGACGAAGCCACCCGCGGAGGGGAGGGCGTCCTCGGCTGGTCCGGCGCCGGGCGAACTCGGCGCACGGGTGGTGGTCGCGGTCATCGCAACTCCCGTCCGGTCAGGTGGATGAAGACGTCCTCCAGGCTGGGCGTGCCGATGGACAGGTCACGCACGACGCAGCCGAGACCGCCGAGGGTGGTCAGCACCGCCGGCAGCGCCACGGCCGCCTCGGTGGACGTGTAGAGGCGGAACTGGCCGGTGCCGTCCGCTGCCGGCGCACCACCGCCGGGTGGCATCCCACCAGGCATCCCGGGCATACCAGGTGGCATCCCCGGCGGCATGCCGGCCGGTGCGCCGCCGCCCGCGTTGATCCGTTCCACCCGCTCGACGCCCTCGATACCGGACAGCTGCTTCGTCACCAGTTCGGCCTCGGCGTCGGCCAGGTCGACCACCACGGTCAGCGTGGTGCTGCCGGGCAGGTTCCTGGTCAGCGCGGTCGGCGTGTCCAGGGCCAGCAGCTTGCCGTGGTCGACGATGCCGACCCGGTCGCACAGCTTGGTGGCCTCGTCCATGTCGTGCGTGGTGAGGACGACCGTCACGCCGTCCTCGTGCAGTTCGGCCACCCGCTCGTGGACGAACAGCCGGGCCTGCGGGTCGAGCCCGGTGGACGGCTCGTCCAGGAACATCACCCTCGGCCGGTGCATCAGGGCGCGGGCGATCATCACGCGCTGCATCTGGCCGCCGGACACGAAATCCACCCGGGCGTCGGCCTGCCCGGTCAGGCCCATCCGCTCCAGGATCTCGTCGGCCCTGCGGTTGCGCTCCGCCCGGCCGACACCGTGGTAAGCGGCATGGAACAACAGGTTCTGCCGGATGTTGAGCGAGCGGTCCAGGTTGTTGCGCTGGGGCACAACGGCAAGCAGCTGCCGCGCGCGCTTCGAATCGGTGGTCACGTCGACCCCGCAGACCGTCGCCGTGCCCGACGTGGGTCGCACCCGGGTGGTCAACACGCCGACCGTGGTCGTCTTGCCGGCGCCGTTCGGGCCCAGCAGACCGAAGACCTCGCCGGACCGGACGCTGAAACTGAGCTCGTCGACGGCAGGCGGCGCGCCACGCCGGTACCTCTTGACGAGATCGGAAACCACAACTGTGTCCGTCACGCAGGCCAGCCTAATTGTTGGGGCAACCCAATTCTCATGTCATTTGTCATTGATTGCCTACCAACCGCCCGGTAGCGGTCTGCCCTCAGCGAAACCGGCCGCCGACTGCACACCCAGGACAGCACGCTCGTGGAAGGACTCCAGGTCCGGTGCGCCAGCGTAGGTGCAGGACGAACGCACCCCGGAGCAGATCTCGTCCAACAGGTCCTCGACACCGGGCCGAATCGGGTCCAACCGCATTCTGGAGCTGGAAATGCCCTCCTCGAACAGGGCTTTGCGAGCCCGGTCGAACGCGCCGTCGCCGCGTGTCCTCGCGGTCACCGCCCGTTTCGACGCCATGCCGAACGACTCCTTGTAGAGATTGCCGTTCTCGTCCCGCTGCAGATCGCCCGGCGACTCGTAGGTGCCGGCGAACCAGGAGCCGACCATCGCGGCACTCGCGCCGGCGGCCAGCGCCAGCGCGACGTCCCTGGGGTGCCGCACGCCACCGTCCGCCCACACGTGCTTGCCCAGCCTGCGGGCCTCCTCGGCGCACTCGGCGACCGCCGAGAACTGCGGCCTGCCGACGCCGGTCATCATCCGCGTGGTGCACATGGCACCCGGTCCGACACCGACCTTGACCACGTCGGCACCCGCAGCCACCAGGTCCCGGACGCCCTCCGCGGTGACGACGTTGCCGGCCACCAGCGGCAGCCCCGGCGCGTGCTCGCGGACCGACCGCAGCGTGGTCAGCATCTTCTCCTGGTGGCCGTGCGCCGTGTCCACCACCAGGACGTCCACCCCGGCCTCGACCAGGTCCTTCGCCTTCGCCACCACGTCGCCGTTCACGCCGACGGCGGCGGCCACCCGCAACCGACCCGCCGCGTCGACAGCCGGTGTGTACAACTCGGCGCGCAGCGCACCCAGTTCGGTGAGCACACCGGCCAGCGTGCCGTCCGGGGCCACACCCAGCGCCAGCCGTGCCGGCCTGCCGTGCACCTCGTCGAAGACGGCGCGCGGGGCTGTGTCCAGCGGCAACATCGGCACATCGGTCTGCATCACGTCGCTCACCCGGGTGAACCTGTCGACGCCGACACAGCTGGCCTCGTCCACCACGCCGACCGGCCTGCCGTGGTCGTCCACCACGGCGACGGTGCCGTGCGCGCGCTTGGGCAGCAGGTTCAACACGTCCGCGACGGAGCCGGCCGGCGTGAGCACCAGCGGCGTGTCCCAGACGGTGTGCCGGGCCTTCACCCACGCGACGATCTCGGCCACGGCGGCCGTGTCCACGTCCTGCGGGAGCACCACCAGCCCACCGCGCCGGGCCACCGTCTCGGCCATCCGCCGACCCGCGACGGCCGTCATGTTGGCCACCACCACCGGAATGGTCGCACCGGTGCCGTCCGCGGTCGTCAGGTCGACGCCGAACCTCGACTCGACTGCGGACCGCCGGGGCACCAGGAACACGTCGTCGTAAGTCAGGTCGTAGCCGGGCCGATCGCCCTCGATGAAGCGCACGACGCCCCAGACTACCTGGCCGGGGCCATTCGGTGGGGCCGCTGCCAGCTGCGCAAGTTGGCGCCTTCGTGGCCCGGATCGAGCGATGTGGACGGCGTCCGCTCGCGACGATGCGGAAGGAACCGGTGCCCGCCGGGCCAGTCTCAGCCAGGGAGATGTCATGTCCGGTGACCCACACACCACCGTCGTGTCCCACCGGGTGGCGACCGAACTGCGCCAACTCCGCGAGTCAGCCGGACTGTCCTGTCAGGACGTCGCAGGCAGGCTCGGCATGTCGGTCAGCAAGGTCCGGCGGCTGGAAACCGGAGTGGGCCTACGACTTGCCGATGTCGAGGCCCTGCTCGGCCTGTACGACGTGCCGACCGAGCGTGGCGCCGAACTGCTCACCGTGGTCCGGCAGTGCCACCGGCGGACGTGGTGGAAGCAGGCTCAGCTCGCGCCGAGGTACTGGCGGTCGTTGACCCACCTGGAGGCGTCGGCCAACCGGCTGCGCGACTTCCAGCTGTACGTGCTGCCAGCGCTGCTGCGGACCGAGGACTACGGCAGGTTGCTGCTCGACAACGGCATCATGTCCAGGACAGCGGCCGAGGTCGACCTGCTGATCGAGGTGCAGCGCGCTCGGCAGGCGGTGCTGGCCCGACCGGACGGCCCAGCGCTGGACGTCGTCATCGATGAACACGCGATAGCCACGCTGGCCAGCGACGACGCGGTGTCCCGTGGGCAACTGCGGCACTTGCTGGCGGCGAGTGAGTGGCCGAACGTGACGCTCCGGGTGATCCCGCGATCGGTCGGCATGCACGCCGGGATGCACGGCTCGTTCACGCTCATGGAGTACGACGACGACAGGAACGTCGTGTTCACCGAGCAACTGGTGTGCGCCACCTACTACCAGACCGAGTCGGACATCATCGTCTACCGAGGGATCATGGACAGCCTGCTCGACGACGCGCTGTCCCCGGACCGGACCCGCGACTACCTGCACGGGCTCTGATCAGCCTGTCGTGTTGCCGGGCAGCATCGCGCGGACGGCGTCGATCGTGTCCGCGTCGCCCGCTTCCTTGTCCGGCCGGTAGCGCACCACCCTGGCGAACCGCAGTGCGACACCTCCGGGGTAGCGCGTGCTGCCCTGCACGCCGTCCAACGCGATCTCCACGACCAGTTCCGGCCGCAGGTACACGGTCCAGTCGGTCCTGCGCGACTCGTGCTTCGGGAACTCCTGCGTCTGCCAGGCCAGCAACTCGTCGGTGAGCCCCTTGAACGTCTTGCCGACCATCACCGGTGGGCCGCCGTCCGGATCGCGGGCGCCGAGGTGCAGGTTGGACAGGTAGCCGGTGCGTCTGCCGTGGCCCCACTCCGCGCCGATCACCACCAGATCCAGGGTGTGCACCGGCTTCACCTTCTGCCAGGCCTTGCCGCGCCTGCCCGCCGCGTACGGCGCGTCGAGCGCCTTCACCACGACGCCCTCCTGGCCGGCTTCGAGCGCGGCCGCCAACACCTCGGCCGCCTCTGTCGCGTTCGGACCGTGCCGGCCCGGGATCAGGTAGTCGCCGGCGGCTTTCCGCAGTGCCTCGGTCCGCTCCCGCAGCGGCGCGTCCAGCAGGTCGACGCCGTCCAGGTGCAGGCAGTCGAAGAAGTAGGGCCGCAGCAGCTCTTCACGTTTCGTCGTGGTCGCGCCGAACCGGCTCATCGTCTCCTGGAACGGGCGCGGCCTGCCGTCCACGTCCAGCGCCAGGGTTTCGCCGTCCAGCACGACGGACCGCACCGGCAGGTCCAGGATCATCGCGACCAGTTCCGGCACGCTCGCCGTGATCTCGCGCAGTGTGCGGGTGTACACGTGGACATCCGTGCCGTCCCTGTGCACCTGAATCCGAGCACCGTCCAATTTGTACTCGACCGACGTATCGCCCAGTTCGGCGACCGCTTCGGCGACGGACTCGGCGGGAGAGGCCAGCATCGGCCGGATCGGCCTGCCGAGGGTCAGCCGGAACTCGCGCAGCACGTCCGCACCGCCGGTCAGTGCGACGGTCGCGGTGGCGGCGAGCGAACCGGACAGCATCAGCGCCCTGCGGGCGTCCTCGCCCGGCACGTCGGCCGCCTTCGCGACGGCGTCCACCATGACGCCCTCCAGGGCGCCCTGCCGCAGTTCGCCGGTGAACAGGCGGAGCAGGAAATCGTGCTCCGCCTTCGTGGCTTTGCGGAGCAGTCCGGTGAGCAGTTCGGCGCGGGCGGCGGCGGAACCCGCACCTGTGGTCCCGGCGAGTGCGGTCAGCACCTGGTCCACGTCGGCCACGGTCAGCGCAGGCTCGTCGGCAGGCGGTACGTCCAGCTTGACGAGGGTCCGCCAGCCGGTGCCGATCCGGCCCTGGCGGGGCTGGCCGATCAGGAAGCCGACGACGGCCGGCACCTCGGTGGCCAGGTCGGCGGCCCGTAGCGCGCCGGCCAGGGTGTCCACCTTGGCCAGCCGGGACCGGGTGGCCGCCACGGTGGCGGACGCGAGCACGACGTCGGAGAACAGCACGTCACCCATGGTGCCGCTGGTCGCCGACAGTTCGCGCGATTTCGGTGACGGCGGCGCGTAGCCGGTCCGGGCTGAGCAGGGCGTAGCCGAGGACGAGACCGGGGTAGGGCGGCGTGGTGCCCTGATGGCTGTAGGTGGAGAGGGCGATGGCGTTCACGCCGTTCTCGGCCAGTGCCTGGGACGTTGCCTGGTCGTCGGTGCCTTGTGGCAGGCGAACGACCACGTGCAGCCCGGCGGCCACGCCGACCGGTTGCCAGGCGGGCAAATGCTCGGCCAGTGCGGTGAGCAGCGCGTCCCGGCGCTGCCGGTACAGCTGGCGGGCGCTGCGCAGATGCCGGTCGTAGCCGCCGGTGCGCAGCAGATGAGCCATCGCGGCGTGTGGCAGCGGGCTACCGCCGAGGTCGTGCAAACGTTTGCGCGTCACCAGTTCGGCGCGCAGGGCAGCCGGTGCGACGACCCAGCCGATGCGCAGCGCGGGGGCGAGCGTCTTGCTGGTGCTGCCCTGGTAGGCGACCCGCTCGGGATCCAACGCCTGCAGCGCCGAGATCGGGGCAGTGTCGTAGCGATGCTCGGCGTCGTAGTCGTCCTCGATGATCAGGCCGCCGACGTCCTTTGCCCAGGTCAGCAATGCCATGCGGCGGCGTGGGTGCATCGCGACGCCGAGCGGGAACTGGTGCGCTGTGGTGGCCATGACAACCCGGCAGTCGGTGCGCGCCAGGGCGTCCACCACCAAGCCGTCCTCGTCCACCGGGACGGGCACCGGGGTCAGCCCGTGGGTGGTGAACAGTTCCGCCTGACCGGGATGTCGAGGGTTCTCCACGGCGATCCGGGTATGGCCGCCGGCGTGCAGGACCTGGGCCAACAGCGTCGTGCCCTCGGCGGCTCCGTTGGTCACCACGATGTTGGCCGCCGTTCCGGCTACGGCCCTGACCCGGCCGAGGTAGGCGACCAGTTCGGTACGCAGCGCCGGCAGTCCGGCGGGATCCGGGTAGCCGAGTTCGGCATCGGACAGGGCCGCCATGCCGGCGCGGGTCGCGGTCAGCCAGGCGGCGCGTGGGAAGGCGGACAGCGCCGGCAGACCGGGCCGCAGGTCGTAGCGCCAGACGCGGTCCGGTTCGGCATCCTGGCCGGCCAGTTCCGTGCCGGCCACCGAGTCGGACACGACAGTGCCCGAACCTTGGCGGGCCACCAGGTAGCCCTCGGCGGTCAGTTGCGTGTAGGCGAGGGTGACGGTGCCCCTGGCCACGCCGAGTTGGGCCGCCAGGTCCCGGCTGGACGGCAGGCGGGTACCGGCCGGCAGCCTGCCGACCCGGATCGCCTCCCGGAGAGCGCCTTCGACCGCCCGGCCACGGGTCCCCGGCGGGATCAGCAGTTCGCGGAAAATGGACCAGTTAGCGGTCATCAAGGTGGACCTTACTTCTGTGCCACCTGGTCGGCAGGCTCAATCGGGTGACGGTCCGACTCGCTGTGTTGTCAGGGTCGTGTGCTGCCATGTTGGTGGGCGCGTCGGTGCCGGTCACCGGGCTGCTGGCCGGCTATCCCGTGTTGAGTGGGCAGGCCATCCGGTATGCCGTTGGCGCGGTCGTGTTGTACGCGTGGCTGGTGCGGCGTGGGCGGCGGGTGCCTGTGCCCGGGTTGCGGGACCTGCTCGGGCTGGCCGGGATGGTCGGGCCGGGGATGCTCGGTTTCAATGCGGCGATCCTGGCGGCGCAGCGGTACGCCGAGCCGGGTTTCGTGGCGGCGATGATCGGCGGTTCGCCGGTGTTCCTTGCGTTGCTGGTGCCGGCGGTGCGAGGGCGTCGGCCGGCGGTGTTCGCGCTGGTCGGGGCGTGTGTCGTGGTCGCGGGTGTCGTGGTGCTCTCCGGCGGCGGGTCGTGGCACGGGCCTGGGTTGGTGCTGGCGGCGCTGGCGTTGGCGGGGGAGGTGTCGTTCACCGTGGCCGGGGCGGGCGTGGCGCGGCGGCTGGGCGTGGTGGAGACGTGTGTGCTGGCGTGCGGGTTGGCCGCCGTCGGCGGTGCGGTCGTGAGTTCGCTGGCGGGCGGCCGGTCGGCGTGGCCGCCGTTGACGTGGACCGACGTGGTCGCGCTGCTGGTGCTGGGTGTGCTGGTGACGGCGGTGGCGTTCAGCGCGTGGTACGCGTGTGTGTCCGCGCTGGGTGCCGACCGGGCCGGAGTGCTGATCGGCCTGATGCCGGTGTCCGGCTTCGCCATGTCGGTGGTGTTGGGCGCGCAGCCGCTGACGGCGATCGGCGTGGCCGGGGCGTTGCTGGTCGGCGTGGGCTGCGCGATAGCCCTCCGCCGACCGACGTGAGGCCCTCAGCGACCGCCCTTGGCCATCCGCAGGACGTCCAGGGCTGTGTCCAACTGCTCGACCGTGAGCTTGCCGGCGTCGACGTAGCCGCGGTCCAGCACGACCTCCCGGATCGTCTTGCGTTCCTTCAGCGCCTGCTTGGCGACGGCGGCCGCCTCCTCGTAGCCGAGGTAGCGGTTCAGCGGCGTGACGATCGCGGGTGAGCCCTCCGCGTGCTCCCGCGCCCGGTCGACGTTGACCTCCACGCCGGCGAACACCTTGTCCGCCAGCAGCCTCGACACGGCGGCGATCAGCTTCGCCGACTCCAACACGTTCCGCGCAATCACCGGCAGGTTCACGTTGAGCTGGAAATTGCCCTGCGCGCCCGCGTAGGCCACGGCAGCGTCGTTGCCGATCACCTGGGCGACCACCTGCAGAGTCGCCTCGCAGATGACCGGATTCACCTTGCCGGGCATGATCGACGAACCCGGCTGGAGATCCGGCAGCGTCAACTCGGCGAGCCCGGTGCGCGGCCCCGAACCGAGCCAGCGGACGTCGTTGGCGATCTTGCTCAGGCTCACCGCGACGGTCCTCAGGTGGCCGGAGGTCTCGACAACGCCGTCCTGCGCCGCCTGCGCCTCGAAGTGGTCCCGGGCCTCGACCAGCGGCAGACCGGTCGCCCAAGCCAGTTCCTCGGCGACCGCGGCGCCGAAGCCGTCCGGCGCGTTCAGGCCGGAACCCACGGCGGTGCCACCGATCGGCAGTTCGGCGAGTCGACCGAGCCCGGACTCCAGCCGTTCGATGCCGTAGCGGATCTGCGCGGCCCACGCGCCGGCCTCCTGGCCGAACGTGACCGGGACCGCGTCCATCAGGTGCGTGCGACCGGCCGTCACGACATCGGCCCATTCGCCGGCGCGACCCTCGATGGTGTCGGCGAGATGGCGCAACGCGGGCACGACATCGGTGACCACGGCTTCGGTGGCGGCGACGCGGATGGTGGTAGGGAAGGTGTCGTTCGACGACTGGGACGCGTTCACGTGGTCGTTCGGATGCACGTCGCTGCCCAGCGCGCGGCTGGCCAGCGTGGCGATGACCTCGTTGGCGTTCATGTTCGACGAGGTGCCGGACCCGGTCTGGAAGACGTCCAGCGGGAACTGGTCGTCGTAGCGACCGGCGGCCACGTCATCGGCGGCCGCGGCGATCGCCTCGGCGATGTCGGGTGCCAACACGCCAAGCTTCGCGTTCACCCGGGCGGCAGCGCCTTTCAGCAGGCCGAGCGCGCGGATCTGGGATCGCTCCAGTGGGCGGCCGGAAATGGGGAAATTCTCGACGGCGCGCTGGGTCTGGGCCCGCCAGAGCGCGTGCACCGGGACCCGGACCTCGCCCATCGTGTCGTGTTCGATGCGGAATTCCTGATCACCCATGACTTCAAGTCTGGACCCGAATCCGCCGGTCTGCCTCCGTTGTGGTGAGTTCCACGTCCGATGTGCCGCCGATGGATCTACGCTCGGGGTGCTCCCGCCACGAGCGAAAGGTGGTCACCCGCAATGGCCGAGCCAGCGGACCGGTACGACGTCGACCTGCTGATCGTCGGGGCAGGACCATCTGGCCTGTTCGCGGCCTATTACGCGGGTTTCCGTGAGCTGACGGTGGCGATCGTCGACGCGCTACCGGAGCCCGGCGGCCAGATCACCGCCATGTACCCCGAGAAGATGATCTACGACGTGGCCGGGTTCCCTGCCATTCGCGGCCGCGATCTCGTGACCGCGCTGGTCGAGCAGGCAGCCCAGGCCAAGCCGCTGTACCTCCTCGGCCGACAGGCCAGGGAGCTCACCGAAGCAGGCGACCGCCTGGTCGTGTCGCTCACCGACGGCAGTTCCGTCAGCGCGGGCGCCATTCTGATCACGGCCGGCATCGGCGAGTTCCGCCCCCGCCCGTTGCCGGCCGGTGACGGCTGGCTGGGCCGGGGAATGGTCCACTTCGTGCCGTCACTCGCCGTCCACGAAGGCCAGGACGTGGTGATCGTCGGCGGCGGGGACTCAGCCCTGGACTGGGCGTTGGCCCTGCACCCGATCGCGTCCTCGGTGACCCTCGTACACCGCCGTGCTCAGTTCCGCGCGCTGCCCAGCACCGTCCGGCAGGTCCGCGAACTAGGCGTGCCGATCATCGTGGACGCCGAGGTGAGCGAACTGCGCGGTAGCGATGCCGGCCTGCACGAGGTGGACGTACTTGTCAAGACCGGCGAACGGATGACCATCCCGGCCCACACCGTGGTGGCCGCACTCGGCTTCCTGGCCGACCTAGGACCACTCGAGTCCTGGGGCCTCGAACTCGACCACCGGGCCGTCCGCGTGGATCCGACCATGCGCACAGCGCGCGACCGGATCTACGCGGCTGGGGACGTAGCGGCCTACGACGGCAAGGTGAAGCTGATCGCCACCGGATTCGGCGAGGCAGCCACCGCGGTCAACAACATCGCAGTGGCACTGAACCCGACAGCGCACCTCTTCCCCGGCCACTCGTCCAACGCCAGCTGAGCCGGCGGTTGGCCAGAGCCGCACCGGCACCCACGCAGGACCAACTGAAGCCGCCGCAGCCAGGCGCCACCGTAGGCCCGATCAGCCCTAATCGGCGCAACCGACACCGGTCGGCGAGACCGGCCCTGATTGGCCGCCGGCCTCGGTCGGCGCGTCTGGCCCCGATCGACGCGACCGGTGCCGATCGACGCGGGCCGCCCCGATCGGCACAACCCGTGCCCGATCGGCGCGACCGGTGCCTGTGCGCCAACCAGGGCTGGTTGCCCCGGTGGCTGTTGCCCGGAGCACCGGCGCTAGCCATGCCCTTGCCGCCGCGGGGGCTGGTGCGACCCAGCTCACCGGTGCCGGTTGGCACCACGCGGGTTGCCGGTGCGGTCGCCGCCACGCCTGCGCGGTTGGCGCCACGCGGGCGTGGCGGGTGCGGTCGCTGCCACGCCGGGTACCGATGCCGGTCGGCTGCGGCCATGTCGGCGTCCCGTGGTTGGCGGCTTGCCGATCCAGCACCGATGCCGGTCGGTTGCCGCCGTGTCGGCGTCCCGCGGTTGGCAGCGTGCCGATCCGATACTCGCGTGGTTGCGCCTTGGCCGGTGCCGACACCCCGCTCGGCTGTTCGGCCAGTGCTCGGTATCGCATACCAGCCATGCACCCACATCGGCGCTGACGGCCGACCCGCCAGCCAGCCGCCCCGGCAATCCAAGCAGCCCGGTCGGGGCGGGCAGCTCAGGTCAGGCGGCTTGACGCAGGCCGTGCGTGTGGCCCGGTGCGCTCGGCTCACGCCGGTCGTCGTGCCGGCGCTCAGACCGGGAATGTCCCGGCCGCCCCTGTCTCGGGGCTGCTGTCCTGCCGTGCTGTCACATCGCGTGCATCCCCCTTTCGTCGAGGTCTCACCTAGGAGAACCCCAATGTGGACGAAACGGTTGCACCCGATCGATCTACCCGACCGGCACCGAAGAACCACCAAACCCGCCACCAAAACACTGATGCCCGGCACCGCGTGCGGCGCCGGGCATCAGTCTCACCCTGAATCAACCCCTGTTCGATCCCCGTTCGACCGTACTCGGAGTGTCAGACAGTCACCGGACTACCTGCACCTCGTCGCCGGTCGACAGAGTGTGGAAGAACTTGGACGCCGACGTCTGCGACAGGTGAACGCAGCCGTGCGAGTGCACCGACAGGCTGCCGACGTGGAACGCGATGCCCGGGTAGAAGAACACGGCGTCCGGCATCGGCACCTGGAACTCGTGGCTGAAGTAGTGCGCGGACTTGAACTCCACGTGGAACGTGCCTACCGGGGTCCGCCAGCCGACCCGGCCGGGCATGATCGACACCGGGCCGTACACGATCTTGCCGTCGTCCACCAGCCACGCCTTGCGCGCCGACAGGTCGACACACGCCTTGGCCGCCACGGAGCATGGCGTGCTGGACACCTTGGCCGCCGTGCGCGCGACCGGCGCCTTGGTGGTCGTCGGGACCGTCTTGGTGGTGACGACGGGCGGCCTGGTCGTGGTCGGCGCCACCGTGGTCGTGGGATCCACAGTGGACTGGGTCGGTGCGCTGGTGGCCGTGTCCGCTGCCACGGCGATCTGTGGCGACGCCGACGAGTTGGACGTACCCGACGAGCATGCCGCGACGCCCGCCACCGCGATCACCGCGGACAACCCCACAACGATCTTTCTGATGCGCACGAGTACCCCCTCGCCGAACCGTCGACGGGCGGCGACGGTGCTCGATCTGCCAATGTGGCTTCTCTTGATCTAGACGCCAGCACGACATCACAAGTTGCCTGCCCAGCCCACCGAAATGGTCACGATCAGATTTCCGGTCGGCTGCGACTCCGGCAGCGGCGAACCTGCGGTTACGGCAGCGGGGGATAGGCGTCCGTTCCGGCCAGTTCCGCACGGTCGAAGGGGACCGACGAATACTCGCGCAGTTTGGTCAGCCGGTGGAACCCCTCGATCATCCGCACCGTGCCGGACTTGGACCGCATGACGATCGACTGTGTCGTGCAACCACCTGCCCGATACCGGACGCCACGCAGCAGGTCTCCGTCGGTGATGCCGGTGGCGCAGAAGAACGCGTTGTTTCCACTCACCAGGTCATCTGTCCGCAGCACTCTGGTGAGGTCGTGGCCCGCGTCCAGCGCCTTGCGCCGCTCATCCTCGTCCTTCGGCCACAGCCGCGCCTGGATCATGCCGCCCATGCACTTCAACGCGCACGCCGCGATGATGCCTTCCGGGGTGCCACCGATGCCGACCAGCATGTCGACGCCGGTATCCGGCCGGGCGGCGGAGATCGCGCCCGCCACGTCACCGTCGGAGATGAACTGGATGCGTGCCCCCGCCTGCCGGACGTCCTGCACCAACTGCTCGTGCCGCGGCCGGTCCAGGATGCAGACGGTCACGTCGGACACGTCGCTGTTCTTGGCCTTGGCCACCCTGCGGATGTTCTCGCCGACCGGCACCGTGAGGTCGACCACGTCGGCCGCTTCCGGGCCGACCGCGAGCTTCTCCATGTAGAACACGGCCGACGGGTCGAACATCGCGCCACGTTCCGTCACAGCGAGTACCGCGATGGCGTTGGGCATCCCCTTGGCCATCAGCGTGGTCCCGTCGATCGGGTCGACGGCCACATCGCAGTCGGGGCCGTCGCCGTTGCCGACGCGCTCGCCGTTGTACAGCATCGGCGCCTGGTCCTTCTCGCCTTCGCCGATGACCACGATGCCGTTCATGGACACGGTGCCGATCAGCATGCGCATCGCGTCCACAGCCGCACCGTCGCCACCGATTTTGTCACCCCGACCCACCCAGCGGCCGGCCGTCATCGCCGCCGCCTCCGTGACCCGCACCAGCTCCAGCGCCAGGTTGCGGTCCGGTGCCTCCGGCTGGCTGCTGTCGCCTGATGTCGTGCCGCTGGTTCGGTCCGAGGTGCTCATCGTGCCTCCCGAGTCGGTGCGCGTAGACGGGAATTCTCCCAGATCGGCGAGCTGTGGGCCGGTGGCAGACCGCCTACCGGCCGAAGGTGACATGGACCACCTGGGACTATGGAGGGGTGGCGGACAACCTGAGCGACACGGACACCGGCCCGAAAGGCGACGCGGCAGCCGGTCCGACCGAAGCCCCCGAGCAGGTATCGGCTGGTGGGCGCGGTTCAGGGCGCGGCAGGGCGGGCATGCGGGACATGCTGTGGTCGATGCTCGTGCTGGGCGTCGGGGTCCTGGTTCTTGCCGGTCTGACGAAGGGTTGTTCGTTCAGCCCCGGCGGTCCGTCGGCGGACTCCTCAGCCGTGCAGCCCGTCGACGTCCACGGCGAGCTGCAGGCCGGCGCCGCTCAAGTGCACTTCCCGCTCCGCCAGCCCCGGCTGCCGGCCGGGTGGCGGGCCAACTCGGACTCCGTCGACTCACTCGGGCCGAAAGGCGTCGACACCGCGGTCCGCATCGGCTGGCTCACGCCGGCCGACCACTACCTACAGGTCTCCCAGTCCAACGCCGACGTACTGGATCTGGTGCGCTCCGCGGCCGGTCTCGGCGACGACGTGACAGTGCGGCCGACGGGCACAGAGCTGGTCAACGGTACGAAGTGGACGGTCTATCCGGGCATCCGTGCGGAGTCGTCCTGGGTTGCCGATCTCGGCTCGGAACGACTGTTCATCACCGGAAACGGGACGAACGACGAGTTCAACACACTGGCTGCCGCAACGATGAACGGGCAGCGGGTCACCGCCGCCAGTGGTCCCTGATCAGCTCTTGCCGTCCGACTCGCCGGACACGGACTCCACCCGGGCCAGCGCGGTCTCGACCCGCTCCCGAGCACCGGCCAGGTGTCGCTCACACGCCGCCGCCAGGGCCTCGCCGCGCTCCCACAGGGCCAGCGAATCCTCCAGCGACAGCCCACCTGCCTCCAACCTGCGCACGACCTCGACCAGTTCGTCCCTGGCCGCCTCGTAGCCCAGTTCGGCGACATCGGCGTACTTGTTCCCGGACAAACGTCCTCCCTGCTGGCTGAACCGCGTCGAGCGACGACTATGCCGGACTGCTGGTCCGGCTGCGCACACTGGCCACCGCTGTGGCCACGGCCTGGTCGTAACCGGCGCATGCCTCTGCGAACTCCGCGCCGTCCCCGTCCCGGACGGCGTCGGTGATCCTGGCCTCCGCGCCGGTCACTCGGCTGCGGTGCGGCGAGCCCGCTCCGTACCAGCACCTCGTGCCCAGGTACAGCGACGTGGCCTCGGTCAGTTCGTGCAGCTTGGCCGGCAGCACCCGCCTGGCCGGCGCCTGGCACCCGGCCAGCAGCGCGGTCCAGCAGTCGGCAGCCGCCGACTCGGCGGCCTCGGCGTGTCGCCGGACCACGTGTGCGCGAGCCACCACGGGGGCGTCGGCAGTCTCGGCCACAGCGGCACGCGCGGCAGCCACGACCAACGGCAGGAACGTGGGTTCACGAGCGCCCTGCATCGCCGTGTGCATGGTCACCTCCCACTCCCGCTCTCGCCGCCGGCCTCGATGGCCTCCACGTCGGACACCACCGCGTGCGCCGCACCGTCAGCCACTCGTAGCCGGAACTTCGTTCCCGGTCCGAGCTGCGCGATGGATCGCACGATCCGGTCACCGCTGTTGTCGCTGTCCTCGTCGAACACCTGTAGGACGGCGTAACCCCTGGCAAGGGTTGCCGCCGGACCTAACGTTGTCAGCCTGGACCTGGTCGCGACCAGAGCCGTGCGTTCGCTGGCGAGGACGGCCAGCATCGCACGGCGGGAGCGCTCCCGCAGCGAATCGATGTCCTCGGCCCTGCGCCGCAGCGGCGTGAGCGGGTCGGCGAGGACAGGGCGGCTGCGCATCGACTTCAGCAGTTGGCGTTCCCGGTCCACCCAGCCGTGTAGGGCACGCCTGGCTCGGTCACGCATGGTGGCGACCCGCTTCGTTTCCTCGGCGACGTCCGGCACCACCCGCTTGCCGGCATCGGTAGGAGTGGAACACCGCAGGTCAGCCACATGATCCACCAGCGGTGTGTCCGGCTCGTGCCCGATGGCGCTGACCACCGGCGTCCGGCAGGCCGCCACCGCGCGGCACAGCGTCTCGTCGGAGAACGGCAGCAGGTCCTCAACGCTGCCGCCACCCCTGGCCAGCACGATCACGTCGACGTTCGGATCCCGGTCCAGGGCACCCAGTGCCGTCAGGATCTCCGGCACGGCCAGCACGCCCTGCACAGCCACGTTGACCACGCGGAACCGCACCGCAGGCCACCGGGCGCTGGCATTGGTCAGCACGTCCCGCTCGGCCGCAGAAGCCCGGCCGGTGACCAGCCCGACCGTGCGCGGCAGGAACGGCAGCCGGCGCTTGCGGGCCTGCTCGAACAGGCCTTCCGCGGCCAGCAGCCTGCGCAGTCGCTCGATCCTGGCCAGCAGTTCACCGATGCCGACCGCTCGGATCTCGTCCACCCGCAGGCTCAGCGTGCCGCGGCTCATGTAGAACGTCGGCCGCCCGTGCACGACGACCTGGCTGCCCTCGGTGAGCGGAGGTTCGCAGGCGCGCAGCATGCCGGTCGAACACGTCAGGGTGAGGGACACCTCGGCCGCGGGATCACGGAGGATCACGAACGCCGTGGCGGTACCGGGCCGGGCCGAGATCTGAGTGATCTGGCCCTCGACCCAGATCGAACCCAGCTTGCTGATCCACTCCGCGATCTTGCGGGCGACCGTGCGGACCGGCCACGGCGCGTCGGCGCTGGTCGGACCGTCGCCGCCGGGACCTGCGGCTGCCTCGGCGCGGCCAGGTTCGGCCCGGCCGGCTGCTGGGATCGCGGGTCCGTTGGTCACTGCTGGTCGCGGAGGGTGCCGATACGTCGGGTGAGCATGCCGACGAACGCAGGGCGGTCGCCGTGCGCACGCTCGAACTCGACCAACTCGGTCAACTCTTCGATGCTCAGCCTGCGCATCCGTGCCCGGACCTGCGGCAGGGTCAACTCGGCATAGTTGGCCAGGGCGGCAGGCTCGGCATCGGCGGCTTCGTCGTCCGGCGCCGTGTTGTCCAGTTCGTGCAGCATGGCCCGCTCTTCGGCGGCCCACGGGTCGCCTGCGGCGACCGGCTCGCCGTTGGTGACAGCGTCCATGTCGACATCCAGGTCGGCCTCGGTGGCGTCGAACCGCGAACGCTTCACCGTGCTGGCGTCGTACTGGTCTGCTGCGTCGTCCTCGTCGAAGGTCGCCCACTCCGGAGACTCCTCCGCGGGGCGCAATGTGGACAGCGCGTCGTCGCCCTTGATCGCCAACTCGGTCATCTGCTGCTGCAACCGCATCGACAGCTGCAACGCCTGGCTGACCATCGTGACCGGCAGCCCAGCCAGCCTCTCGGGCAGGTGGCGGGCCCGGTCGACAGCAGTGACCGCGAGGCCGGCCGCGACCCGTACCGGCAGCGGTAGTGGCTTCATGTGCACAGCCTGCCGCAGACCAGCGATCCTGCCCAGCACAACGCCCGGTGCGTTTCCGGTAGGTGACGTGGGACACCCGTGTGGTCGCCGATGATCGCGGGGTCGCCCGTACCCTGGACGCATGACCGCTTCGACCCCGGTGACCGAGAGCGACAGCACCGACAACAGTGTCGGCAACGCTGCCAGCAGCGACATCAGTGCTGAACAGAGCGGCAGCGACACGCATCCCGCCCGCAAGGTGCTGGTGGCCAAACCACGCGGCTACTGCGCGGGCGTCGACCGTGCGGTCGTGACTGTCGAGAAGGCACTGGACACGTACGGCGCCCCGGTTTACGTGCGCAAGGAGATCGTCCACAACCGATACGTGGTGGACCGCCTGTCCGAGCGCGGCGCGATCTTCGTGGACGAGACCGACGAGGTGCCGGAAGGCGCCTTGGTCGTTTTCTCCGCGCACGGCGTGTCCCCGGCAGTGCGCGACCAGGCCGTCGACCGCCAGTTGCGCACTATCGACGCGACCTGCCCCCTGGTGACCAAGGTGCACCAGGAAGTGAAGCGGTTCGCGCGCGAGGACTACGATATCCTGCTCATCGGCCATGCCGGCCACGAGGAGGTCGACGGCACCACCGGCGAGGCACCCGAGCGCGTGCAACTGGTGGACAAGGCGGAGGACGTGGCCAACGTCGAGATCCGTGATCCGTCGAAGGTGGTCTGGCTGTCCCAGACGACGTTGTCGGTGGACGAGACCATGGAGCGGGTGGACCAGTTGCGGGACCGGTTCCCCGGCCTGCAGAGCCCGCCGAGCGACGACATCTGCTACGCCACCCAGAACCGCCAGGTCGCCGTCAAGGCGATGGCCCCCGAGTGTGATCTCGTGCTGGTGGTCGGCTCGCAGAACTCGTCCAACTCGAAGCGGCTGGTCGAGGTGGCCCTGCAAGCCGGTGCGCGGACGTCGTACCTGATCGACTACGCGAGCGAGATCGACGAGGCCTGGCTGACCGGCGTCGACACCGTTGGCGTCACCAGCGGTGCTTCGGTGCCTGAGCTGCTGGTGCAGGAAGTGCTCACGTTCCTGGCCGAACGTGGCTGGTCAGACGTCGAGGAAGTCACTACCGCGAACGAGAAGATCGCCTTCGCCCTGCCGCGTGAACTGCGGAAGGACCTCGGCGGTTCGGAAGCCTGATCCGTCGACCGGGCCTTTCATTGATCCACCGCAGCCGCCTGCCCGGGCTCGGCCGGCGTGAGCGGCTAATACCTGCGCGGTACCGGGCAGGCTCGTCCTGAGTTGAGCGCAGCCGGGAGCCAATACCCGACCTCGGGTATCAGCAGGCTCGCCCTGCCTGCACGATTCGCCTTGGCAGCTGGATCGCGCTCTGCTGCCACGCCACCGAGCATCCTGGCGTGGCTGTGCGGCCGTGCGACCGGTGCAGCATCAGTAGTCGTCGTCCCGGCGCCGAGGCGGCTGACGCCGGCCCTCGTCACGAGATGGCCGATCACTCCGCGGCGCCTGGCCACGATCCCTGCTGCTCTGGCTACCGCGCGGTGCCTGGCCACGTTCCGAACCAGGCCCACGATCGCGGGCTGGGCGACGCTCACGGCCCTCCGGGTCACGGCCCTGGCCACTATCCCGGTCTCTGTCCTGCGTGGACCGACCACCGGTCGATCGGCCGGACGGCTCGCCACGACCGCGGCTCGGCGGTGGCGTCCTGCCCCGGTCTCGCGAACCTTCGCGGTCGTCCCTGGCGGTGCGGCCGGAGGCGGGCCTGCCCGACCCGCCGGTCGGTCGCGGCCGACCAGCCGGCGCCGGACGCTCGGCCCGCTCACCCTCGCGGTCCACCGGTCGCCGCCGTGGTTCGCTGCGGTCCTCGGGGTTGCTGTCGTCCCAGTCGCCGCCGTCCACGTCGTCGGTGATCGGCTTCCGCTGGACCAGGAACCTGATCCCGCCGATCACCAAGGTCGCGATGGTCGTGATGGCCATGGTCGGGAACCCCGTGACCAGCGGCACGCCCAGGGTGAGCAGCTTCGACATGGTGCCCGACCCCGACGGCATGCCCTTCGTCAGCAGCACGACCACCGGGATGGTCACCGCGAGGATCAGCGGCGGCTGCACCATCGGACCGAACAGGTTGCGTCGCCGAACCAGGCACACAGCTCCGACGCAGCCGAGGAAGTACCCGCCCTCGAAGACCTTGCCGAGGTTGCCGGACACGTGCATGTCGATGAAGGCGCCCACGATCGACAGGCCCAGGGCGAGCACAACGACAGCCCACCACGGCCAGCCCTTGGCCGCGCCGAACGCCGAACGCTGCCCCCATTCCTGCAGGGCGTTGACCCCTACGCGTGGATCGCGCCGGCGATCATGGGTAGCGGTCACCATGCCTCCTCGCTACCCACGCACGGCCAACCGGCCGACGTTGTTGTCATCAATGCGGTCCTCGCAGAACTCGGGCTGTGTGTCCACACCGTAGTCAATTCGTGAGCCTAGTTGTGTCCTGTCTGGCCGCGCGGCGTGATTGATGCGTCAAATGTCCTTTTTGCTCCGTTCGGCTTCCACTCTAGTCTGGTGATCCGGGGTCAGGTATCTGTTAAGTACGGCTGGCTGCTGTTAACAACTAGTCACCAATGGCGGGCGGCAGGCCGGCAGCCACTTCCTCCTGCCGTCGGATCGCCGCGAGCGGAGTCGGACTGGCTGCCGCCTCGGTCAACGGCTGCACCGAGCCCCGGAATATCTCCAGCGCGTCGAGTTCCCGGCGCCGGGCCGCGATGAACCGCTGCAGGTGAGTGCTCGACAGGTTGAACGCGTCGACCGCGCCGCCAGCCGAGCGGTGTGCGGCGGCCGCTTGCACCCTGACCTGCTCCACGTCCTCGGCGATCGCCCGGTCGGTGGCCGCGAACATCGCTGCCGATGCCACGACCGCGAAGCCGGTCGGTCCACAGAGGAACACCCTGCGATCCATCAACCAGCGGAGTAACTCCGGATCGGTGTCCAGTGCGGCGACGACGGCCGCGTCGGACGGGACGAACATGATCGTGCCGTAGATGGCGTCGGCCCAGCGTTGATAGCCCTTGCCGGCCAGTTCCGCAGCGCGCGAGCGGATGTTGCGCACGTGCACCCGCAATGCGTCCGCCCGCTCGGCCGCGTTGTCGGTCTCCGTGGCCTCGGCCCAGCACACCATGCTCATTTTGGCGTCGACGGGTACCCGTCGACCACCGCCCACCAGCAGCACCATGTCCGGTCGGACGGTACCGCCGCCCGCCAGGTCGGTTTGCACCGTGAAGTGCAGATCCTCGCGCAGACCCAGTGCGCGCGCGGTTTCCACCAGTACTCGCTCGCCCAGTTCGCCTCGGCCGCTGATGGATGCGAATGCCACTTCGTACCGCTGCAACGCCGTCTGTTGCTGGTCCACTCTGGCCCGTTCGGCCTGAACCATTTCCATCGCCGCGTCCGCGCGACGCGTGCTGTCCTGATAGAGACGCCAGAACAACAGCACGGCCGCTGCCAGCAGTAGCGCCAGCACTGCGGCGACGATGCTGATCACTGCGGTCATCGGTCCAGCCCTTCCCCCTCGATTTCCGTCGTCCTCGCCGATCATCGTCCGACTTTCTGCCGAGCGCACTATCGAACACACGTTCGAGTGAGAAATGAGGTGATCAGCGGCGCGCTGTCGGTAAGTCGATCTAGCTTGGTGGCATGCGCGTTCTGCACACCTCCGACTGGCACGTGGGACGGATGTTCCACGGCCGCGACTTGCTTGCCGACCAGGAGTCGGTGCTCGGCGTGCTGGCCGACCTCGTGGTCGACCAGCACGTCGATGTCGTGGTGGTCGCAGGAGACCTGTACGACCGCGCTGTGCCTGCTGGCGAGGCCGTGAGCGCCTGCACTCGAATTCTCTCCCGTATCCGACAGGCCGGCGCTCACGTGGTGATCACGCCGGGAAACCACGATTCGGCGGCTCGACTCGGCGCATTCGGTGACTTCGCGGCGGCCGGTGGACTGCACCTGCGGACGAGTATCGCGGACGTGGGCAGCCCTGTCCTGCTCGCCGACCGACACGGTCAGGTCGCGTTCTACGGAATCCCTTATCTGGAGCCGGAACTGGCCAGGCACGCGCTCGGTGTGCCGACCGCTCGTGGTCATCAGGGCGTGCTTACCGAGGCCATGAATCGGGTGCGGCGCGATCTGGCTGACCGGCCGGGCGTCCGATCGGTGGTGCTGGCGCACGCCTTTGTCAGTGGCGGTGCGAGCTCCGAGTCCGAGCGCACGATCGCTGTCGGTGGCGTCGAACAGGTGCCCGGCTCGGTCTTCGACGGTGTGGACTACGTGGCACTCGGCCATTTGCACGGACCGCAGCGGCTGGCCGACCACCTTCGTTACTCCGGCAGCCCGCTGGCCTACTCGTTCTCCGAGACCAGCCATCGCAAGTCCGTCTGGCTGGTCGATCTGGACGCCGAGGGCCTTGGTGACGTGCGGCAACAGGAGCTGCCGGCGCCCCGGCGGTTGGCCACCATCCGTGGCCAACTCGCCGAGGTTCTGGCCAATCCCACGTTTTCCGAACTGGAGGACCACTATCTCTCCGTGGTGCTGACCGACCAGGTACGGCCAATGGACGCCATGCGGCAGCTGCAGCGGCGGTTCCCCTTCGCTGTGCGAATGGACTGGCAGCCGCAGGGCGGTCGGCTGGACGGGCCGGCTGCCTACCCGGACCTCGCCACGGCCCGCGATGATGACGATGTTGCGCGCCGCTTCGTCGCGGACTGCCGGGGCAGCGAGCCTGCCGACGCCGAATGCGCGCTGATCGCTGAGGCCTTCGCCCAGGTACGGGGAACGGAGGAGACGAGATGAGGTTGCATCGACTGGACCTCACCGCCTTCGGCCCGTATCCGCGGCATGAGGTCGTCGATTTCGATGTACTCGGTCAGGACGGCCTGTTCCTACTGCACGGGGACACCGGCGCCGGCAAGACGACGGTGCTGGATGCCGTGGCCTTCGCCCTGTTCGGTTCGGTCCCTGGCGCTCGCGGCGAGGTCAAACGGCTCCGCTGTGACTACGCCTCGCCTGATGTCGTGACCGAGGTCGTGCTCGAGTTCTCCGTGCAGGGCCATCGGCTCCGGCTGGTGCGCAGCCCGGAGTACGAGCGTCCCAAACGCAATGGCAACGGTGTGACGACCCAGCGGGCCAGGGCCTCGCTGACCTGGCTGGATCAGGCGTCCAGCGGGCACGCTCCGGACGGGTTGACCCGGATCGACGAGGTGGCCCGCACCATCCAGCGGCTGCTCGGCATGACCGCTGAGCAGTTCTTCCAGGTCGTGCTGTTGCCGCAGGGCGAGTTCGCTCGCTTCCTGCGTTCCGACACGGTCGAGCGTGAGCATCTGCTGGAGCGGTTGTTCGGCACCGAGCGGTTCGCGGAGGTGGAGCGATGGTTCCGGGATGCTCGGCAGGCCAGTTGGCATGTGCTGCAGGGACATCGGCAGCAGATTCGTGAGCTGGTGGCCAGGGTTGCCCAGGCTGCGGGCCAGGAGCCGCCGACCGATGACGGGGATGTCGAACACATCCCAGGGCCTTCCTGGCTGGCCGCCGTGCGGGCCCGGCTGACGGACGAGGCTGAGCTCGCCGCCAAGAACGACCAGCAGGCCAGGGAAACCAAGGAGATGGCCGACGCCGAGCTGCGCCGGGTGCAGAAGCTCGCCGAGCGGGTGCGGCGCGTTCGCAAGGCGACCGCGGCCCTTGCCGATCTGGCCAGCAAGGCCGACCAGCGCCGGTCGTGGGCCGAGGAGCTCGCCGCGGCGCGCCGGGCGGTATCCGCCGTCGCCGCATACCAGGCCGCGAAGCGGGCCCAAGCGGACGCCGCTTCGGCGCGGAAGGCCGAGGAACGCGCTACGCGGTATGTCGATGAGCTGGGCACGGTTGTCGTCGATATCGCCGCGCTGCTGGAATTGCCGAGCGCTGAGGTCGAGGCGTTCGAAGAGCAGGCCAGAACCCTGCGAGACGAGGCAGGCGGCCTGCAGCCGCTGCTTGCCGACGCCGAAGCGCAGCGGACCGACGAGGCTCGCCTGCTGGCTCTCGTCGGCCGTGAACGTCGGGTGTCCGATGCGGTCGAGCAGTTGGGTGAGCATCAGGCAGCGATGCCCGGGCGGCTCGTTGCCGCGCGGACCGAGTTGGACGAGGCGAATCACGCAGCCAGCCGATTGGACGGCCTGCTGGCTCGGGCTGCTGAAGCGAAAGCCATGCACTGTGATGCCCTGCGACTGCCAAAGACGGAGCGCGTTGCGCAGGCGGCTCGGACGGCGGCCACCGCTGCCGTGGACCGGCATCAGCAGGCCAGAGAGGCTTTGCTGGACATCCGCCAACGCCGGTTGAACGGCATGGCCACCGAACTGGCTGGAGATCTCCGCGATGGCGAGCCCTGCGGTGTGTGCGGCTCCGCGGAACATCCAGCTCCTGCCAGACCGGTTGGGCAGTCGGTCGGGGAGGCACAGGAGCGTGCGGCGACCGAAATCGAGCAGGCCGCGGCGCGCGAGCGCGAACGTGCGACTGCGGCTATGGCGGAGGCTGAGTTGTGTCTGGCGGCATTGCGTGAGCGGATCGCTGGGCGGACAGAATCTGACTTGGCCGCCACCTCGGCAGTCGTATCGGCTGAGCGTGATGCCGCCAGCGCCGCAGCAGACCTGCTGCCCCTTCGGACCGGAGCTGTGGCCGCTCTGGAAGCCGACGTGGAGGGCGTGCGTGCCCGACTGGCCTCTGCGGAGCTCGAGCGCGCCCAGTTGATCGCAGAGCGGACGTCGCTGGCCGATCAGGTTTGCCGCCGCGCCGGGCGGCTCGCATCAGCCAGAGGCCCGTTTCCGGACGTACTCACTCGCCGAACACATCTACTCGATCTCGCGGCCGCACTGGACAACTGTGCTCAGAGGAGATCGACACGTCTCAGGGCGGAGAGTCGCCAGGCCGAGTGGGAGGCGACACTCGCCGACGTGTCCCGAAGCGCCGGCTTCCGTAGTCCGGCCGCGGCGATCGACGCTGTCCGGGACGACGCAGCCATGACCAGGTTGGCCGACCGCTTGGCCGAGGCTGACAACCGGGTCGCGGCAGCTCAGGCCGTTCTGGCGGAGCCAGAGCTGGTCGGAGTGCGTCCGGACGCCGAGATCGATCTGGCGGCAGTGGAGACGTTGGCGATAGAGGCGGCCGAGGAAGCAGAGCTCGCCGCGCTCATGCTGGGTGCCGCCCAACGCCGCTTGCGCGAGGTCAACGACTTGGCAGACCGGCTGCACCAGGCCTGGCGTGAACTCGCACCCGTCGAGGCGGAGTACCACTGGCTGGCCGGGCTGGCCGAGGTGATCAACGGCAGGGGTCAGAACGCTCGGAAGATGTCGCTGCGGTCATATGTGCTGGCTGCGCGCCTGGCCGAGGTCGCGGTGGCCGCCACCCGGCGGCTGCAGCAGATGAGCCAGGACCGGTACTCGTTCGTGCACTCAGACGCGGCCGGCCCCCGTGGTACTCGCGGCGGTCTCGGACTCGATGTGCTCGATGACTACTCCGGCCAGGTTCGGCCGGCGAAGACCTTGTCCGGCGGGGAGTCGTTCCTCGCGTCGTTGTCGCTGGCGCTCGGCCTGGCCGACGTCGTGGCGGCGGAAACCGGAGGCGCGCTACTGGACACGCTGTTCATCGACGAGGGATTCGGCATGTTGGATGCTGAAGCCTTGGACCAGGTGATGGACACGCTGGACGACTTACGCGTGGGCGGGCGTGTGGTTGGCCTGGTGTCCCATGTGGAGGAGTTGCGCCAGCGGATTCCGGTGCGGTTGCGGGTATGCAAGGCCCGCAGCGGCTCGACGCTGGAACTCATCGCAGGCTGATCCGCGCACGCCTGGAGCCATTCACCTGGACGACTGGACTCGCGATGTCCAGCGAGGTTTGGCGACGGCGTGATCTCGCGGCTTGCGATGGCCGCGAGGTGCCGATCGTCACCGAACAGTCGTGGCCTGTGCTAGCGACCGTCGGCGAGGGTTGGGCGCTGCTGGTCAATGGACAGTGCGGCTGGTTGGTCAGTGGTCGGTTGCCTCGTGGTCGAGGAGCCATCGCTTGACCGGTAGGCCCCAGCGGAACCCGCCCAGGCTGCCGTCCGAGCGCAGCACGCGGTGGCACGGCACGAACAGCGCTGCGGCGTTGTAGGCGCATGCCCCTGCGGCGGCGCGGACGGCGGCCGGTCGGCCGGCTAGTGCGGCGTAGTCGGTGTAGGTGATCGGCTTGCCTGCCGGGACCATGCGGAGGACCTGCCATGCGTGCTGGCGGAACTCGCCGGATCGCTGTCGGACCTCGACGTCGTCGATCGCGTCCAGTTCGCCGTCGTGATAGGCGAGTACCGCCTTGGTGACGGTGCCCAGTTCGGGTCGCGTCACCAGGTCGGCCGGCCATAGGTCGGCGGTGACCTGTGGTCGCAGCTCGGTCAGGTCGGCGGTCCAGCCAGAGGCCAGCACCGCGCCGTCGGCGGCTATCACCGTGGTGAAGGGGCCGGCTGGTGTGTCCACGGTGGCAGCGCCGGAGGGAGTTGCCGAGCGACCGGCGGAACTGGTTGTCACGCTGTCCTCTTCCTCGGTGGGGCGCCGGCGGGTCACATGCACATCCACGCATATGACCGGTAAGGCTGCCCGTCTTCGCTTGGGTGGGCTGGCTGGCCGGCCGGGCCGTGGTGACGATGTTGCCAGGCTGCTTGCCGTCGGGCTGGCGGAAATCCGACGTCACCGTGTGGCTGACGGGAGTGCCTCGTTGGGGCTTGGCCTGGAGTGAGCGCGGTCGGGGCATGGCGGGCAACTAGACTGGTCAGTCGTGAGCTTGACCCTCGGTATTGTTGGCCTGCCCAATGTCGGTAAGTCGACCCTGTTCAACGCGCTGACCAGCAACGACGTGCTGGCTGCGAACTACCCGTTCGCGACCATTGAGCCGAACGTCGGTGTTGTTCCGCTGCCGGACGCACGGCTTGATGTGCTGGCCAAACTGTTCGACTCGCAGCGGATCGTGCCTGCCACGGTCTCGTTCGTCGACATCGCCGGCATCGTGAAAGGCGCCTCGGAGGGCGCGGGGATGGGCAACCAGTTCCTCGCCAACATCCGTGAAGCCAACGCGATCTGCCAGGTGATCCGGGTGTTCGACGACCCGGACGTGGTGCATGTGGACGGCACGGTCGACCCCGTCAGCGACATCGAGACCATCAACACCGAGTTGATCCTCGCCGACCTGCAGACCTTGGACAAGGCGCTGCCCCGGCTGGAGAAGGAAGCCCGCACCCGCAAAGAGGCGCGCCCGGCGTTGGAGAACGCACAGGCGGCCAGGACGCTGCTCGACGGCGGGCGAACACTCTTCTCGGCGCAGTCCGAAGTGGACATCTCGGCGCTGCGGGAGCTGAGCCTGATGACGGCGAAGCCATTCCTCTACGTGTTCAACTCCGATGAGGCGGTGTTGACCGACGACGCGCGCCGCAAGGAACTGCGCGAGTTGGTCGCGCCCGCCGACGCCGTGTTCCTGGACGCGAAGGTCGAGGCGGAACTGCTCGAACTGGACGAAGAGTCGACTCGCGAACTGCTGGAGTCGATCGGTCAGCCGGAGCCGGGCCTGTACGCGCTGGCCCGTAGCGGCTTCCACACCCTCGGCCTGCAGACCTACCTGACCGCCGGGCCCAAGGAGTCCAGGGCCTGGACCATCTCGGCGGGTGCGACCGCACCGCAGGCCGCCGGCGTGATCCACACCGACTTCGAGCGGGGCTTCATCAAGGCCGAGATCGTCTCCTACGACGACCTCATCGCCGCCGGTTCAATGGCGGCGGCCAGGGCCGCCGGCAAGGTCCGCATGGAAGGCAAGGACTACGTGATGGCCGACGGCGACGTGGTCGAGTTCCGCTTCAACGTCTGAGCGGCGGCCGCTCGTCTCACCTGCCGGCGGAGTCGCTTTCCAGGGTGCGGCGCGTGCGCACGGTGTACCAGAGCACGCCGCCCGCCGTGGCCACGATGCCGGCCAGGCACAGCCCGCCGAACAGGACACCGCCGGACGATCCGGTCGGCTCGCTGGCCACCGGGTGCTGGGTCTGCGGGGTACCTACGCCACTGCCGCCGGCATTGCCGATGGTGCTGTCGTTCGTCGTGGCTGCCCGTGCCGGTAGGGCGAACAGGACGAACAGGACCGCTACCAGCAGGGCCACGGCGGCGGTCAGGGCCGCGACCCGGTTGACGCCGGCCGGTGTGGCGAGGGCGGCGGCCTGCCTCGTGCCGGGCGCAGGGGTGGCCACGGCGGCGGGGTCGATGGGCTGGTTTGTCGTGCTGGGGACCGTAGAGTTGATCATTGCAGTGCATCCCTCCTTCACTTGGGCAGACGTGTGGGGCGGCAGTCGGTGGCCCGAAGTTGGCCAGGTCACAGCCGGTAGCACCCGGCTGGGTGAAGGCCGAGTAGTTTGGTGTGGCCACCGCAACGGGAAACTGGGGACATACACCCGGCATGGCTATAGGGGGAGAACGGACCGTGAGCGTGCGCGCCGCCGAGGCTCGGATCTTGACCGTGGCCCCGTGGTTGCTCGCTGCCTCGCTCCTCATCCAGTTCGCCCTGGTCGCCGTCCAGTCCAAGATGACGATGGTCGACCTGATGGTCTACCGGAACGGTTCGCCCTTCCTGCTGCACGGCACGTTGTACGACTGGCACCTCGCCCACTTCTCGCCGCAGTTCCCGCTCCCGTTCACGTACCCCCCGTTCGCCGCTGTCGTGTTCATCCCGCTTGCCCACTTGCCGTGGCTGGCGGTTCGCTGGTTGTGGCAGGTCATCTCGGTGGCGGCCCTGTGGTGGCTGATTCGGGTGTCCTTCAAGATGATCGCCAAGGACCACCCCGGCATCGACCCGGTGACCGAGGACGTGTGGCGCCGCCGTGCGATGTTGTGGACCGCCTTGGCCCTCTGGCTGGAGCCGGTGCGCACGACCCTCAACTACGGCCAGATCAACCTGGTCCTCGCCGCCGTCGTGCTGGCCGGCATGGCGAGCACGCGCTCCGGCCTGTCCGGGCTGAGTGTCGGCGTCAGCGCCGGCATCAAGCTCACTCCCGCGCTGTCCGGCATCTACTTCCTGGCCACGAAGCGCTGGGCCGCCGCTGCCTGGTCGGCCGTGGCGTTCGCGGGCACTGTCGCCGTGGCTTACGCGGTGTCACCCGCCCAGTCCCGGCTGTACTGGTTGCACCTGCTGTCCGAGACCAGCCGGATCGGCCCGGTCGGCTCCGCCATCAACCAGTCGCTGCGCGCCGCGCTGTCCCGCACCCTCGGTTACGACGTCGGCTCAGGCCCGATCTGGCTGGTCGCCGCCGTCGTAGCCCTCGTGCTGCTGTTCTTCGCCCTGCGCGCCGCCGTGCGCGCGGGGGATGTGCTGGCCGGCATCCTCGCCGTCCAGTTCTTCACGCTGCTGGTCTCGCCCATCTCGTGGAGCCACCACTGGGTGTGGGTGGTGCCCGCGATCCTGTGGCTGCTCTACGGCCGCGCGGCGGGCGGCCGACTGGTCGTCACCACCGCGATCGTCTGGCTGCTGGCCACCGGGAGCTTCGTGATCTCGTTCCTACTGGAACTGCAGCCATCCATCTGGGTGATCTCCCGACCCTGGTACGCCTCGGCGCTGGGCTGGATCTACCCGGTGTGCGGGATGCTGACGCTGATCACCATCGCGGTCGCCCTGCGCAGGCAGGGCAGCCCCACACCGGCGGAGCCGGCACCCGCGGTCGTCACCGGCGGGGTGCCGGCCGTCAGCCCTGGATCTGGCTGATCGTCTCGTTGATCCCACCGGCCAGGGTCAGGTCGTCCTGGGTGATGCCGCCAGCCTCATGGCTGCTGCACGTGAACGTGAGCGTGCGCCAGCGGATGTCGATGTCGGGATGATGGTTGCTCCGTTCGGCCAGTTCCGCCACGCGGTCGACCACCTTGATCGCCTGCGGGAAATCAGCCAGTTCCACGGTGCGGGCCAGGGCCTGGCCGTCCCGCTGCCAGCCGGACAGCCCGGCCAGGCCCTGCTCGATGGCGTCGTCGCCGAGTAGTTCGCTCATGCGACCCATCTAACCGTCCCGCGTCACCATCCGCGCCAACGCGAGCGACCACCCGATCACGCCGTAGCAAGCCGCTTCGGCCAGTCCGTGCAGCAGTCCGCCGGTCGGCATCGGGTCCCGCAGCACGTCGACCACCGACGCCCACGAGTTGGTCAACAGGTAGGGCTGTAGCCAGTCCAGCGCCGGGATGCTGCTGAGCACGCCCAACACCACGGCCCCGGCCAGCGTCGACGCCATGACCACCATCGGGTGTTCCGTGCACGCCGACACCGCCAACGCGATGGCGCACACCGCCCACACCTGCACCGCGACCCAACCGATGGCCAGCGCGATCCTGCCCAGCGCCGGGCCGAACGACAGCGTGGTGCCGGACAGCGTCAGCAGGTCGTGCGACCCGAGGATCACGTACCCGGTGACCATGCCGACCACCGCGATCAGCACACACGCCGCCAGCACCGCCGTGGCAACGCCGAACGACTTGACCACCAGCAGTCGAACCCGGCTGACCGGCGCCACCATCAGGTAGCGCAGCGTGCTGTGCGACGCCTCGCCGGCCAGCGCGTCGGCTGACCACATCGCTCCGACCAGCGGCAACAGGATGGTCAGCGTGATGCTCAGCGACGCCACCGGCAGCACGAGGCCGTTCCCGATGAGGTTCCCGATCAGCCCGCCGCCACCGCCGTTGCCACCACCACCTGGCGAGTCGCCGCCGATCCGGGTGCCGATCGCGATCACCACGGGCACCAGGCCGAGCAGGATCAACGCGATCAACGTCCTCGGCCGCTTGAACACCCACGTCAACTCGGACCACAGCAGCCTGCCCAACGGCGCGGTGTTGGCCGTGCGGTAGACGGGCGCCGGCACGGTCATGACGGTCATCGGACTCCCTCCTGTTCCGCGTTGTCGTCCGGCGCCGACTCGGTCAGCCGCGCGAACAGTTCCTCGAGGTCGGCCCGCTGCCTGCGTACCTCGTGCACCGGCACGTCCGCCCGCACCAGCGTCTCGACGACGACGGGCGCTGACGTGCCTGCCAGGTCCACCAGCAGCCCGTCGTCCACCATGCGGACGCCAATCTTGTTGTCCCGCAA
>DASXYT010000416.1:0-15942 GCA_036502345.1 Pseudonocardiaceae bacterium | reverse complement strand
GCGCACGTGCGGCCCGCCACCGCCAGCGCCTGCGCGGCCCTCGGCCAGGCGCTGGCGGAGGCTTATGCCGGTGCCACGCTTCCCGCCGGCCAGCCGGCCAGCCTGACCTTCACCGGCGGCTGGCTGCCCGCGTCTGGCCGGATCTTCGCTGCGGGATCACAGGAATAGTTTTTACTGATCTTTCTTGCTCACGTCCAGTCGGAACCTAATCGGGTGACGGGGAAATGTCATGAAATCCAGATTCCGGCTGGCTCTGGCTTGGTTGTCGATCTTCCGTCTGTCGCAAGAAGGAATGATCAACCAAGGGCTTCATTCATGATCAACCGGGGTCGCACACCGCTGTTACCAGGTTAAATGCCAAGCTTAAGACCTGTCACACCAGCCCGGTTCGGCCGGGTGTCCAGTGGGTCTGCACGCCTGCCACATAGGCAACACCGGGGCCGGCCGGCAGATCCAGGGCGCGGACCGCGCGTAGCAACACGGGGGAGTTCACCGCGGACGCCCTGCCCCTGTGCACCCAGGTGACCGCTCTACCGTCCGGAACGGACAGTTCGGCGGCCGGCCCTGACGTCTCCAGCACGCCGAACGTGTCGGCGGTCGGCGGTAGCGCGGCCAGCATGGTGAGCAGCGGGATCGCCGCGGTCTCCTCGCCGACGAACACGTGGTAGCGAGCGGTCGGGTCCAGCGTGATCCGGTTGCGCGGCAACCCGATCCGCAGCCGGGTACCGACGGACACGCCGGCCGCCCAACGACTGCCCGGCCCGCCCGGGTCATGAGCGACCACCCGCAGTGTCAGCGATGCGGTCACCCGATCGTGGGCCCACACCGAGTACGTCCGCAGCACATGGCCGCCGTCGACGGCGATCTCCACCGGCGCGTGAGCGGCGGGTTTGCTGGTCACCACCCCGAACGCGGGACCGCGCAGCCGGATCTCGCGCAGCCCTGGCGTGACGTCAAGGCACTCGACCACCTTCGCGTCCACCATCCGGTCCTCGTTCCGCACGGTGGGGATGATGCCACGTGGCCGGGACAGAACCAGGACAACAACGTTGCGCGCGCTAACAGCGCGTGTTCGGCGACGACATCGAGATCGGGTAGTTGCCTTCAGCCGAAGCGGAGTGACGTGATTGCCGCGTCGATCGTTGGAGTCGTCTGTATCGCCAGCCTCGTGCTGGGCCTCCAGCGCAGGCTGGTCGGTCGGCGGCACGCGCTGCTCGCGTTCGCGTGGCTGTGTGCCGCGATCGCGGCGACCCTGGTGATCTTCTCCTATTTTCCGCAGTCCAGCGCGAACGGGTCGGTGCTCGGTATCTCGGTCGGCGGCGCCGCTGCCTTTGTCGTGGTGATCTTCTTGCTGGGTATGCGTGTCCAGCGGCAGATGTTGGTACTGGATCAGCCCGAACTGCTGCTTGCCGAGAAGGACAACGAGATCGCTCAGCTCACCGAGGAACTGGAGACGCTGCGCCAGCACCACGCGCCGCGCCCGCTGCAGGGTCAACTCGTGCACCACTACAGTCTGGGCAAACAGCTCAAGGACCGGATCGCGATCGTCACCGGCGACCTGCGGAACATCGACTTCGCCGATGTCTGGGTCAATTCCGAGAACGTCGACATGCAGATGTCCCGGTTCCATGAGAAGTCGGTGTCCGGTCTGATCCGGTACGGCGGCGCGGAGCGGGACGGCTCCGGCCGGGTCACCGACGACCTGGTGGCCGACGAACTCGCGCGCGAGGTGGGCAACCGGACACCGGTGACCGCTGGGACCGTCGTGGTGACCGGCGCGGGCAAGCTGTGCGCGACGAACCACGTGCGCCACATCATGCATGCCGCCGCCGTGCAGGGCGAGCCGGCCATCGGCTACCGCCAGGTGCGCAGCGTCGGCCGGTGTGTGCGGGAGGCACTGCGGCAGGCCGAACACCTTGGCGGCGACGAGCACAGGATCGTCTTCCCGCTGCTCGGCACAGGGGAGGGCGCGGCCGATCCCGCGGCCACCGCGCGCGACCTGATCAGTGCCGCCGTCGACTACCTGGTCGGCAACCCGGCCAGCAAGGTCAGGACGGTGTTCTTCCTCGCCTACACCGACCGCGAACTCTCCGCCTGTCAGTCAGCGGTGCGAGCAGCCGGCCTCAGCGGATCGTAGGGGCTGAGGTCGACACCGGGCTCCTCGTGCAGGGCGACGGCAGCGGCCAACCGGCCGACGTGCGGGCCGAGCGTGAGCCCGGACGCGCCCAACCCGTTGGCCACCACGAGCCCGTCCCAACCGGTCACCGCACCGAGCAGCGGCAGGATGTCCGGACCCGCCGGACGGAACCCGATCCTGGTCTCCAGCACGGTCGCGCCTGCCAGGCCGGGGGCCACCGACAGCGCCTCGCCCAGCACCTCGGCGAGGCCCGCCGCGGTCACCCGGTGGTCGAAGCCGGCACCGGTCTCCCTGGTCGCCCCGACGACGACACGCTGGTCGTCGAACGCCAGCAGGTAGTGGCTGCTCGGCGGCAGCACCACCGGCCACCGCGATGTGTCCACACCGGACAGACCAAGGTGGACGATCTGGCCACGCTGCGGTGCGACGGCCACCCGCACACCGATCGGGTCGAGCAGGGTCGGGCTCCAGGCGCCTGCCGCGACGACGACGGTGTCGGCGTCGACACGTTCCCCGTCGACATCGACACCGGTGACCCGGCTGCCGGACGAGACCAGGGTCGCGGCCCCGGAGCGCACGGTGGCGCCGTGCCGGACGGCCGCGCCGCGCAGGGCGTCCCGCATGCGCCTGCCGTCCACCCGGGCACCACCTGCGATGTGCACGGCCGGCAGGCCGCCGCTCAGCGGTGGGAACAGCTCGCGCGCGGAGTCGCCGGACAGCAGGCTGACCTCGCCGGCCCCCGGCGAGCCAGCGCAGCGGCGCAGTATGTCCTGGTGGTCGGTATCGCCGGTCGTCAACCGGAGGGCACCGACCCGCCGGTAGCCGGTGTCGGTCTGCCCGTCGGAGGCCAGGTCGGCGACCAGGTCCGGGTAGTACTCGGCGGCCGCGTCGGCCAGTCGCTGCCAGGTCGGATCGGCGACCTTGGAGGACCACGGGCACACGATGCCGGCGCCGGCCGCTGTCGCCTGGCCAGGGGTGTCGCGGTCCACCAGCACGGTGTCCGCGCCGAGCCGACTCGCGTGATAGGCGACGCTCGTGCCTGCGATACCGGCACCGACCACGACAACACGCATGGGCATCCGTCCTCTCGGTCAAGTATAAGTATTCAATGCCCTCAACTCCTGCCGAGGACTGGGACGGCGCACCGCTGCCGTCCATGGCGAACCCGGCGTTACTCCGGGAACCGCCCGCTACGCAGCGTGGCGCGCGGACCCGGGCCACGCTGGTCGCCGCCGCGCGCAGGGTGTTCGAACGGGTCGGCTACCTCGATGCCCACCTGACGCACATCACCCGGGAGGCGAAGTGCTCGACGGGCACGTTCTACACGTACTTCAAGAGCAAGGCGGAGATCTTCGCGGCGGTGCTGGAGGCCGTGCAGGAGGACATGCTGCACCCCGGCATGGGCCGGGTCCCTGACGACGGCGACCCCTATGCCGTGCTCGCGGCCAGCAACCGGGCCTATCTGGAGGCGTTCCGCCGCAACGCGAAGCTGATGGCACTGCTGGAGCAGGTGGCCAGCATCGATCCGACGTTTCGCGAGTTGCGCCGCCGCCGTAGCGAGGTGTTCGTGCGCCGGAACGCGAAGGGGATCGCCGACCTGCAGAACCGCGGTATCGCAGATCCGGAGCTCGATCCGGTGCTGGCGTCCCGGGCGCTGTCCAGCATGGTCAGCCGGGTCGCGTACGGCGTGTTCGCAGCCGACAATGTACAGCACGATGATGACCAGCACACGACGGCTGACATCGACCACGTGGTGGCCACCGTGACCAGGCTGTGGGCCAACGCACTACGGCTACCGGAACGCCACTGAGCTATTGAACTTGACGTCAAGTTCAACTATACAAACCTGGTGAAGGTCGCACAGCAGGTGGCCATTGTGACCGGTGGCGGTGGTGGCATCGGTGGTGCCATCGCCGTGCGCCTGGCGGCCGAGGGAGCCAAGGTTGTCGTCGCCGACATCGACGCGTCCACAGCGGCGGAGGTGGCCGCGCAGATCAACAGGACCAGTCCCGGCGCCGCGGTCAGCGCTGCCGGTGACGTGTCCGACGAGGCGTGCATCCGGCAGTTGATCGACCAGGCCGAGAGCACGTTCGGGCCGGTCGACCTGTACTTCGCGAACGCCGGCATCACCGGGACGCGGGGCCTGGAGACCACCGAGGACGTGTGGGACCAGGTGTTCGACGTCAACATCCGGGCGCACATCAGGGCCGCCCGGCTGCTGGTACCCGGCTGGGTGGAACGTGGTTCCGGCTACTTCGTCAGCACGGCGTCGGCCGCCGGCCTGCTCACCCAGATCGGCGCGCCCGCGTACGCCGTGACCAAGCACGCGGCCGTCGCGTTCGCCGAGTGGCTGTCGGTCACCTACGGCAACCAGGGTGTCCGGGTCAGCTGCCTGTGCCCGATGGGCGTGGACACGAAGCTGCTCAACGCGGGCCGGGAGTCCGAGGATCCGTCACGGTCGGTGGCCAGCAGGGCGGTGACGTCGGCAGGCGAGGTGCTACAGCCCGCGGTGGTCGCCGACGTGGTGCTCGAGGCACTGGCCGACGAGCGGTTCCTGATCCTGCCGCACGAGCAGGTGCTGGAGATGTACCGGCAGAAGGCATCCGACTACGACCGCTGGCTGCGCGGCATGCGCAGGTACCAGGACCGACTGCTCAACCCCTGAGGCGCCGACTACCCGTCAGGAACCGCCATGTCACTGTTCGAGATGTCAGAGCGTGCCCTGCAGTACCAGACCGACCTGCTCGCGTTCATGGACTCGCACATCTACCCGGCGGAACCCGTGTACACGCAACAGATGCGTGACTCCGGCGACCCTCACCACCAGCCGGCGATCCTGGAGGAGCTCAAGGTCGAGGCGCGCAGCCGTGGCCTGTGGAACCTCTTCCACCCGCATCCGGACTGGGGCCCCGGGCTGACCAACCTGGAGTACGCGCCGCTGGCCGAGATCATGGGGCACAGCAACCTCGCGTCCGAGGCGACCAACTGCAACGCGCCGGACACCGGGAACATCGAGTTGCTGACCCTGTTCGGCACCGACGAGCACAAACAGCGCTACCTCAAGCCGCTGCTGGAGGGCACCATGGCCTCCGGCTTCGCGATGACCGAGCCCGCGGTGGCCAGTTCGGACGCCACCAACGTCGAGCTGAGCATGGTGCGCGACGGCGACCAGTACGTGCTCAACGGCCGCAAGTGGTTCACCACCAACGCGATGCACAAGAACTGCAGAGTGCTGATCGTGATGGGCAAGACCGATCCCACCGCGGCGACGCACCGCCAGCAGTCGATGATGGTCGTGCCGATCGACGCGCCGGGGCTGACCGTGCTGCGCAGCCTGCCGGTGTTCGGCTACCACGACCGGGTCGGCCACGCGGAGATCACGTTCGAGGACGTGCGGGTGCCGGTGACGGACATCCTCAAGGGCGAGGGTGAGGGCTTCGCGATCAGCCAGGCCCGGCTCGGCCCCGGCCGCATCCACCACTGCATGCGCTCCATCGGCGTGGCGGAACGCGCCCTGGAACTGATGTGCCGGCGAGCCCGCAGCCGGACCACGTTCGGCCGAAAACTCGCCGAGCGGGCCAACATCCAGGACTGGATCGCCGAGGCACGCATCGACATCGAGATGCTCCGCCTGCTCACCATGAAGGCGGCCTACCTGATGGACACGCAGGGCAACAAGGCGGCCAGGACGGAGATCGCGGCCATCAAGGTGGCCACGCCGAACGCGGTGCTGAAGATCATCGACCGGGCCATCCAGGTGCACGGTGGTGCCGGTGTGACCGACGACTTCCCGCTGGCCTCGATGTACGCGCACATGCGTACGGTTCGTATCGTGGACGGGCCGGACGAGGTGCACAAGCGCGCCATCAGCAGGCAGGAACTGCGGAAGTACGACGAGGTGGAAGCGTGAGTCTGTTCGATGTCAGCGACAAGACGGTGCTCGTCACCGGCGGATCACGCGGGATCGGGCTGATGATCGCGCGTGGCTTCGTCGAGGCTGGGGCCACGGTGGTCATCTCCTCCCGCAAGGCCGACGCGTGCGCCGAGGCGGTCGAGGAGTTGTCCGCGATCGGCGGCGGCACCTGCGTCGCGCACCCGGCCGATCTGTCCACCGAGGAGGGGTTGGCCGGCCTGGCCGAGCGGATGGCCGAGCTGTCCCCACGGCTGGACGTGCTGGTCAACAACGCTGGCGCAGCGTGGGGTGCACCCTTCGGTGAGTTCCCCGACTCCGCGTTCGACAAGGTGCTCAACGTCAACGTCAAGGCGCTGTTCTCGCTGACCCAGCGGCTGCTGAAGCTGCTGCGTGCCGCGGCGACCGACGAGGACCCCGCCCGCGTGATCAACATCGGTTCGATCGACGCTCTGGTCATCTCGCGGTCGGACAACTTCTCCTACGTGGCAAGCAAAGCCGCTGTGCACGGGCTGACCCGCAAGCTGGCCGCGACGCTGGCGTCCGACCGGATCACGGTGAACGCCATCGCGCCGGGACCGTTCCCGTCGAAGATGATGTCCTACATGCTGGACGACCCGGAGACGCGCGCCATGGTGGTGGACAGCGTCCCGCTGCACCGGGTCGGCACCTGGCAGGACGTGGCCGGCACCGCCATCTTCCTCGCGTCCCGGGCCGGTGCGTACGTGACCGGCACGATCCTGCCGGTCGACGGTGGCATCAGCGGGGCGCGTTGAACGCACCGCTGCCAGTGTCGCCATTGCCACAGCCACCGGAGGACTTCCCGCTGGCCGAGATTCCCGCACTGTTCGCGGCGGCCCGCCCGGACGAGATCGCCGTCCGGTGCGGTGAGGCGGAACTGACCTGGGAGCAGTTGCACCTGGCCAGCAACCGGGTCGCGCACGGCCTGCTGGCGCGCGGTGTCACGCCGGGCCGCCTGGTCAGCCTGCTGCTGCCGAACAGCGTGGACATGATCGTGGCGGTCTTCGCCTGCTACAAGGCAGGCGCCACACCGCAGCCGTTGTCGGCGCGGCTGACCGACACCGAGCGGGACGAGATCCTGGCGCTGGCCGACCCGGCCGTCGTCGTCACGGAGGACGGCGAGCACGCGGTGCCCCGGCTGGCCGAGGCGGGCGGTAGGGACGCCGACCTGCCGACGGTGCTCGCCCCGAGTTGGAAGGCTCCGACGTCCGGCGGTTCGACCGGCCGGCCGAAGATCATCCTGGCCGGCAGTCCCTCGGTGATGCGGCATCTCGGCCCGCAGCGCTGGGGCATCGAGCCGGGGGAGCGGATGCTGATCACGGCGCCGCTGCACCACAACGCGCCGTTCGGCTGTGCGCTGTACGCCCTGTTCACCGGTGGCACCGTCACGCTGATGACCAGGTTCGACCCCGAACAGACGCTGGCCGACGTCGAGCGGCACGCGATCACCTGGCTCTACGTCGTGCCGACGATGATGCGCCGCATCCACGCCCTGCCCGACGGGACGAAGCGCCGCTACGACCTGTCCTCGCTGCGGTCGGCGTGGCACGTGGCGGCGCCGTGCCCACCGTGGCTCAAGCGCGCGTGGATCGACTGGCTGGGCGCCGAGCGGCTCTGGGAGTTGTACGCGGGCACCGAGGCGGACGCGGGCTGCACGATCAACGGCGTCGAGTGGCTGGCGCACCCGGGTTCGGTGGGCAAACCGGTGTGGGGCGAGATCAAGATCGTGGACACCGACGGTGTCGACGTGACCGAGCCGAGGGTGCCGGGCGAGATCTACATGCGGGTCACCCCGGGCAACCCGCCCGCGTACCGCTACATCGGCGCACAGGCCAAGGAACTCGACGGCTGGTCGTCGCTCGGCGACATGGGCGAGTTCGACGAGGAAGGCTACCTGTACCTGCACGATCGGCTGACCGACATGATCCTGGTCGGCGGGGTGAACGTATTCCCCGCCGAGGTGGAGAGCGCGCTCATGGCGCACCCGGCGGTGCTGTCCAGTGCCGTCATCGGCCTGCCGGACGGCGATCTGGGCAACCGGGTGCACGCGATCGTGGAAACCCTGCCGGATTCGGGTATCCCGGCCGATGAGGTGGCCGAGTTCGTGGCGGCCCGCCTGTCACCGCACAAGCGGCCGAAGACCATCGAGATCGTGCACAGCCCGCTGCGTGACGAGACCGGCAAGATGCGGCGCTCAGCCCTGCGCGCCGCGCGCATCGAAGGAGTCGGCGCATGTCCACCCAGTACAGCGTGACCGGCCGCGTCGCGGTCATCCGAATCGACAACCCGCCGGTGAACGGCCTCGGGCATGCGACGCGGCAAGGCATCGTGCGCGATGTCGATGCGGCGCTGGCCGATGCGGACGTGGACGCCATCGTGCTCACCGGCCGGCCGGGGTTCTTCTCGGCGGGCGCGGACATCGCCGAGTTCGGCACGCCGAAGACGTTCGCCGATCCGAAGCTGCCCGACATCATCACCATGCTGGAGGACCTGGCCAAGCCGGTGGTCGCCGCGATCGACGGCGCGTGCCTCGGCGGTGGGCTGGAACTGGCGCTGGCGGCGCACTACCGGGTCGCGATGGCGAAGAGCAGGATCGGGCTGCCCGAGGTGACCCTCGGCCTGGTGCCGGGAGCCGGTGGCACCCAGCGGTTGCCCAGGGCGCTGGGCGTGGACGTGGCCGCCGAGATGATCACCGGCGGTGCGCCGCGCACGGCGGAGCAACTGGCGAACATCGACGGCCAACGGCTGTTGGACCGGGTGGTGGACGGCGACGTGGTGGTCGAGGCGACCGAGTTCGCCGCCGGTATCGCGTCGGTGCGGCCGCTGCCGAGGATCCGCGACCTGACCGCCGCCCCCGGCGACGTCGACCCGCTGCGGGCACGGTTGCGCAAGCGCAGCCGCGGTTTTCTTGCCCCGCTGGCCGCGCTGGACCTGGTCGAGCTGACGATGAACACGCCGATCGAGGACGGGCTCGCGAAAGAACGGGCGACGTTCGAGGAACTGGTCGCGGGCGAGCAGTCGGCGGCGCTGCGGCACGCGTTCTTCGCCGAGCGGACCGCCCGCCGGATCCCGGACCTCCCGAAGGCGACGGCCGCCCGGCCGGTGGAGCGGGTGGGTGTCATCGGTGCCGGCACGATGGGCGGGGGCATCGCGATGAACTTCCTCAACGTGGGCATTCCGGTCACCATCGTGGACAGCGGGCAGGACGCGCTGGACCGAGGACTGGGCGTCGTGCGGCGGAACTACCAGATCCAGGTGGACAGGGGCAGGCTCACCGCCGAGGCGCTGGAGCAGCGGATGGCGCTGCTGACGCCGTCGCTGGAGTACGCCGACCTGGCCGACGCCGATCTGGTGATCGAAGCGGTCTTCGAGGACATGGACGTCAAGCGGACGGTGTTCACCCGGCTGGACCAGACGGTGAAGCAGGGCGCGATCCTGGCGTCCAACACCTCGACGCTGGACGTGGACGCGATCGCGGCGGTGACCGGGCGGCCGCGCGATGTCGTCGGAATGCACTTCTTCAGCCCCGCCAACGTGATGAAGCTGCTGGAAGTGGTGCGCGGCAAGGAAACCGCGGCCGACGTCCTGGTCACCGCGATGGCGATCGGGCAGCGGATCGGCAAGACCGGCGTGGTGGCCGGGGTGTGCGACGGCTTCATCGGCAACCGGATGCTGGCCGGCTACCGGCAGGCCGCGACGGAACTGCTGCAGGCCGGCGCGACACCGGCCGACGTCGACTCGGCGATGGAGGACTTCGGGTTCGCGATGGGCCCGTTCCGGGTGGGCGACCTGGCCGGCAACGACATCGGCTGGGCGATCCGCAAGCGGCGCTACGCCGAACAGCCGGACTTCCCGCGCGACGAGATCGGCGACGCGCTCTGCGAGCTGGGCAGGTTCGGCCAGAAGACGTCGGCAGGCTGGTACGACTACCCGTCGGGCAGCCGGGACGCGCAGCCCAGCCCGGTGGTGGACGAACTGCTGAAGTCGTACTGGGAGCGGCACGGCGTGACCAGGGCCGTGTTCGAGCCCGAGGAGATCGTGCGCAGGCTGGTGTTCGCGCTGACCGACGCCGGGGCCCGGATCCTGGAGGACGGCATCGCTTTGCGGGCGTCCGACATCGACGTGGTCTACCTGGCCGGCTACGGCTTCCCGAGGCACCGCGGCGGTCCGATGTGGTACGCCGACACGGTAGGGCTGGCCGGGGTGGCCGACGCGCTGCGGAGTTACCACGGCGCCGGGTGGACGCCCGCAGCCCTGCTGACCAGGTTGGCCGACGAGCAGGGCAGGTTCAACCAGTAACCGAAATGCGGTGGCAGGAGCGGACCGGATCTGCTTCGATCACGCGCACTATGGACAATTCACCTGTCAGGACCATCGACCTGCTGCCCTACACCAGGGACGAGGCCGCCAAGGTCGCCGCGGGCCAGCCTGCCGACGGCGAGCAGTGGGCCGATGGCTATCCGCGTGAGGACGACTCGGAGCCGTGCGCCGGATTCGCCGGCAGCGCCGAGGATCCCAGCCCGTTCGGGGTCTACCGCATCGTGCCGATGGCCAACGGGCTGACGATCGGCACCGCCGGCTTCTACGGTCCGCCGCTGCATTCCGGCGAGGTGACCATCGGCTACGGCATGGTCGAACCGGAGTGGGGCAAGGGCTACGGCACCGAGGCCGTCGCCGGGCTGATCGAGGTCTGCCGCGTGCACGGCGGGGTGACGACCGTCAACGCCGACACCGATCTGGACAACATCGGCTCTCAGCGGGTGTTGGAGAAGAACGGCTTCCGGCGGGTGCGCGACACCGACGAACTCTGTTACTACGTGCTGGACCTGAGGGCGTAGCACCCAGGCCCAGCATGGGAAGTTACCGCGGTGACGACGGCTGATCAGTCGCAGCCCTGCTCAAAGTGGTTGGCCGGCGAGCAAGGCACAGTCAAACCGATCAGCCGTCGTCATCCGCGTCCGGAGAGAGTCCGCCACTGTGGGGGGTCACCACCGCCTGCGCCGCGGCAGTGGTCAGTAGCGGCTCCGGTTATCGGGGAAGGGTCTGTTGGGGGTCCTGCCTGGCGTCAGCCATCGCCACCGCCGTGCGCGGCGTCGTCGCTGCCGCCACCGCCGCTGCTACCGCCGCCACCGGTACTGCCGCCGCCACTACCGCCCTTGCCACGTTGCTTGTCGGCGGTGGTCGCCGGTGCCTCGTCGTGGGTGGCTGCCTGGTGCGTGGCCGTGGCCTTCTTGCCCGCAGTCGCGGGACGGTCCGGATCGTTCGGCTCCGCTTCGCCCGACCGGCCACGACCTGACGTCGTTGTCGGCGAGGGGTGGTTCGGGTCCGTCGTGGTCCGCTGATCGTCGACGCGGGCGGGGATGGGTACCTGGGACGGTGGTGCGACCCAGATCGGGTCGTGGACGTTGTTCGAGCCCTGGGGACCGACCACCGACCACACCGCGGAACCGCCGAACGCCAGACCGGCCGCTCCGGACAGCGCCGCGACGACGAGCGTCGCACCGGCGAGCACGCGTGCCGGCTTGCGCAGGTGGCGGGGTGCCGGCTCTGCGCGCGTCTGCAGCACGACAGGCCGGTTACGGCTGTCCTCAGGCGGCTGGGTCATATCAATAGTCTGCGTTCGCAGGAGAGCAGACCGCCATCGTCCGATGGTTCTAGTACCCCTGGCCAGTCTCTGTCTCGCGGTCGTCCTGCCGCTGCGCCCAGAGCGCCGCTTGTGTCCGGTCTGTCACGCCGAGGCGCTGATACACACTGGTCAGATGCGCTTTCACAGTGCGCTCGCTGATCCCCAGCCTGCGCGCGATGGTCTTGTTCGGGTGGCCGTCGCCGACCATCCGCAGCACCTCCCGCTCGCGCCCGGTCAGGTGCACGCCGGGCTCGGGGGTACGCCGGTTGGTGAGCAGTACCCGCGCTGCCTTCGGGTCCAGCGGCGAGCCACCGTTCACCACCTCGCGGATGCCGGCCAGGATCACCTCGGGCTCGCTCTGCTTGAGCAGGTAGCCCTCGGCGCCGGCCTGCAGCGCGTCCAGGATCCGGCTCTGGTCGGAGAACGACGTCAGCACGAGTACGTGCACGTCAGGGTTCTGCGCCACGATCTTGGCCGTCGCGGCGACGCCGTCCGTGCCGGGCATGGACAGGTCCATCAGCACGACGTCGGGGCCGAGTTCGGCGGCCAGTTCGATCGCCCTGGCGCCGTCCGCGGCCTCACCGACGAGGACGAGATCATCGGTGGTCCCGAGTAACTGGGCCAACCCTGCCCGCACGATCGCGTGATCGTCGGTGATCAGAACCCGGATCATCGAACAGGTACCTCCGCCTCTACTCGAGTGCCCTGGCCGGGTGCGGCACGTACGGACAGGCCGCCGCCCGCCCTGGCCAGCAGATCACCGATCGAGCGTAGGCCGAAGTGGCCGTCACCGGACCGTTTGTCCAGTTCGATGTCGTCGAACCCGCGTCCGTCGTCGTCGATGACCAAGGTGGCCATGCCGTCACTCTGCACGACATTGATGGTCGTCGCACGCGCTCCGCTGTGCGCGATGATGTTGCGGACCACTTCCTGTGCCGTACGGAACAGCAACGCGGCCGCCGCGGGCGGCAGTTCCTCCGCGCCGTCGGTGTCCAACTCCACCTCGATGCCGCTGCGCTCCAGGCCGTCGGCCAGTTCGGCCAGCGCGGAGGCCAGCCCCTCCTCGGCCAGGTTGGGCGGATAGATGTCCACCAGCAGCGAGCGCAGCGCCCGGATGCTGGCGCGCAGCCGGGTCGCGGTGCCGGAGATCAGTTCGGCGCGTTTTGCCTCGTCAGGCTGGCCGAGCCGGGCGGCGTCCATCGCGTAGGTCAGGCCGGTGAGCTCCTGCACGACGCCGTCGTGCAGTTCACCCGCGATCCTGCGCCGTTCGGCGTCGGAGGCGTCCACGGCGTGCCGCAGCAGCCGTTCGCGCTCCTCCCGTTGGCGTTGCACCCGCCTGGCCAGCGACCACGCGAACGGGATCTGCACGAGTTCCAGGACCAGCAGCGCGCCCAGGGACGGCGGCGCGAACCGACGCCACGCCGCATCGCCCGCGGCGCTGACCGCGTCGTACTTGTAGTAGGTCTCGAACAGCAGCGGCTGGCCGTCGGTGCTCTTGATCCCGATGTACACCTCGAGCAGCTTGCCGAACTGGGTCTCGAACCGGTTCTCCGGCTTGCTCAGGTCGCTGACCTCGGAGTCACTGCCCGACCCGTGCAGAGCGGCGGCCTCGCTGCCATTGAGCGGGAACTGCATGCCGATGAGCTGCGGCGCGTTCGAATAGACGATGGTGCCCGACGCGTTCCACACCTTGATCCGGACCAGGGACCCGATGATCACGTAGCGGTGCATCGCGACGTCGAACTTGGTCTGCGCGGCCGGCTGCCGCGCGACGACGGCGGGGGTCAGCAGCGGTTCGACGATCCCGTGGGCGGCGATGTTGGTCGTCTGGGAGGCGGACTGCACGGCCTGCTCGGTGCCCGCCTGCCGGGCGATCAGCGCCAGCAGGCCGGTGAGCAGCAACAACACGATCGCGCCGGCCGCTGTGAACCGCACGACCAGACTCGCAGTCGATGACGGTTCGTTTTGTCCGCCGCGGCGCCAGAACAACATGTACAGCAGCGTAGGGGAACAACGTGGTCCACAGCGGACTGCTCTTCGGCGTAGTACCAACGTCCAATGGCGGCTCGAACCAGGCCGGCGCAAACATGGTTGACATGCAGCTCCCACTGGCGCTCACCGTCACCGCACCGGCCGCCCGGCCACATGTCCCGGCACTCGCCGGGGCCGCTGTGCTCGCGCTGCTCAGTGCCGGTGTGACGCTGGCCGAGCCGTGGCCGCTGGCACTGGCTGTCGACCACGCGATCAACCACCGGCCGATGACCGGGCTGTTGTCGGCGCTCAACGGCCTCCCCCCGGAGGCGCTGCTGATCCTGGCAGGCGTCGCGCTGGTGCTGCTCAACGCCGCCGTCGGCGGCCTGGACGTCGCCGGCACGCTGTGCGGCGAACGGGCAGCGGAACGGATCGGCGCGACCCTGCGCCAGGCCGTCTTCGACCGCTCGATGTCGCTGTCGCTGCGCTGGCACGACCGGATGCGCAGCGGCGAACTGGTGGCCCGGCTGACGTCGGACGTCGGCAGGCTGCTGGACGGCATCACCGCCGTCACCACGACACTGCTACCGGACACCGTCATGGTGCTCACCGTGCTGGCCGTGCTCACCTCGTTCGACCCGGAACTGGCGCTGATCGGGCTGGCCGTCGTGCCGGTACTGGCCGTGCTCGCCGTCCGGCAGCGCCGCAGGGTGCGCGAGGCGCAGCACGACGCGCGGTCCGAGTCCGGTCGGCTGGCCGCCATCACGAACGACCTGTTCCGCAATGTCCGCGCCGTGCAGGCGTTCGGGCGGATCGGCAGGGCGAGCTCGATCTTCGGTGCCCGCAACCGGGCGCTGCTCGAGGTGGACCTGCACACGGTCGGCGTCGAGGCTCGGTGGAGCCCGATGGCGAACCTGGTGCTGGCCGGTGGCTCCGGACTGGTGCTCGTGGTCGGCGGCGCACATGTGCTGTCCGGTTCGCTGACCACCGGCAGCCTGCTGGTCGTGCTGGCCTACCTGCAGGACCTCTACTCGCCGGTGCGTGGCCTGGCCAGGCTGTCCGGCTCGCTGGCCAAGGCCGGTGCGAGTGCGGCACGGGTGCACGACGTGCTCGCGTCCACGGATGCCGTGACCGATGTGCCGAACGCGCGGCGGGCGCCCCTGCACGTCAACGAGGTGCGCTTCGAGCGGGTCGGGTTCTCCTACGAGACCGGCGTACCCGTGCTCAGCGACTTCGACCTGACGCTGAACGCAGGCGAGACGGTGTGTCTGTTCGGCCCGAGCGGTGCCGGCAAGAGCACGGTGCTGCAACTGCTGCTGCGCCTCTACGACGTCGACTCGGGCCGGGTGCTGGTGGACGGCACCGACATCCGCACCTTCGACCGGTTCAGCCTGCGCAAGCGCATCGCCTTCGTACCGCAGGATCCGTGGTTGTTGGACGCCACGATCGCGGAGAACATCGCGTTCGGGTCGATGACCGCCACCCGCGCCGAGGTACTGGCCGCCGGCAAGTCGGCGCTGGTCGACGAGTTCGTACACAGCCTGCCGCAGGGCTACGACACGCCCGTCGGTGAGGCAGGGGTGCGGCTGTCCGGTGGTCAGCGGCGCAGGGTCGCGCTGGCCAGGGCCTCCGTGTCGGCCGCGCCGATCGTGCTGCTGGACGAGCCGACCGCAGGACTGGACCACGATTCGGCAGGGCTGCTGGTGCGCGCGATCCAGGGCGCGACCGTGGCACGCACCGTCCTGCTCATCACGCACGACCGCGACCTGGCGGCGATAGCCGACCGAACTGTCCTGCTCGACAGAGCAGGCACCACTGTGCCGGCAACGTGGCCGGACGTTACACAACCGATCAGGAGATGAGTTCGATGATCGAGATCAAGGGCCCGATGGAGCACCACGGCGACCGGCGTCGGGGCGGCGACAGCCGCAGCCGCTCCCGCAGCCGTTCGCGCCGCTGACTTTCCGCTTTGGCAGAAGCGGTAACCAGCTGGCGGCAGTGACCAGACCTCAACGGTAACCAACACAGAGGAGAGAACGCCATGATCGAAATCAAGGGTCCGATGGAACACCACGGTGACCGGGGCCGTTCGCGTACCCGCACCCGCTCCCGCAGCCGCTCTCGCCGCTGACCTGAGTCTCCCCTCCGGTCATCGGTCAGACAAGCAACACCACGCTACAAGGAGATGAATTCGATGATTGAAATCAAGGGTCCCATGTCGCATCACGGCGAGCGGCACCGTGGCCGTCACGGTCGTCGGGGTGGCGACAGCCGCAC
>DASXYT010000415.1:0-32267 GCA_036502345.1 Pseudonocardiaceae bacterium | reverse complement strand
CGACTAGCGGATGCCCAGCGGTGCAACTCGTCACGCGATCACCCTGTCCAGGAAGGCGGCCAGGTTGGCCGTGGTGCGCTCGATCTGTTCCCGCAGTGTGATCGACTCGTGCAACCGCCCGCCGGGACCCGCCTGCTTCTTCCCGCGCACGTAGAGCGAGCAGGCCAGATCGGCGCAGATGTAGGCGCCCACCGAGTTGCCCTGCTGTCCCTCTCGCCCGGCCTTGCGCGCGGTCATCAGTGAGACGCCCTGGCCGGGGTGGGTGGTCAGGCACAGCGAACACATGCTGCGCCGCGGTTGTCCGGCATAGGGCGTCGCCAGCCGCAGCGCCACCGCGATGTGCCCGTCACCCGACTCGGCGACCAGGTAGGCCCGCTGCGGTGCCGCGGGATCGCACCACCCGAGGAAGTCCAGGTCGTCCCACGGCCGCTCAGCGAGATCCCGTGGCACGGCCATGCGCTTCGTCTCACCCTTGGTGCAGTTGACGAAGGACGCGCGGATGTCGCGCTCGGTGAGCGGTCTCATGGCTGGAAGCTACGTGAGCCTGGACCGAAAGGCCGAACGAATATGGATCGGGTCATGCGAAGTAGTGGCCCTTGTCCAGGTCGTCGATGAGCCCGGGCTGGGTGGGCTGCCAGCCCAGCAGTTCACGGGTCAGCGTGCTCGATGCCGGGCTGTCGGCCCCGATGAAGCCGCTCAACCAGGTGAAGTGCTCGGCGGCGTCGTCGGCGGAGATGGAGACCACGGGGACGTCCAGGTGTCGTCCGATCACCTCGGCGACGGCGCGGATCGGCACGCCTTCGTCCGCGACCGCGTGCAGTACCGAGCTTGCCGGGGCGTTCTCCAGCGCGAGGCGGTACAGGTGGGCAGCGTCGGTGCGGTGCACGGCGGGCCAGCGGTTGGACCCGTCGCCGATGTAGGCGGAGACGCCCTTGTCGCGGGCGATGCCGACCAGGACCGCCATGAAGCCGTTGTCACCTTCGCCGTGCACGGTCGGGGACAGCCGCACCACCGACGAGCGGACACCGCGGTCGGCGAAGGACAGGGTCAGCTGGGCGTTGGCCAGCCGGACCGCGGGGCCGCCGGTCATCGGTGCGTCGGTGCCGTCCCGTTCGGTCGCGACACGCCCTGGTGCGAGGCCGAGCGTTCCGGACGCGATGAGGAACGGCCGGTCGGTGCCGGCGAGTGTGTCGCCGATCGTCTGGATGGCGGCGCGATCCGCTTCTGCGGCGCCCTGGAAGTCGCCGGAGAAGGCCAGGTCGTGCTTGAACGCGAGGTGGATCACGCCGTCCGACGCGGTGGCAGCGGCGCGCAGGCCGTCCAGGTCGTCGATGGTGCCGCGATGCACCTTGGCCCCGGCCGCGGTGAGGGCGGCGGCCGAGGCATCAGAGCGGGCCAGTCCGGTGACCTGGTGGCCTGCGTCGATGAGCTCGGGCACAACGGCGGAGCCGATCCAGCCGGACGCTCCGGTGACGAACACGTGCATGAGAAACCCTCCGGGTTGACCGACCGTCCTGCCGCCAGGTGCGCCACGATGTTTGATGTCAGTCGCTGTCATCAGCGTAGCACTCGATGTCAGCGGCTGCCATCACTATGATCGGGGTATGGCCCGATGGGAACCGGACGCGCGCGGCAGGCTGGAGCAGGCCGCCCTCGCCCTCTACGGCGAGCGTGGGTTCGAACAGACCACGGTGGCCGAGATCGCCGCGCGGGCGGGGCTGACGGAGCGGACGTTCTTCCGGCACTACGCCGACAAACGCGAGGTGCTGTTCGCGGGCGCTGGCTCGCTCCAGGACCTCCTGGTGAACACCCTCGCCGACGCGTCCGATGCCGCTGCGCCGATCGACGCGGTGGCCTCGGCGCTGGAAGCCGCAGGCGTCCTGCTCCAGGAGCGTGGCGATTTCGCACGGCAGCGGCAGGCGGTGATCGCCGCGAACACGGAACTGCGCGAACGCGAACTGATCAAGATGGCATCGCTGGCCACCGCGCTGGCCGGGACGTTGCGTCGGCGTGGTGTCAAGGAACCGGCGGCGAGCCTGACCGCGGAGGCCGGGATCGCGGTGTTCAGGGTCGCGTTCGAGAGCTGGGTCGTCGAACCCACCCAGCGGGACCTGCCGCAACTCATCAGGGATTCGATGAACGAGCTCAAGGCCGTGACCGCGGGTACCTGAGCCCGATGATCGAAAACCCCGTGTGGTGGCGGCCTTTGTGTCGATAGAGTGCCCAAGCTCGAAGGGGGCACACCATGGCGAAGCTGAATCAGATCATCGCGGTCGAGAAGGGCATCAAGAGCGGCTCGCTCCGTGAACTCACCGACACGCATCACGCGCTGCAGAAGCCGGCGCTGCTGGCCGGTATCTCCCGGACGTACCAGCCGAAGGACGAGGACGGTGAGCAGCTGCCGCCGGAGTCCACCCGGGTGCAGGTCAAGGCAGAGGACGTGCTGCGGACGACCGCCGCCGTGCTGACCCGGCTCTTCGACGTCACCGCGACCAAGGACTGGGCGAACTGCACTGCCAAGGCCGATGTCGTGGTGGACGGCCAGACCCTGCTGCGCGATGTCCCGGTGTCGTATCTGCTGTTCCTGGAGAAGCAGCTCGTCGATCTGCACACCTTCGTGAAGAAACTGCCGCTGCTGGACGCGGCGGAGCACTGGACCTTCGAGGAGTCCGCGGACTACTGGCGCACCGAGCAGGTTCGTACCATCCGCACCAAGAAGGTGCCGCGCAACCACGTCAAGGCGGAGGCCACCGAGAAGCACCCGGCACAGGTCGACGTGTACTACGAGGACATCGCGGTGGGCTACTGGTCCACGGTCAAGTTCTCCGGTGCGCTGCCGGCCCGACGGGTCAACGAACTGGTGGACCGGGTGGAGAAGCTGCAGCGGGCGATCAAGTTCGCCCGCGAGGAGGCCAACGGTCTGGAGATCACCGATCAACACACCGGTGACGTGGTTTTCGGTTACCTGTTCGGGTAACGTCACAGACTCCCCGCTGGAGCGCGGGGATGCGCCCGGCAACGGGCGTGAAGCTGAAACTGAAACGTCAGCCTGAACAGCTCGGCCACAGTGAGGGTTCGAATCCCTCTCCCGGCACCATCGCGCCGGGATAGCCCAATCGGTAGAGGCAACCGAGATCAATCTCAGACTCTCGCTCCAGATTCAGTATTTCCGCCGAACACCAGATCGATCGAGGACGGACAAGACTCGTCGAGGTGCGGGTTCAAATCCCGCTGGCCGCTCCATCATGCGGCCGTAGCTCAACGGCAGAGCGCGGCGACCTAAGGACTGATCCATCCTCTTAAATGTGCTGGTGTGTGCAACTGGGCGGCCCTCCGGGGCCCTGGACTGGACATGTCCAGGGCCCCACCTCCCGGCCCTGCGGCTACCTCTACCATGCCGCACGTGACCACCTACGATGATCTTGGTGTCTTCGAGCACCTGGACACCTCGACCCTCCCGCCGCGCCAGCAGCGAATCCTGGTCATGATCCGGGACTGGGTAGTCAGGTACGGATATTCGCCGAGCACCCGGGAAATCGGCGATGCTGTCGGCCTGCGGTCATCGTCGTCGGTGTCCAAACACCTGACGAGCCTGGAGGACAGAGGTTTTCTGCGGCGTAGCGCAGCGATGTCCCGACCGATCGACGTGCGGGCGTTCCTGCACGAGCCCGCCACACGTGAGCCCGCCGACGACTCCGTCGCCGTACCCGTGGTCGGCGATATCGCCGCGGGCACTCCCATCTCGGCCGAGGAACACGTCGACGACATTCTGACGTTGCCCCGAGGGCTGATTGGCCGGGGCAACGTCTTCGGCCTGCGGGTGCGCGGTGAATCAATGATCGACGCGGCGATCTGCGACGGCGACATCGTCGTCGTGCGGCAGCAGTCCGAGGCCCACTCCGGTCAGATCGTGGCCGCGATGATCGACGGCGAGGCAACCGTGAAGGTGTACCGGCGCCGCAACGGGCACGTCTATCTCGAACCGCGCAACCCGGCCTACGACGTCATCGACGGCGACGAGGCCGTCGTTCTGGGCACCGTCGTGTCGGTACTGCGCAGCATCTAGCGCAGGGTCGGATTGCCCCACGCCAGTTCCGGCAGCCTGCGCGACGGGCCCGTGGTAGCGCCGGGGTGCAGCGGCGCGGCCTCCCGGTACATCTCCAGCCGCAGGCGGCGCGCTCCGGTCACGTCCAGGTCGACCGCGGCCGGCTTGCCCAGCGCGGCCCTGCACTCCGGTTGCGGGCTGCCGTCCAGGTAGATCCGGAAGTGCCCGACCTGGAACGGCTCGGTCGCGTCGTCGAGCACGCCGGCCACGGTCGTCAACCGGCTGTACCTCCCGGCCAGGTCCACCTCGACGAAGCCCCGGGCGTCCGTCGTGAGCGACGCAGGCCGCAGGACGATGCTCTCGTCGTAGTACACACCGCCGATCCGGGCGCCGCCGACGCGGACGTTCGAACTGTTGGTCAGCCAGTCCCGCCCGCCGGCCATGACCACGGTCGGACCGGCTGTCGGGCTCCCGGTGACCCCGCCGTTCCACCGGCCCCGCTCGGGCATCGGGTACCGACCTTCGCCGGTGATCGCGGCCACCAGCTCGGCCACACCGGCCTCGGTGAACGCGTCGACGTGGAACCTCGTGGTGGAGTGGGCGTTGAGGAACGTGGGGATGTCCTCGACCGACATGCCTGGCAGCACGACCGGCAGGACCCGCTCGGTCTCCCGGTGCAGGTCCTTGGTCAGGTTGTCCCGGAGCATCGCAGCCTCGAACTGCGACCCGCGCCCCTCGTCGGCCGGGGCCGTGCCGTCGGCCCTGCGCCGATAGGCCGGGGACGCGACGACCAGAAAGTAGTCCGCTTTGGTCCACTGCTCGACCGCCCAGGCCGACCAGTCGCGCCGCCGGTTGTCGTACCACGAGTCCAGGTGCACGTCCAGACCTATATGGGCCCGCAGGAATTCGGCGAACTGAAGCACCATGGTCTTGTGCTCCGGCGAATCGTGCGCATAGGTGATGAACACCCGTGGCGCCTCACGGTCGAACATGGCGCTCCCTGGCGGACTGAGTTGGGCACACGATACTCCGGTTGACAGGCAACGGTTTCCGGTTCGGAACTGTCCCATTTTTGTCAGCCTTCGCGCCCTGTTTCCGGCGCCCCCGGTGGATTTACCATCGGTGCCACCGAACGACTGCGGCAAAAGGGGCGATGGCACGCGTGTACGAGTACGACGTGTACATCAGCTACCAACGTGACAGCGGCACGGTGCCGGAGTGGGTGCGCCAACACTTCTATCCTCGGCTCTCGGAGCTGCTGGACGACAACGTCGAGAGCAAGGTGAAGATCTTCTTCGACGGGAACGTCAAGGGCGGTGCGACCTGGCCGCGGGAGTTACGTAACGCCTTGCAGCGCACGAAGATCCTCGTCCCGGTGTGTTCGCCCAAGTACTTTCTCAATGAGTGGTGTCTTGCTGAATGGCACTCCATGGCGCGGCGGGAAACGATCGTCGGCATGACGTCGCAGGGCCTGATCTACCCAGTGATCTTCTGCGATTCGAAGAACTTCCCGAAGTACGCACATGAACGCCGGATGCAGGACCTCAAGCAGTGGAACCGGCCTTATCCGCAGTTCCAGGCTTCCTTGGCGTACCTGGACTTCCACCAGGAGGTGGAGCGGATAGCGGTCGAACTGGCTGATCTCATCGAGCAGGTGCCCGAATGGCAGCCCGACTGGCCGGTGGAGATGCCGACCCCTGGCCCGCCGACGACCTCCAGTCTGCCGAGGTTCTGACGTATGACGGGCACAGTGGTCACCTTCTATTCCTACAAGGGCGGTGTCGGCCGCAGCTTCACGCTGGTCAACGTCGCCGTCCTGCTGGCCCGATGGGGTTACCGCGTGCTGTGCGTGGACTGGGACCTGGAAGCACCCGGCCTGCACGACTACTTCCGGCCGATGATGAACGCGAGTCCCGTCAGCGGGGTCGTGGACCTGGTTGACGACTTCCTCGCCGACAAGCCCTACCGGGCCGACCACACGACCCGGCTGACCGGCGTCGGCAGCCTGGACCTGATCGCGGCCGGCCGGTCCGACGTCGAGTACGTCGGCCGGGTTCAGGGCATCAACTGGGCCAGCCTCTACGAGCAGGGCTTCGGTGCCTACCTGGAGCTGTGCCGTGAACAATGGACGGCCGACTACGACTTCGTACTGCTGGACAGCCGCACCGGTGTGTCCGACATCGGCGGCATCTGCACAGCACACCTGCCCGACTGGCTCGTTGTCCTGTTCACGGCCAACGTGCAGAGCATGCGGGGCGCGGTCGACATCGCCCAGCGGGCCAACGTGGCCCGCGACCGCATGCCCTACGACCGGCCGCAGCTCGCCGTCCTGCCGCTGCTGTCCAGGTTCGACGCCCGTGAGGAGTACGACAGGGCGGAGGAGTGGCGGCGCATCTGCCTTGCGGAGACCAAGGGCCTGTTCCGCAACTGGCTGGACCGTTCGGTGCCGGCTGAGGTGATGTCCCGCCACCTGACGCTGCCCTACATCTCCTACTGGAGCTTCGGCGAGCAGCTTCCGGTTCGCTCCGAGACCACCCCTGCCGCAGGCCAGATCAGCTTCGCGTTGGAGACGGTGGCCGCCGTCGTCGCACACCACTTCGACCGCACGGACCTGCTGGCCGAGAACCGCGACGCCTACGTTGCCGCGGCCAGGACGGAGAACCGCAGGTTCACCCACGATGTCCGGGTGAGCACTCCACGATCCACGCTGGACGCCGCGAACATGCTGATCAAGGAACTGGAACGCCTCGACGTGCGGGCCGAGCTCTCGCTGTCCGGCGACCGATCCCTGCTCACCAGGACCGAGGACGATGCCAGGCATCTGTGCCTGCTCGTGGACGGGCAGGTGAGTCGGTGGCAGTCCGCCGAGGCCGAACTGTTCCTGCACCGGACCCTCGGGCAGGACCGCAGGCTGATCCCGGTGCTCAGCGCGGGCACCGAGCCCAACGCACTGCCCGGCTACGTCGGCAACCTGCGCTACCTGCGGTTCGGCTCCGCGTACGGGCCTGCAGAGGTGGCCCGTGGCCTGGTCCGCCAGCTCAACGGCAGCATCGTGCCGGTCGAGTCGGACGGTATCGACGCCATGGGAGTGCTCCGCCAGGCCGGTGGTGCGCTGCTGAGCCCAGCACGGTGGGCGCTCGTGGACGAGATCGTCGGCGAACTGCTCGCCGCGGCCAGCGCAGGCGACGACCCGCGGGTACGGGAGATCGCCGCCGACCTCGCCTTGGTGATCAGATCGCGGGACGGCGAGGCCAACCATCGCGTCCGCGTGAGCGCGCCAACGGACGTCAGAACAGCGATCGAATGGCTTTTCACGGTTCTCCGGAAGGATCTTGAATGACGGAACGACTGGGACACAAGCAGACCGCGGCGATGTTCACGCTGATGGTCCTGGCCCGCGAGGTGTCCAACCCCGAACTGAAGACTGTGGTGGGTTTCCCACTCGACGGGAAGTATCGCGTCGAGCTGAACAAGCGCGGTCTGGTGGCCAGCTCGAAACAGGGCCGCGCTTACGTCCACGAGTTGACCGATCAGGGCTGGGCCTGGTGCGCCGAGGAGATGCAGGAGACGAAGCCGCCGGAGCCAAGCCCGCGCAGCTCGCTCGCCCCCGCCCTGTACGTCCTGCTCGGCGGCCTGGACACCTACCTGCGACGGGCGAACCTGCGGCTGGCCGACATCTTCGCGCCCGAGGTCGAGCAGCTCGAAAGCCGGATCCGGGCCGCATACAGCAAGCTGGCGTCGACACCAGGTGACTGGGTCGGGCTGGCCGACGTGCGGCCACTGCTCGACGGCGCGGCTCGACAGGATGTCGATGCGGTGCTGAAGGAGCTGAGCCGTGCGAAGCAGGTGCACCTGGCGCCGGACTCCAACCGGAAGACGCTCACCGCGGCCGACCACGAGGCGGCCATCCGCATCGGTGGTCAGGACAACCACCTGCTGTCGATCGAGACATCATGACGATCGAATACCTCGCGGCGCTGGGGACGCTGCGGTTCGACTGGGCCGACACGCCGGACCACGTCTGGCGGGACTCGCCCTACCATGTCGACGGCCTGCACACCGACGTCGCGACGGCGGTCGATGTCGGTATCCGCGACGCCGTGGCCAGCGACGGACCCAGTCCGATCGGGCTGGTGCTGCAAGGCCAGAAGGGAGCAGGCAAGACCCATCTGCTCGGTCTCGTCCGTGGGCAGGCGCATCACGCGGGCGGCTACTTCTTCCTCGACGACCTCACCGCGGGTGATGCCTTCTGGGAGAACACGGCGGAAGCGTTGCGCAGCGGGCTTGTCCGGCCGGACGAGTCCGGCGAACCACAGTTGACGAGTTTCCTGCGCCGGGCCTGTCTGCTCGGCGATGTCGACCGGGGCGTGACCGCGAGAATCCTGAGCGGGCACCAGCTCACGATCCAGGATGTGGACGCGTTCATCGCGGGGCTGCGCTCACTCGACCGGCAGGTCGCGATGGAGTGCGCCGACACCGCGCGGGCGTTGGTGCTCTACGCGAGCGACGACGCGCGGACCAATCGGGTCGGCGACTACTACCTCGGTGGTTTCGACGAGTCGAGGAAGGGTGAGCGGGACAAGTGGGGGATCGGGCCGAAGTCGAAGTCCGCGCTGGACCAGGTGCGCGACGTCACGCGACTGCTGGCGCTGACCGGGCCGATCGTGATCGCCGTCGACCAACTCGACACGTTGGTGGCGCGCTCCGCCGTGCACATGAAGGAGATCGGTCACGGCGGTGACGACGATCTGCTCGTGGCCCAGATCGCCGACGGGCTGATGCGGCTGCGCGAGGTGACCCGCAGGACCATGACGGTGCTCGCGTGCCTGCCCAACACGTGGACACAGATCAAGGCCCGGGCCACGGACACGGTGCCGGATCGCTTTCGTGAGTCACTGTTCGTCGACCGGATCACGGACGCCGAACTGGGCCATGCGTTGGTGGCGAAGCGACTCGGCGTGGCGTATCAGGCGATGGGGTTCATGCCGCCGTATCCGACGTGGCCGGTGGCGCCGTCTGCCTTCGAGGCCCCGTGGGAGGAGATCACTCCACGTGAACTGCTCAGGCGCATCGGTAACCACATCGACGTCTGCCTGCGTACCGGTGAGATTCGCGAACTGACCACGTTCAACGACGACGTGTCGACTCCCGCCGGCCCGGTCCTGCCGGCGAAGCCGAGCCGCTTCGCCGAACTGGACAAGCGGTTCGAGGAACTGCGGGCCGAAGCGGATGTCTCGGTGCTGGACAACCAGAAGACCGAGGACACGGTCGTGGCGGGGCTGCTGTCCGCCGCGCTGCGTGGCTGGATCACCGAGGTCGGCGACGACAACATGGAATGGGTGTGCGAGAAGCGGAACGGCGGCAGTGAGCTGCACGCCTGGCTGACCCACACCGTGGACGAGGCGTCCGATCTGGAGGAGCACTGGGCGTTCCGGGTGATCATCGGCGATCCACACCCGATCGCCGCGCTGCACCGGTTCCGCAAGGCACGCTCCGCTGCCGGGCTGCGGGCCGGCGCCGACAACCGGCATTTGATCCTCATCCGCAACTCGAAGTGGCGCGGGGCGGTGACCCACAAGGAGCTCGCGGAGTTCGAAGCCAAGGGCACCAGGCAGTTCGCACTGTCCGAATCGGACGTCCGGACGTTCTGGGCACTGGGCCAGATGTCTATCAAGGGTGGCGTCGAGCTGCACGAGTGGCTGGTCGACCGGCGGCCGGCCAGCAGTTCCGACCTGTTGACCGCCGTGCTGCCGGAAGCACCGACCGGGCACCGCTCGGACGGGACACACCCGCCGCCCACCGACGGGGAGATCACGCTCGGCACCGTCGTCGGCACGGGGGAGCCGGTCCGGGTCGAGCTGGCGGCGCTACGCAAGCACGCGGCGGTGTTCGCAGGTTCGGGATCCGGGAAAACGGTGCTGCTGCGGCGGATCGTGGAGGAGTGCGCCCTGCTGGGAGTCTCCTCGATCGTGCTGGATCCGAACAACGACCTCGCCCGCCTCGGTGACGCGTGGCCGCGGCCACCAGAGGCGTGGGCACCGGACGATGCCGGACTGGCGGAGCGGTACCTGGCCGGCACGGACGTCGTCGTCTGGACGCCTGGCCGGACGAACGGCAGACCACTGGCCTTCCAGCCGCTACCCGACTTCGCAGGTGTCCTCGATGACGACGACGAGTTCGGTGCCGCCGTCGAGGTGGCCGTTGCCACGCTGGCGCCGCAGGTCCGGCTCACCGGGAGCACCGTCAAGGCGAACATCGGCATGGCTGTGCTGCGGCAGGCGGTGATCCACCATGCCCGCACCGGGTCGCGCAGCCTGTCCCGGCTGATCGACGTCCTCGCCGATCTGCCCGACGGCGTGAGCACCCTCAACGACGGCAGGCGGATCGCGGCCGATCTGGCCGAGGCACTCAAGGCCGCCATGGTGAACGACCCGCTGTTCGCCGGCGGTGGCGGAGCCCTTGTCGATCCTGGAGTGCTGCTCACGCCGGCGGCGGGTAAGCGGGCCAGGGTGTCGGTGATCAGCTTCATCGGCCTGCCGGCGGAGGAACAGCGGCAGAACTTCGTCAACCAGCTACAGATGGAGCTGTTCTCCTGGATCAAGCGCAACCCGGCGGGGGACCGACCGCTCGGCGGACTGTTCGTGATGGACGAGGCCCAGACCCTCGCCGCGTCGGGCACGCTGACGGCGAGTACCCGCAGCACCATCGTGCTCGCGTCCCAGGCCCGCAAGTACGGTCTCGGACTGCTGTTCGCCACCCAGGCGCCGAAGGGCCTGCACAACCAGGTGGTCGGCAACGCGATGACCCAGTTCTTCGGCCGCCTCAACAGCCCTGCCCAGATCGCGGCGGCCAACGAGATGGCCAGGGCCAAGGGCAGCCTGGTCGCCGACATCTCCAGGCTGGAACGCGCCCAGTTCTACGTGGCCGGTGAGGCTTTCGGCTTCCGCCAGGTCACCACACCGCTGTGCCTGACCAACCACCCGGCCAGCCCACTGCGGGTCGAGGAGGTGATCGACCGGGCCCGACGCACGGCTGACTAGGCCGGGACGCCGAGCCGGTAGTCGGCGATGTCGTCGTCCCATTCCATGGTGACCAGATCGCGGGCTCGGGCGGCCTTGGTGAACGACGAGAACGTGTTGAAGCCGTAGCGCTTCTCGCTGAATCCCGGGTCGCGCTTGCGCAACTGGTCCTTCAGCCCGGACAGTTGCGGCTGCGAGCCGCCTGCCTGGCTCTGTCGCACCACGTCCACCAGCAGTCGGAACGCGTCGTCCTCCGCCGGGCCGTCCTGCGGGATCGTCACCTCGGGATCGCCCTGCGCCGAGCCGGGTCGTAGCTCCACCACTCGGCGGCTCTCCAGGTGGCGCAGCAGTTCGCCGAATCCTCGGAAGCCGTGGTCGGCCTCGTCGAACGTGGGGTCCTTGCGCAGGATCGCGCGCTTCACCCTGGACGCGAGCACCGGGCCATCGGCGTGTCGCTGGAGGCCGGCCAGGGTGCTGACGACGAGCGCGCCGACGTCGGCGTCCTCCGTCGGCGCGGTTTCCGGCTCCAGTTCCTCCTCGTGCTTCACCTCGACCGGGGCGGGCGCCACCGCGGGCCGGGACGACGTCGTGGATCGGCGGCTTCGGCGTTCCGGGGTGCCTGCCTCGACACCGGGCAGCCGGTCGTAGAACAGGAACTCGTCGCACGCGGGCGGCAGCAGCGCCGATGTGGACGACTGCACTCCGAAGCCGATCACGCGCTTGTCCATCTCGCGCAGCTTGTGCACGAGCGGGGTGAAGTCGGAGTCACCGGTGCCGATCGCGAACGTCGTGATGAATCCGCGCTCGTAGGCCAGTTCGATCGCGTCGACGGCCAGTTTGATGTCGGCCGCGTTCTTCCGCGAGCCACCCAGTCGCTGCGGGATCTCGACCAGTTCGACCTGGGCACGGGCCAACAGCCTGCGGTCCTCGTCGAAGTAGGACCAGTCGGCATAGGCGCGCCGCGACACGACCCTGCCTCGCTCGGCCAGTGCGTCGGCGATCGGGCCGAAGTCGAACGGCGTGACGCCCAGTCCGTTCCGCGCGCCGATCGCGAGGTTCTCGTAGTCGAGAAACAACGCGATCCGTTCGTCGTCGTTGATCACCGCACACCCTTCACCAGTGGAATTCGCAGCGTACCCGGGTCGTGTCGGTGTTCGAGTTGACTCCACCTGGACCTGGTCGAACCAGGGTCGACCTGCCGGAATCGCTCCGGGATCGGGGATAACCAGAGGCTACTGTATGCGGGTGAATTGTGCGCTTTGTCAGATCTGACGTGCCGGTTCCTAGTCCGGCAGGAGTGGCACGGCGATGCCCTCGCCGTGCTTGAGCAGTGCGGCGCGGGTGATGGCCTTCGAGCCGAACTTGGTGCGCACCGAGTCCAGGGCGAGGTCCAGCGTCGGTGCTTCCATGTCGTCGAAGGGCAAGGCGAGCTGCAACGGGTCCTCGTTGTCCAGATTGGACAGTGCGACGCCGATCAGCGTCAGCCCCTGGGTCCGGATCATCGGCATGGCCGTGGCGAGCAGGGTTCTGCCGGTGGCGATGATGGTCTGCGTGTGCGCGGTCGGCTGGGCGATCGTGTGCGACCGCGTCGCCCTGGTGAAGTCCGCGAACCGCATCCGGATGGTGACGGTGCGGCAGACGCGTTTGGCGGTGCGCAGCCTGCGGGCCACCCGGTCGACGAGCCCGGCGAGGATGGCGTCCAGTTCGTCCGGTTGCCGGTGTCGCCTGCCCAGTGCCCGCTGCGCCCCGATCGACCCCCTGCGCTTGCCGACCCGGACCGGGCGGGGATCGTCGTTGTGCGCCAGGGCATGCAGGTGTCGGCCGGTGGCCACGCCGAGCAGCGCGACGAGTTCCGCGGAGTCCATCGCGGCCACCTGGCCGACGGTGGTGATGCCGCACTCGTGCAGTTTCTCCGCGGTGACCTGGCCGACGCCCCACAGCCGTTCCACCGGCAACGGGTGCAGGAACTCCAGTTCGCCGTCGTGCGGCACGACGAGCAGTCCGTCCGGTTTGGCCACCTGGCTGGCCACCTTGGCCAGGAACTTGGTCCGCGCGACGCCGACCGTGATCGGCAGCCCGACCTGCTCGGCGACGTCGAGCCGTAACTTGGCCGCGATCTGTCGAGGCGTACCGGAGATCTTGGCCAGACCGCCGACGTCCAGGAACGCTTCGTCGATGGACAGGCCCTCGACCAGCGGCGTGGTGTTCTCGAAGACCTTGAACACCGCTTTGCTGGCCTTCGAGTAGGCCGACATCCGCGCCGGCACCTCGATCACGTGTGGACACAACCTGCGGGCCTGCCGGCCGGTCATGGCCGTGCGGACGCCGTAGGCCTTGGCCTCGTAGCTGGCCGCCAGGACGACACCGCCACCGACGACGACCGGCTTGCCGAGCAGCGTGGGGTCGTCGCGCTGCTCGACGGATGCGTAGAACGCGTCCAGGTCGGCGTGCAGGATCGGCCCCTCGATCGTCACGCCATCATGGTCGCCCCTGGCACCGACAAGTCGGTACCACCGGTCAGCCGTTGCCCTCGGATCTGGTGCGCAGCAGATCGGCCACCGAGTCGATGTCGGTCCACACCCTGCGGTCGGTCCAGTAGCCGGAGTGACCACCGGGGGCGGGGGCCGGGTCGCCGTAGATGCGCCACGCGATGGCCGGGTCGCGCAGCCTGCGGTTGCGCAGGACCGGGTCCGTCGACTTGCCGACCACCTCGCCGCCGATCGGGTCGGTGGGGTAGTAGAAGTTGCGCCAGCTGATGATGTTCGCGCTGTCCGCAACGGTGTCCCCGATCGTGCTGAGCACGTCGGCGTTGAAGTAGGCGGGGAACGCCCAGCCATAGAGCCGGGTCACCGGGGCGCCGAACGTGGTCAGCCCGATCTCGCCCTGCTTGGCGCGGCACCCCTGCTGGACCAGTGCCGCCGCTGCCAGCACCGTGCCCTGGCTGTGCGCGACGACGAGCACCGGGGCGCCGTGGTCGTTCAGCCGCCAGATCCGCCGCTGGAAGTCCGGCACCGCCCGCTCCGGGTAGGACGGCGGCGCCAGCGGGTGGTGCGAACGCGGCCAGAACGTGCCGACGTCCCACAGCATGCCGATCCGCTTGCGTTCACTCAGGTCGTGCCAGCCGCTGCGGACCAGCAACATCACGCCGAGCAGCAGCACGGTGGCCGCCAGCACGGCGATCTTGCCGAGTGCGCCGTTGGCGCCGTAGCCGGCGTTCGGGATCGGCGGCCGGGCCACCACGACCACGAGCACCAGGACCGCCTGGAACCCGGTGATCAGCCACAGCAGCGGGCCGACCGACGCGCGGACGTGGCCGAACCAGTAGGACCGCTTCAGCATCTTGTGCCATGCGTCCTGGTTCTCCCGCAGGTCGGGCAGCGGATCGCCGGGAGTGGTCTTGTCGTTCACCATGCCGACGGCCCACGTGCTGTCCGGTGTCGTGCTCGGCCAGGACGTCGGCAGGCCGTTGCGGTAGTCGGTCAGATCCGCCTCGACGTCGGCAGGGACGCCCCAGGCGAACACCAGTCGCAGCACCTGCGCGATGGCGAACACCAGGACGGCCGCGATCAGGGCGAGACCCAGCCCTGGTGCGGCCCAGCCGATGTCGACCGGCACGTTGACGGTGTCGCGCTTGGGCACTGCGTCGGAGTGCAGCGGGCCGAGCGAGTGCCCGACCACGAACAGCGCGCCGAGCAGCATCGAGTTGAGCACTCCGGCGGCCAGCGCCATCGTTACCGCCGGTCCACCGAACAGGCCGTCCGCCTTCTCGTGCCGCACGAACAGGCCGGTGAGGCCGACGAGCACCATCAGCGCGATGGTGACGCCGAGCGCGATGTAGGTGGCGGCGGTGATCCGGTCCAGGCCGGGGAGCGAGCCGGGATCGGTCAGCATCGCCGGCTGCTGGAAGGCGAAAATCGCGGCGAACAGCAGTGCGACCGGAGCGGCCCCGTGGATCGCCATCCGTTGTGGACGGTGGGCCAGCCGGTCGACCGGCTTGATGCCCTCGATCCAGTGGTCCGCGGCCACGACGGCCACGGAGACGACGAGCACGATGACGCCGATGACCATCGCCAGCCACCACCAGGCCAGAGCGTGCACCGGGCCGGCAGCGGCGGCGCGTGCGGTGATGGCGAACGTGACGGCGAGAAAGCCGACCGCTGCGCCGACGTGCGCGCCCGTCATCCTGCGGACCGCGAGTGCCGAGTCCCAGAAGTCGCGGTGCGCCATGCCCCGGTCGGCAGCCGAACACCTCGGCCGTTCGGGGGTTTTGCCCTCCTCGTCCAGTCGCCACGGCGGGCGGACCCGCTCGTACCGGCTCTGCGTGCGCACCGCGAGGGCGACCAGCAACACGATGACGACGGCGACGGCGGCGAACCCGATGACGAGCGGCCGCTCACCGTGGCCACGGACCCAGGTCCAGTTCAGCGGCCACAGCCACCAGCGGCCGGCCAGATTGGCCCTGGTCGCCTGGTAGGCCAGCAGGTTCGGGGCGATCAGCACGAGAACCAGGACGGTGTTCACGGTCAGCGCCAGGCAGGCCAACCCGGTGGCGACCCGGTGAGCGGCGAACCGGATGCCCTGTGGCCTGCCGTGGTCGTCGACCGATCCCCGATACATCCAGCCCGCGAGATTGGCCAGTAAGAAGGGTAATAACAGCAGCCACAGCACGCGGGCGCTGGACCGGGACGTCAGGCCGCCCCAGGAGTACGCCTCGACGTGCCGGTTGACCTCGCCGTCGGCCGTCGGCGTGGCGAGATCCGCTGTCCGGTAGAAGCCGGCCACCCGGTCGCCGCCGACCTGCTGCGCGGCGACGTCATCGAGCAGCACGCCAGGTGCCACACCGCCGATGCCGTGGATCCGCAGTTCGGTGACCTGCGCGTCCAGCAGGGGAGGCGGCAACACTCTGCCGCTGGGGCGGTACCGGCCGATGAGTCCGAACTTGGGAACGGCCATGCCGACCACCACCCCGCAGTGCCACGATTGGCTGATACCCGCTGACATCGCTGTGGTACCACACAACGTGACAGACCAGATCGGCAGCCACACTGTGGGCATGGCACCGACCGGACACGATCAACTGGTGAGCGCGGCCAGAACCGCTCTCGGTGCCGGTCACCGCGTTGTCGAGGTGAAACGGCTGCGCGGCGGCACCAAGAAGGGCGTGTACCGCCTCACCTTCGCCGGAGACTCCACCGTGATCGTCTACTCGTGGGCACCCGAGGAGAACTACTGGCCGACCGCCCGCCGGACCGATCCGTTCGCGGACGCCTCCGGCATCGACCTGTTCGAGTCGGCCCATCAGTGCCTGCGGGACGTGGGTGTCCGCACGCCCGAGGTGTACCTGGTCGACAGGACGGCAGACATCGCCGTTGTCGAGGACGTCGCCGGCGGCACCCTGGAGGACCTGCTGCGGCGCGACCCGTCAGCCGCTGAGCCCGCCATGGTTCGGCTGGCCGACTGGCTGGCACTGATGCGGCAGCACAGGTCGGAGCGCTGGGGGAAGGTGGCGCACGTCGAGCCGCAGGACAGGTCCTGTGCCGAGGTACTGCTGGACCGTGCGCTCGGCGACATCGACGAGGCCGCGGCGCGGGACGCTCGGATCGCCGGGGTGCGGGACCGACTGGTCGATGTCGTCCACGAGTTGGCGGGGCGGGTGCGGCCCCGCGCCGAGTACGTCGTCGTGCACGGTGAACTCGGGCCGGACCATGTACTGGTGGACCGCCGGGGCAATCCTGTGCTGATCGACATCGAGGGCCTGCTGTGGTGCGACGTCGAGTGGGAGCACGTGTTTCTGCGGCTGCGGTTCGGCGAGCACTACCGATGGCTGGCCGCCGACGGCCTGGACGGCGCGCGGCTGGCGTTCTACTCGCTGGCGATGCACCTGTCGCTGGTCGCGGGACCGCTGCGCCTGCTGGACGGCGACTTTCCGGAGCGGGAGGGCATGGCGGCGATTGCGGAGATCAACCTGCTGCGGGTGCTGGACCAGGTCCGATAGTCCTGCTGCGGCCGCGGAACTCGGCGATCACCGTGCCCTCCGGGTCGTCCCGGCGCACGGTGACGTCGTAGATGCCGTTGCGGCCGTAGCCGGTGCGCTGCTGTGCGGTGGCGACCAGCACATCGTCCAGCCGGGCGCTGGTGACGAACGAGATCTCGGCGCCGGACGCCACCGTGACCGGGCCGAAGCTGTTGCACGCGCAGCCGAACGCGGTGTCGGCCAGCAGGAACACGAAGCCGCCGTGGGCGATGTCGTGGCCGTTGATCATCGACCGGGTGATCCGCATGCTGGCCACGGCGGTGCCGTCGTGCGCCTCGACCAGTTCGATGCCCAGGTCCTGGGACGCCGAGTCGGCGGCGAACATCGAGTGAGCGGCGTTGACCACTGGTTCAGTCACCCGCAGGACGGTATCATGAATTCCTGAACGTTCGGTCGGTAATTCGTGAGGAGGTCGCCCGTGACGACGACCGCACCGGAGCTGGAGCTTGAACAGCACTTCGAGCACACCATCGAGCGAGATCAGCGGATCGAGCCGAGGGACTGGGTGCCCGACGCCTACCGCGCCACCATGATCCGGCAGATCGCCCAGCACGCGCATTCCGAGATCATCGGCATGCAGCCGGAGGGCAACTGGATCACCAGGGCGCCGTCGCTGCGTCGCAAGGCGATCCTGCTGGCCAAGGTGCAGGACGAGGCGGGCCACGGGCTGTACCTGTACTCGGCCGCGGAGACGCTGGGCGCCGACCGGGCCGACCTCACGGCCAGGCTGGTCAGCGGCCGGCAGCGGTACTCCTCCATCTTCAACTACCCGACCCTCACGTTCGCCGACGTCGGCGTGGTCGGCTGGCTGGTGGACGGCGCCGCGATCTGCAACCAGGTGCCGCTGTGCCGTAGCTCGTACGGCCCGTACGCCCGCGCGATGATCCGCATCTGCAAGGAGGAGTCCTTCCACCAGCGGCAGGGCTTCGAACTGCTGATGACCATGATGCGCGGCACCGAACCGCAGCGGGCGATGGTGCAGGACGCGGTGGACCGCTGGTGGTGGCCGTCGCTGATGATGTTCGGACCGCCGGACGCCGAGTCGCCCAACACCGAGCAGTCCATGGCGTGGAAGGTCAAGCGGCACACCAACGACGAACTGCGCCAGCGGTTCGTGGACATGTCGGTGCCGCAGGCCGCAGCGCTGGGCGTCACGCTGCCCGACCAGGATCTGGTGTGGAACGCCGAGCGCGGCCACCACGACTTCGGCGAGGTGGACTGGTCGGAGTTCAAGAACGTGTTGCGCGGCAACGGGCCCTGCAACACCCAGCGGGTCGCCCGCCGCAAGCAGGCGCACGAGGACGGCGCCTGGGTGCGGGACGCGGCCATGGCCCATGCAGCCAAGGAGCAAGGATGAACGAGTGGCCGCTGTATGAGGTGTTCGTGCGCGGCAAGCGCGGCCTCAACCACGTGCACGTCGGGTCGCTGCACGCCGCCGACAACGAGATGGCCCTGCACCACGCGCGGGACCTCTACACACGGCGCAACGAGGGCGTGAGCATCTGGGTGGTGCGGGCCGCCGACATCACGGCGTCCAGCCCGGACGAGAAGGACCCGTTCTTCGCGCCGAGCGGGGACAAGATCTACCGCCATCCCACGTTCTACGAGATTCCCGACGACGTCCCGCACATCTGATGGGGTGCTGACCGTGGCCTTCGACAACGTGTACGAGTCCATCACCGAGGAGAACGACGACACCCGGTGGGCGTTCGGCACCGGCTTCGCCGACCCGCTGTCCGGTGTGGACACATCGGTGCCGCCCGGTGTGACAGCGGACCAGTCCCTGGCGCTGGGCGACGATGCGCTGATCATGTCGCATCGCCTGCAGGAGTGGGTCACCCGCGCGCCGGAGCTGGAGGACGAGGTCGCGCTCGCCAACATCGCCCTCGATCTGCTCGGCCAGGCCAGGTTGTTGCTCACCAGAGCGGGACAGATCGACGGGTCCGGGCGCGGCGAGGACGACCTCGCCTTCCATCGGGACGAGCGGGAGTTTCGCAACATGCGGCTCGCGGAGCTCGACGGTGGCCACTTCGGACACCTCGTCGCCCGCCTGTTCGTCTTCTCGACCTGGCGGCTGGCCCTGTTCGGCACGCTGCACGACGCAGCAGATCCGGTGCTGGCGGCGATCGCGGCGAAGGCGGTCAAGGAACTGGCGTACCACCGGGAGTACGCGGCCGGCTGGGTGGTCCGCCTCGGCGACGGGACCGAGCTGTCGCACCAGCGGATGCAGGAGGGCCTTGACGCGACGTGGCCCTATGTGGCGGAGCTGTTCGGCCAGTCCGATCGTGCCGAGTTCGACGACGTCGTCGCGCGGGTACTCGACGCGGCCACGCTGACCGTGCCGAGGACGGCGTCGGTGGGTGGGCCCGGCGGCCGCGACGGCGTGCACAGCGAACGGATGGGTTTCCTGCTGGCCGAGTTGCAGAGCGTGGCGCGGGCCCATCCGGGTGCGACATGGTGAGCGCGCTCGCCGTTGCGGCCGGCGTGACCGATCCGGAACTGCCGATGCTCACCCTGGCCGATCTGGGCGTGCTGCGGGACGTCGAGGTGCGCGACGGCAAGGTGGTCGTCTCGATCACGCCCACCTACACCGGCTGCCCCGCCATGGACACCATGCGGGACGACCTGGCGCACGCGCTGCTCGCCGCCGGCTACACCGACGTCGAGATCCGCACTGTGCTGACGCCCGCCTGGTCCAGCGACTGGATCACCGAACACGGCAGGCAGGCACTGGCCGAGGCAGGCATCGCGCCACCCGGCCGGGCGCCCAGCGGCCCGATCCCGCTCACCCTCGGCATCACCCGGCGCGGGCTGGCCTGTCCGCGGTGCGGCTCCGCCGACACCGTGGAGACCTCCCGGTTCGGTGCGACGGCATGCCGTGCGCTGTGGCGGTGCCGTGCCTGCGCCGAACCCTTCGAGCACGTCAAGGAGATCTGAGGTGACCGCGAGCCTGAGGACGCGCACCGGCTTCCACACCCTGACCGTCGCGGACGTGACCCACCTGTGCGCCGACGCGGTCGCGGTGACGTTCGACGTGCCGGCCTCTCTTGCCGACGCCTTCGCGTTCCGCGCCGGGCAGTCGCTGACCCTGCGGCGGCTGATCGACGGACGGGACGAGCGGCGTTCGTACTCGATCTGCGCGCCGGAGGGCGCGGCGCCGAGGATCGGCGTGCGCGAGGTGCCGGACGGGCTGTTCTCCTCCTGGCTGGTGCACGGCGTGCGGCCCGGTGACGAGATCGAGGTGGCCACGCCGACCGGCCTGTTCACCCCTGACCTGGCCGTATCCGGCAGCCATGTGCTGGTCGCGGCCGGGTCCGGCATCACGCCGGTGCTGTCCATCGCGGCGTCCGTGCTGCGGGACCCGGCGACCGAGGTCACCCTGCTCTACGGCAACCGGCGCACCGACACCGTGATGTTCGCCGACGAACTGGCCGACCTGAAGGACCGCTGTCCGGCCCGGCTCAATCTGGTGCACGTGCTGTCCAGGGAGCCGAGGGAGGCCGACATCTTCACCGGTCGGCTGGACGCCGCGAAGCTGACCTCCCTGCTGGCGCTGCTCCCGCCGGTCGACGCCGTGGACCACTGGTGGCTGTGCGGGCCTTACGGCATGGTGACCGACGCACGGGGCGTGCTGGAGACCGCGGGCGTGCCGTTGGCAAGAATCCACAGGGAACTGTTCTATGTGGACGATTTGCCACCGGAGCCGGTCCGGCACGAGGACGCCCCGGTCGACGGCGTCACCAGTGACGTGACGATCGTGCTGGACGGCAGGTCGACCCAGGTTGCCCTGACCAGGGATACCCCGGTGTTGGACGGTGCCCAGCGGGTGCGTCCTGACCTGCCGTTCGCCTGTAAAGGCGGTGTGTGCGGAACGTGCCGGGCGCGCATCACGCACGGAAAGGTGGACATGCGGCGCAATTTCGCACTGGAACAGGCCGAGATCGACGCCGGTTTCGTGCTGACCTGCCAGTCGTTGCCGGTGTCGGACACACTCACAGTGGATTACGACAGCTGACCTGGATGGGAAAGCCCCCGGCCGCTGGGGGGAGGTCGGCCGGGGGCTTTGAACCCGGCCGTTGGGGGATCAGCCGGGGGTCTGTCGGCGTTAACCGCAAGCATAGTGTGCCAGACGGAACCAGAAAAGTGTGGCCACTCGGCGAATCACGGCACAGATATCCGACGGATAACCGACGCGGAGCATCCGTTCGGTCGCACATATCATCACCGCGTGGCGCAGCCCCCTTCTTCTGAACGCGCGGGAGGCGGCCCGATGGCCGCCGGTGTCGTCCTGGCCAGTGGGTCGGGTACCCGGGTCGGCGGCGAGGTGAACAAGGTGTTCCTGCCGCTGGCCGGCCGCCGTGTCGTCGCCTGGTCGCTGGCGGCACTGGCCGAGGTCGCCGACATCGGGGTGCTGGTGTTGGTGATCCGGCCGCAGGACAGCGAACTTGCCGCCGAGGTGCTCGCCGATCCCGCACTGCTGGCCGACCTGAGCGGTACTCCGGTCGAGGTGGTGACCGGTGGAGCGAGCCGGCAGGAGTCCGAGTTGATGGCGTTGCGTTGCCTCGCCGGACGCATCACCGAGGGCACGGTCGACACGGTGCTCATCCATGACGCGGCACGCCCGCTGGTCAGCCCAGAGCTGGCCAACGCGGTGCTGACCGCGGCACGGGAGTTCGGCGGCGCGATCCCCGGTCTGCCCAGGGAGGACCTGATCCGCGTCGACGGCGACCGAGTCACCGACGCCGATCTGGGCCGCCTGGTCACCGTGCAGACGCCGCAGGGCTATCCGGCGGGTCCGCTGCTGGCCGCCTACGAACAGGCCCAGGCCGACGCCTTCGTCGGCACGGACACGGCATCGTGCATGGCCAGGTACTCCGGGCTGCCCACCCACTGCATCCCCGGCGACGAGCGCAACATCAAGATCACCTACCCCTACGACGTCGCGATCGTGGAGCGACTGCTGGTGGAGACCGCACCTACCGTGCGGTAGGCGATGGGCGTTGGCCATACTCTCGGTATGACGTGGATGGTCTACGGAGCGAACGGCTACACCGGCGAACTGGTGGCGAAGCTGGCGGTCCAGCGCGGCGAGCGGCCGGTGCTGGCCGGGCGGTCGGTCGAGCGGATCGCGCCACTCGCCGAGAAGCTGGGCTGCGAGCACGTCGCGGTCACGCTGGACAACCGGAAGGCGCTGCGCCGCGCGTTGGCCGACGTGCAGATCGTCGTGCACTGCGCCGGTCCGTTCTCCCGCACGTCCAAGGACATGGTGGACGCCTGCCTGGACACCGGCACCCACTATCTCGACATCACCGGTGAGATAGATGTCTTCGAGGAGATCTACGCGCGGCACGACGAGGCGGAGCAGGCCGGTGTCGTGCTGCTGCCCGGCGGTGGCTTCGACGTGGTGCCCACCGATTGTCTTGCCGCGATGCTGGCGCAGCGACTGCCAGGGGCCACCGAACTGGAGTTGGCGTTCACACTGGGCGGTGGCATCAGCCCCGGCACGCTGAAGACGGCCATCGAGGGCGCCGCTGCCGGCGGTCGGGCCAGAGTGGACGGTGAGCTGAGGACGGTCGGGTTCGGCCACCGCACCGCCGTCGCCGAGTTCCCGTCCGGCCCGAAGCGGGTCACCGCGATCCCGTGGGGTGATGTCAGCTCGGCGTTCCGCTCGACGGCCATCCCGACGATCACCACCTACACCGTCGTGCCGGGCGGCGACATGATCAGCAGGGGCGAGCAGTACATCGCCCCGCTGCTGCGCATGCCCGCCGTGCAGAAGGCCGGCATCTCACTGGTCAACCGGCTGATCAAGGGGCCGAGCGAGGACAAGCAGGCAGCGGGCCACGCCGAGGTGTGGGGCCGCGCCAAACACCCGGACGGCCACGTCGTCAGCGGTGCGCTGACCACTCCGGCCGCCTACACGCTGACCGCGGACGCCGTGGTCACGGGTGTGGCGCGACTGGTCGGCGGGGAGATCGCACCCGGTGCGCACACGCCGTCCAGCGCGTACGGCGCTGACTTCGTCGCCGGACTGGACGGCGTGCGACTGGGTGACCTGCCGGGCACGAACTAGCGGGACAGCAGCGAACTGGCTTCCTGCGCCGCCGGGCCTGCCTTGGCCAGGTGGGACAGGTGCTCGGGCACTGCCTCGCCGCGGTGCGTCATGGCCTGCGCGTAGAGCCGGCCCGCGCGGTAGGACGAGCGGACCAGCGGTCCGGCCATCACACCGGAGAAACCGATCGCCACGGCCGCTTCCTGGTGCTCGACGAACTCCTCGGGCTTCACCCACCGGTCCACCGGGTGGTGCCGCACGGAGGGCCGAAGGTACTGGGTGATGGTGAGGATCTCGCAGCCCGCCTCGTGCAGGTCGCGCATGGCTGCGGTGACCTCGTCCGGCGTCTCGCCCATGCCCAGGATCAGGTTGGACTTGGTGACCAGGCCGGCGTCGCGAGCGGCGGTCAGCACGGACAGCGAGCGGTCGTAGCGGAAGCCGGGCCGGATCCGCTTGAAGATCCTCGGCACCGTCTCCAGGTTGTGCGCCAACACCTCCGGCCGCGAACCGAACACCTCGGTCAGCTGGTCGGGATCGGCGTTGAAGTCCGGTATCAGCAGCTCGACGCCGGTGCCGGGGTTGAGCTCGTGGATCTGGCGGACGGTCTCCGCGTAGAGCCAGGCGCCGCCGTCGGCCAGGTCGTCCCGGGCGACGCCGGTGACCGTCGCGTAGCGCAGGCCCATCGCCTGCACCGACTCCGCCACCTTGCGCGGCTCGGTGCGGTCCAGGTCGGCCGGTCGACCGGTGTCGATCTGGCAGAAGTCACAGCGCCGGGTGCACTGGTCGCCACCGATGAGGAAGGTGGCCTCCCGGTCCTCCCAGCACTCGTAGATGTTCGGACAGCCTGCTTCCTCGCACACCGTGTGCAGGCCCTCCCGGTGCACCAGCTTTTTGAGCTCGGTGTACTCGGGTCCCATCCGGGCCTTGGTCCTGATCCAGGATGGCTTCTTCTCAATCGGGGTCTCGCTGTTGCGCACTTCCAGCCGCAGCAGCTTCCGCCCGTCAGGGGCAACCGTCACGTGTCCGACTTTACGCTGGCCTACCTGGTGATCTGGTTCACGCCGGGTCAGGCGTGACCCCGGTCAGCTCGGCGGTCCGGTCCCACAACCGGGTCGCCGTCTCCGGGTCCTGCGCGCCCCGGGGCAGGTGGGCCCGGCCCGGCATGCCGCGCATCTCGAGGAAGCCGTCCGGGCCGTAGTAGTCGCCGCCGCGCACGTCGGTCGCCGTGGCCGCGTAGAGCGTGGGCAGGGTGCCTGCCACCACGTTCTGCGCGAAGTACCGGTTGCCCAGCTCACCGAAGAACTCGATCATGCTGGCCATCGGCCCTGCCTCGCGGGAACCGGCCATGTTCGAGACCAGCTTGGTCGCCGTGTAGCCGGGGTGCGACGCGACACTGATCAGGTCGCTGCCCGCCGCCCTGGCCCGCCGGTCCAGTTCCAGCGCGAACAGCAGGTTTGCCAGCTTGGCCTGCGAGTACGCGGACTGCGGCTGGTAGTTGCGGTGCTCGTAGTTGGGATCGGCGATGTTCATCCGGCCGCCCCTGGCCGCCGGGCTGGACAGCGTGACCACCCTGGCCGCCTGCCGGTTGCGCAGCGCGGGCATCAGCAGCCAGGTGAGCGCCGCGTGGCCCAGGTGGTTCGTGCCGAACTGCAACTCGAAGCCGTCGGTGGTGGTCTTGTGCGGCGTCATCATCACGCCGGCGTTGTTCACCAGGATGTCCAGCTGGTCCCCGGTCAGCGTCCTGACCTGCTCACTCGCCGCGCGCACCGAGCGCAGGTCGGCCAGATCCAGCACGACCAGCTCGACGGCGGAGTCCACTGCCGAGCTGTGCGCGGCCTCCGTGACCACTCGCACCGCTTCCGCGCCCCGGTCGGCGGATCTGCAGGCCAGCAGCACCCTGGCGCCGTGCTCGGCGAGTACCTGCGCGGCCCGCAGGCCGATGCCTGAGTTGGCGCCGGTGATCAGTGCCGTTTTTCCGGACTGGTCGGGAATGTCCTGCTCGGACCATCATGGCATGGAACACAAGTACTCCCCGGACGGCAGGTCGCGCCAGAGGGGTCGATTTGGTCGGTGGCCGGTGCCAGGCTGCCCGGCATGACTGAGATCTCCGAGTACCGGCAGGGCACGCCCTGTTGGGTGGACCTGTGGACCCCGGACCGGCAGGCGTCGATGGACTTCTACGCCGGCGTGTTCGGCTGGCAGTACCGCGTCGCGCCCGCCGAGCAGCACTTCTACACGGAGGCGCTGATCGGCGGCAAGACGGTGGCCGGCATCATCTCGCCGCCCGGTGGACCCGGCGATAGTCCACTGGTGTGGGTGACGTACCTCGCCGTTGACGATCTGGACGCTGCGCTGGCCGCGATCGCCGAGCACGGCGGCCAGTCGCTGACCGGTGCCATCGACGTGCCCGGTGCGGACGGCATCCGGATCACGTTGGCCACCGACCCGACGGGCGCGATGTTCGGGGCGTGGCAGTCGCGGACCCGGTCCGGTGCCCAGGTGGCCAACGAGCCGGGCACGCAGGTCTGGAACGAGTTGACGACGCAGGATCCGGAGACCGCGCGGAAGTTCTACGCCGCGGTGTTCGGCCTCGAGATCAGCGCGTCCGTGTTGGGGGACTTCGACTACACGACGATCCGGGTCGACGGCAGGCCCGTGGGCGGCATCGGCGCGGCAGGCGGCTCGGCGCAGGCGGGTTGGGGCACGTACTTCGCGGTCGCCGACACCGACGGGTCGGCCGATGCCGTGCGGGCCGGTGGCGGCAGCGTGGTCAGCGAGCCGACGGACACGCCGTTCGGCCGGATGGCCACCTGCGCCGACCCGCACGGCTCCCCGTTCTACCTGATGAGCACGCCGGGCTGAGTCAGTTACTCGCGACGAGCCTGCGGAACAACTGCTCGATCGGGTTGGCACGGCGCATCGGGCGCTCCGGCGTGCCACGGACCAGCATGAGGAACGCGGCACCGATCCTGGCTGTCTCGTCGGCGGGCTCGTCGGCATCGGCGAGCCCGGCCGCGTGGGCGACCATCCGCTGTTCGGCGCGCAGCGCTGCCCGGAACTCGGCGTCGCCGACCTTCGCGTGGTTGTCCAGCAGGCGCCGCAGTTCCGGGTGCTGGCGGGCCGTGGTCCGCCAGGCCGCCGCGACGGCGTCCACGTGGTCGGCGTCCTGGGTGCGCCCGGCGTCGGCGAGTGCCACCGCGAGCCTGCCGGTGAGCAGGCACGACCACCTGTACTGGAGTGCGAGCGCGAGTTCGTCCCGGCTGTCGAAGACCCGCGCCGCGGCGAGTTCGTCGAACGGCAGGCGGGCGGTCTGGTGGCGCCGGGCATGAGCCAGCACCTGGTCGATCGCGTCCCGTCGCCGGTAGAAGTCTGCCCAGCTCATGGCTACCCCCGTCCCTGAGTCCCGGCGTACCGCTGGTTTGCGGCATACCCTCGGTATGGAGAACGTACCATCAGTACGTACCGGCGGTATGTCGTAAAGTTGTGGCGATGGTGACAGTGCGGTCGCGGCGGTTGGAGTACTCGGAGTCCACCAGGCATGCCCTGGTGGACAGCGCTGTGCACCTGTTCACCAAGCGCGGCTACGCGGCCACGTCGCTGGACGAGGTGGCCAAGCGGGCCAGGGTGACCAAAGGCGCGCTGTACCACCACTTCAGCGGCAAGCAGGCCCTGTTCGAGGCGGCGTTCGACGCGGTGGAGAGCACCGTGATGACCCGGCTCACCGAGATCGTCGTCGGTCCCGGTGACCCGTGGGAACGCGCCATGAACGGCATCCGGCACTACGTCGACATCTGCCTCGACCCGTCCTACCAGCGGATCGTCGTGCACGAGGCGCCCGTGGTGATGGGCTGGGAGCGGTGGCGCGAGGCCGAGGACCACTTCAGCTTCGGGCTGGTCAGGACCGGCATCCAGGCGCTGATCGACGGCGGCATGATCGAGGACCTGCCGGTCGAGGTCAGCGCGCGGCTGCTGTTCGGCGCGCTCACCGCCGGTGCCACCGTGATCGCCCGCGCCGACGACCCGAAACAGGCAGGCGCCGAGGTGGCCACCACGATCATCCGGATGCTGGAACGCCTGCGCAGGCCCGATGCGGCTCCGGCAGAACCCCCACCTCGGTCGACGCATCGGGGCAGACGCCACTGAACGGACGTCCGGCGGCTGGATAACCTAGCTGTTCGTGGACACCTTCCAGCTCAGGATCTTCACCGAGCCGCAGCTCGGGGCCAACTACGTCGACCTGCTGCGGGTCGCCAGGTGCGCCGAGACAGCCGGCTACGACGCCTTCTTCCGGTCCGACCACTTCCTGACCATGGGCGCCTCCCGTGGCCTGCCCGGCCCGACCGACGCGTGGGCCACCCTGGCCGGCCTGGCCAGGGACACCGACACCATCCGGCTGGGCACGCTGGTCACGTCGGCCACGTTCCGGTACCCGGGGCCGCTGGCCATCACGGTGGCCCAGGTCGACCAGATGTCCGGCGGGCGCGTCGAGTTCGGCTTCGGCGCCGGCTGGTTCGCCGCCGAGCACAGCGCGTACGGCGTGCCGTTCCCGTCGCTGGGGGAGCGGTTCGAGCGGTTCACCGAACAGCTGGAGATCATCACCGGATTGTGGCAGACCCGGGCCGAGGAGTCGTTTTCCTTCCAGGGCAAGCACTATCAGCTCACCGACTCGCCCGCGCTGCCGAAGCCGGCCCAGTCGCCGAGGCCACCGGTGATCGTGGGTGGGCGCGGTCCGAAGCGCACCCCGGCGCTGGCCGCAAGGTTCGCCGACGAGTTCAACGTGGCCTTCGTCGATCTGGACACCGCCGTCGCCCAGTTCGGCCGGGTGGACGAGGCATGCGCCGCGGTAGGTCGGGACCCGAAGTCGCTGCGCAGGTCGGCGGCGCGGTTGGTGTGCGTCGGCAAGGACGACGCCGAGGTGGCCAGGCGGGCGGCCGTCCTGGGCAGGGAGGTCGACGAGGTGCGGGCGCACGGTTTCGCCGGCACACCTGCCGAAGTGGTGGACACGCTTGGTACGTGGCGGGAACGCGCCGGCATCACCACCGCGTACCTCCAGCTACTCGATCTGTCCGATGTAGACCAGATCGAACTGGTGGCCAGCGAGGTGATGCCGCAACTGTCCTAAAGCTACTGAGCCAACTGGAACGTGACACCGGGCACGCTGGGCTCGGCAGGCCTGCTGATCAGCCGCTCGGACACCGGCAGGCCGCCGTCCAGCGCGGCCCGCACGGCGTCCCGCGCGATCGGCAGCACCTCGGCCACGGTGACCTGGCGGTCGAGTTCCAGCGACAGCGACGTCACACCGGCGTCCCGGATGCCGCACGGGATGATCCGGTCGAAGTCGCTGAGGTCGGCGTCGCAGTTGATCTCGAAGCCGTGCATGGTGACCTCGCGCTGCACGCGGATGCCCAGTGCGGCGATCTTGCGCTCGGGCCGGTCGCCGTCGGCGGGCAGCCACACGCCGCTACGGCCCTCCACCCGGCCGATGTCGGTCAGGCCGAGGGCGTCGCACACCGCGATCATCGCCTGTTCGACGCGGCGCACGTAGTTCACCACGTCGATCGGGTTGGCCAGCCGGACGATCGGATAGCCGACCAGTTGGCCGGGGCCGTGCCAGGTGATCTTGCCGCCACGGTCCACGTCGATCACCGGGCTGCCGTCCTGCGGCCGGTCCTCCGGTTCGGTGCGCTTGCCCGCCGTGTACACCGAGTGGTGTTCCAGCAGCAGCAGTGTGTCCCTGCCGTTGTCGTCGTCCGCCCGTGCCGCTGCGAGTTCGCGCTGCAGGTCCCAGGTGGGGGCGTAGTCCACGGTGCCGAGCAGTCGCACGTCCATCGGCTCGGCGGAAGCGCGGCACGACGTGTGCCGACGGTCGACATCACTCACAATCCGACCCTACGCCCAGCAACACCGCCGGGTTCACAGGACGGCGGTCAACGCGTCCCGCAGCGATTCGTGGCCGAACTGGAAACCGGCCCGCTGCAACGCCCTGGGCACCGCCCGCTGGCCGATCAGGATGCCCTCGTCGGCGAACTCACCGAACACGGCACGCAGCGCGAACCCCGGAATGATCCACGGCGCGGGCCTGCCCATCACCTTCGCCAGCGTGCTGGTGAAATCGGCGTTGGTGACCGGTGTCGGCCCGGCCAGGTTGACCGGCCCGGAGAGCGTGTCGTGCTCGATGGCGAACCGGATCGCGGCGACCTCGTCGTCCAGCGAGATCCACGGCATGTACTGGCGACCGCTGCCCAGCCGGCCACCGAGATACAGCGCGAACAGCGGCCGGATCTTGGCCAGCAGACCACCGTGGCCGCTGAGTACCAGGCCGCTGCGGACGAACACCACCCGGGCGCCCGCGGTGCTCGCCGCCGAGGTGGCCTGCTCCCAGTCCTTGCAGAGGTCGGCGAGGAACCCGGCCCCGGTCGGCGCCGACTCGTCCACCGGTGTGTCGCCGGTGTCACCGTAGAAACCGACGGCGGACGCGTTCACCAGCGTGCCAACGCCGTGTTCGGCGACGGCCGTGGCCAGCACCTCGGTCGGCGTGTACCGGCTGTCCTTGAGCACCTGCTTGCGTTCCGCGGTCCACCGGCGATCACCGATCCCGGCCCCACACAGGTTGACCACCACGTCGGCGCCGGCGAGCGCGTTCTCCTCGAGCCACCCGGCAGGCGGATCCCAACGCCGTTCGTCGGCGGCACCCGGCGCGTGTCGGACGAGTCGGACGACCTCGTGCCGCGCCCTGCGTAGAGCGGCGACCAGCGCCGTGCCGATGAGACCGGACGAGCCAGCGATGACGACGCGCATGCCACGATCGTGGCCGACTCAGCCCTCCGGCGCGACCTGGCTGGCGGTGACGTCGCTCATGACCGGCCGGGAAGGTCCAGCACGCCGAACCTCCAGTCGGGCGTTTCCTCCGGATGGGACCTGATGGTCGATTCGGGGTCGTCGGCCGGACGATCGAAAACCGCAGCGAACCACGGGTGTTGGGCACGATCCAGACCGCCCTTGAGGCCGTCGAACACCGAACGCGAGGGAGCGGGGCCACCAAGCCCGAACCGTGCCCGGGCCGGCAGCGACGAAAACTGGCCGGGCGACCGGGCCGGGCTGGCCGCAGCCGGATATCAACCAGCCGATGCGGACCTGTCCGGGTGCCACACCAGCCACTTCCGCTCGACCTGTTCGGCCGGGTCGACCCAACAAGTGGCACAACACGTCGGCCAGTTCGGCGCCGAACCGGTCGTCCAATTCCTGCGGAGTGTGCCCCTTGGTCCTGGCCTGGCCGGTCCGCATCAGGAATGCCTGGGTCAGTTCGCCCACCTCCTCCTGAAGTTTGAGGAGGAACCACGTGGCGTCCCGAGTGAAGCCATGGGCATGCGCATAGCCCGGTGAAACGACCTCGACGTCATCGCTGAGCTGTCCCAGTTCCATGGCCGCAGTGCTGATTCTGTTGCTACAGGCCGAGATCGGCCGCGAACTCGCCTTCCTGCAAGCGGTGCTTCACGGTGGTGAGGAAGCGGCCCGCGTCGGCGCCGTCGACCAGGCGGTGGTCGTAGGTCAGCGACAGGTAGACCATCGAGCGGATGGCGATCGTCTCGTCGCCGTCCTCGTCGGTCACCACGACCGGCCGCTTCACGACGACACCGACGCCCAGGATGCCGACCTGCGGCTGCTGGATGATCGGCGTGTCGAACAGTGCGCCGTTGCTGCCCAGGTTGGTCAACGAGAACGTGCCGCCGGACAGTTCCTCGGGGCCGATCTTGCCGGTCCGCGCCCGGTTCGCCAGGTCGCTGATCTTGTGCGCCAGGCCGGCCAGGTTCAGATCGCCCGCGTCGTGGATGACAGCGTTGAGCAGGCCGCGCTCGGTGTCGATCGCGATGCCGAGGTGCTCGGCGCCGTGATACGTGACCTGCTTGGCCTCCTCGTCGATCGACGCGTTCAGCTTCGGGTGCTGCTTCAGCGCCTCGACGACGGACTTCGCGAAGAACGGCAGGAACGTGAGCTTCACGCCCTCGCGCTGCTCGAAGTCACCCTTGGCGCGATTGCGCAGCTTGGCGACCCTGGTCACGTCGACCTCGACCACCTGGGTCAGCTGGGCCGAACCCTGCAGCGACTCCCTGGTGCGCTGCGCCACGATCTGGCGCAGCCGGGACAGCTTCTGCGTTGTCCCACGCAGCGACTGGTCGTCACCGGTGTGCGGTGCGGGGGCAGAAGGAGCAGCGGGCCGAGAACTGGCGGCGGGTGTCGACGGTGCCGGCGCGGCCTTCGCCTTGGCCCGCTCGTCGACGGCTGCCAGCACGTCCTGCTTGCGGATGCGGCCACCGACCCCGGTGCCCTTGATCTCGCTCAGGTCGATCGAGTTCTCGCTGGCCAGCTTGCGCACCAACGGGGTCACGTACGGCGCGCTGTCGTCGTTCGCCTTGGCGCCGTTGGTGGACTCCTGGGTCTGCTGCGGCTGCGTCGGCCAGTCCTGCTGGGCAGGCTGAGCCGGGGCCGCCGGAGCCGCGGACTGGGCCGGGGGAGCGGCGGGCGGTGCCTGCGTTTCCGCCTTGGGAGCGGGCGTCGGCTCCGGAGCGGGCGCGGCGGCGGCGTCCTGGCTGCCGATCATCGCGAGCTGACCGCCGACCTCGACGGTGCTGTCCTCGGCCGCCGTGATGGCCAGCAGGGTCCCTGCCACCGGCGACGGGATCTCGGTGTCCACCTTGTCGGTGGAGACCTCCAGCAGCGGCTCGTCGGCGTCGACGTGGTCGCCGACCTGCTTGAGCCACCGGGTGACGGTGCCCTCGGTGACGCTCTCACCCAACGCGGGCATGGTCACCGGGGTGCCACCGGACGCCGCAGGCCGGTCGTCGGCCGGGGGGGCCGGTGCCGGTTCGGGCTTCTCGGGCTGTGCCGGCGCCTCGGTTTCGGGTGCGGCCGGTTCCTCAGGTGCGGAAGGTGCTGGCTCCGGCTCGGCCTGCTGGGCCGGCTGACCGCCGGAGTCGCCGGAACTGTCCGCGCTGTCCGCGATCACCGCGAGCTCGGCGCCGACCTCGACGGTCTCGTCCTCGCTCACGACGATCCGCTGCAGGATGCCGGCCGCAGGAGAGGGGATCTCGGTGTCCACCTTGTCGGTGGACACCTCCA
>DASXYT010000414.1:0-12787 GCA_036502345.1 Pseudonocardiaceae bacterium | reverse complement strand
CCAGCAGTGGATGCCGGTGATCCGGGCGCAGTGCGGTCTGCCGGTCGCGCAGCTGATGCACCCGTCGCCTGCCTCGGTCGCGCAGGTCGCGGCCAGCGTCCGGGCGGCAGGCCGGATCCCGGTGATCGCGGGCTCGCAGCTGGACAGCCCGGACCCGCTCAGCCTGGCCACGTACGTGCGGATCACGCTGCACTCACGGGAGGACGACCGGCAACTGGTCCGGCGACCGGACAGCACGGTGCCGCTGAACCTGCAGTTCTGGGCCGCCAGGCCATAATTTTCCGGACATAGCGGACGACATCGGGGTCGCTTACACCAGTCGGTGGCCGTTGGCCGACAATGTTGTCCACGTAACCCGGCGGTCATGGTTAGGAGTCGAAAGCGGATGCTTGTCGACCCGAAGAAGTCGTCCTTCTCCCCGAGCAGTCTGGCCAGTCAGCTGGCCATGACCGCCGACGACTCGCCGCCACCGCACGTCACCGTCGTGCTGCCCTGCTACAACGAGGAAAACCACGTCCGCGCCGAGATCGAGCGGATCGTCAAGGCGATGAACGCCTCCGGCATCACGTACGAACTGCTCGCCGTCGACGACGCGTCCACCGACCACACGCTGGACGTGCTGCAGAAGGCCGAGCTGGACTTCCCGAACCTGCGGGTGCTGCCGTTCCGGCGCAACGGCGGTTCCGGCACGGTCCGCAGGGTCGGTTCGCAGATCGCCAGGGGCGAGATCGTCGTGTGGACCGACGCGGACATGTCCTACCCGAACGAGCGCATCCCCGAACTCGTGAAGATGCTCGACGAGGACGCCACGATCGACCAGGTGGTCGGCGCGCGGACCTCCGAGGAAGGGACGTACAAGTTCCTTCGGGTGCCGGCCAAGTGGCTGATCCGGAAGGTCGCCGAGTGGCTGACCAACCAGAAGATCCCGGACCTCAACTCAGGCCTGCGCGCGTTCCGCAAGGACGTCGCCCAGCCCTACCTGCGGTTGCTGCCGCCCGGGTTCTCCTGCGTCACCACGATCACCGTGGCGTTCCTGTCCAACCAGCACGACGTGCTCTACGTGCCCATCGAGTACGCCAAGCGGGCCGGCACCTCGAAGTTCAAGTTCGTCCGGGACGCGTACCTCTACATCCTGCAGGTGCTGCGGATGGTGATGTACTTCAACCCGCTCAAGGCCCTGATGCCGCTGGCGCTGACCCTGCTCGGCATCGGCCTGGGGAAGGGCATCTACGACGTGATCGCGCACCCGGTGCGACTGGCCACGAACACCATCCTGGTCTTCCTGACCGGCCTGATCATCGCGTCACTGGCCCTGCTGGCCGACCTGATCGTGCGCTCCCGCGACAACTAGCGCTGACCGACCTCAGCCGGACAGTGGCGTCCATGATCCACACCTCCCCCGCTCCCTCGCACGAAGCAGGCACTTGACGCTGGAGGCAACGGCAAACGACTAGCCAGCCAGCCGCGCCCGAACCACCAGGCCGACACCTGTGTTCGGGAAAGCCCGCTGCGCCAACCGGAACGGCCCGGTCCCCCACCGGATCACCGTGCCACGCAGGCCACCGGAGGGCTGGTACAACCGGCCGGAACCAGCCGTGCGCTCCTCGAACGACGTGCCCGCCGCCCTGCCGAGCCTGCGCTTGCCGATCGCGTCCCGCACCGACTCCAGCAGGAAGCCCAGTGGCATCCCGTACTGGCGGATCGTCACGTCGGTGAAGCCGCAGCGGTGCAGCAGCGCTGTCATCACGTCCGGGTCGTAGCGGCGGAAGTGGCCGACCAGTTCGTCCCACGGTCCGAACCTGCGCTGGTGGGCCGGCACCGACATCAGCACCCAGCCGCCGGGCCGCAGCCGCCCGGCCCACTCGGTCAACGCGGCCTCGTCGTCCTCGATGTGCTCCAGCACCTCGAACGCGCACACCAGGTCGAACCGCTCGTCGCCGAGATCGGCCGACGACACCTGGCGGACCTCACCGACGCCCATCGCCGCCACCCGCTGGCTCGCGACACCGAAGGACGTCTCGTCCGGTTCGACACCGAGGTAGTTGCAGCGCTGCGCCAACCGGGCACCGATGGCGCCCTGGCCGCAGCCGATCTCCAGCACGTCCGTCACGCCGGCCGGCAGCATCCTGCTGATCAGGTCGAACCGCAGCCACGCGTTCGGCGCCAGAGGTGCCACGGCGTCCGCGTTCGGCGCGCCGGGGCGGCTCGTCGTCGGACCGGAGACCATCTCAACTCCTCATCAGTGCCGTGCTGCCCAGCCGTTCCAGCAGCGGGGTGACCACCTGGTCCGGCGCGAACCGCTGCGTGGCCAACAGGTGGGCCGCCGCGCGCAGCCGGGCCAGGTCGGCGCGGTCGTCGGCCAGGGATCGCAGCGTATCGGCCAGCGCGGCCGGATCGCCCGGCGGCACCAGCAGCGCGGAGTCACCCAGCGCGCGGCGCTGCGGCGCGGTGTCCGACGTGACGACGGCACAGCCTGCCGCCGCGCCCTGGAAGACCTTGTTCGGCACCACCCTCAGTGCCTTCTCGCCGGTGCCAAAGATGCCGAGGCACACGTCGTGCCCGGCGACCAGTGCCGGCAGTTCGCCCGCCGGCACCCAGTCCAGCCAGCGCACCGCGGTGTTGGCCCGAGCGGCCGCCTTCGTCTCGGCCTCGTCCTGGCCTGTGCCGACCATGGTCACCTCGACCGGCGCACCGGCCAGCAGCCCGAGGGCGGCACCGATCACCGGGGCGCCCTGCAGCGGTGTGTAGAGCCCGTAGAACACGACCCGCAGCGGGCCGTCCGGCAAGGACGACGCCTCGGCGAACCACGCAGCGGGCGCCCCGACCGCCACCACGACGGCCCTGTCCTGATGCTTCACCGGCAGCGCTGCCCGATGCTCGTCGGTGTCCACGACGATCACGTCGGCCGCGCGCAGGGCAGCGGAGTCGATCAGCCGCATGGCGGCCTGCCGTGGCCCGCCGTCCAGGCGACGGTCCCGGGCGGTGTCACGCGCCCCGATCAGGTGGTCCAGCACGATCGGCACCTTGCGGAACAGCAGTTTCGCCAGGTGCACGTCGAAGTGGCCCATGTAGCCGACCAGCACGACGTCCGGCTTCGGCAGCCTGCGGGCGGCCTTCGCCAGGGTGCACCACCTGCGCAGGACAGTGGCCAGGAACGCCGGGATGCGGGACGGTTTGGCCAGCGTGTCGACCCTCGCCGCGGTGTCCACACCGAGCGGCGCGTTGCACTCCGTGACGTCGAAGCCGTGTGCCCGCAGGCCCTCGGCGATGGTCGCCACCCTCGGATGCGTGGCGGTGTCGTAAGTGCCGAAGACTAGAAGACGCATGATGCCGGGTACCTTAACGCTGTCCAGGCACGCGCCACCCACTCGCTAGGCTGCCGATATGCCCGACCATCCCGTTGCCACACCGACCGAGGAATCGGCCGGCGCGAGCGACGTGCCCGGCCGCCGAACGGGCTGGGTGGGCACCGCCCGCCGGGTGCTCGGTGGGCGCACGGTGCGTTACGCCTTCGTGGCGGTCGCCGTGGGCCTCGGTGCCTACGCGGTGGTCCGCCAGTGGCACGACGTGCGCACCTCACTCGTGGACATCGGCATCCTGCCCGCGCTCGGCGCGCTGGTCGCCGTGCTCGCCGGCCTGGCCTTCTCGGTGCAGGTGTGGCGGGTGCTGCTGGCCTCGCTCGGCTCCCCGCTGCCGATCCGCGCCGCGGCCAAGGTGGTGTTCGTCGGGCAACTGGGCAAGTACCTGCCCGGTGCGATCTGGCCGGTGCTCGCGCAGATGGAACTGGGCACCGCGCACAAGGTGCCGCGTGCCAGGTCGGCCACCGCGTCCATGCTGACCATGATCGTGTCGCTGCTCGGCGGGTTGATCGCCGCACTGGTCACACTGCCGTTCATGGCGGGCGAGGCCACCGCGTACCGGTGGGCGTTCCTGGCCGCGCCCGTGCTGTTGGCGTGCGTGCATCCGAAGGTGCTCAACCCGCTGTTGGACCGGCTGTTGCGGCTGGCCAGGCGGCCACCGATGACCCAGCCGCTGACCGGGCGTGCCGTGCTCCTCGCGCTGGGCTGGGCGATGGTCTCCTGGGTGCTGTACGGCGCGCAGATCTGGCTGCTCGCGGTGCGGCTCGGGGCCCCGGACGGCAGGACCGTGCTGCTGGCCATCGGCGGGTTCGCGTTCGCGTGGTGTGTCGGGTTCCTGATCGTGTTCGCGCCGGCCGGTGCCGGTATCCGCGAGGTCCTGCTGGTGGCGTTGCTCGGTCCCGTGGTGGGTGTCGGCGGAGCCACGGCGGTCGCCCTGGTGTCGCGCATCCTGATGACGTTGGGCGATCTGGTGATGGCCGCCGTCGCGGCGTGGTCGGGACGGCACGCGCCGGCCACCGACTGATGCTGGAACTGGCCGACGCCCGCCCGGACGTCATCACCACGCCGCGTCGACGGCACGCCATCGCCGTCTCGGTACTCACGGCGGCCGCCGTCGCGCTGTACGCGACGGTCGAGTTCCTGCGGTTCTACACGTTCCGCGCGGGCACCTACGACCTGGTGATCTTCGACCAGGCGGTGCGGTCCTACAGCCATTTCCAGCTACCGGTCGCGGTGGTGTCCGGCGTGCACCGGGGTTTCGGTACCGGGTTCTCCGAACTGGGCGACCACTTCTCGCCGATCCTGGCCACGTTGGCGCCGCTGTACTGGATCCACTCCGGACCGCAGACGCTGCTCGTCGCCCAGGCACTGCTGTTCGCCGCCGCGATACCACCGCTGTGGTTGTTCACCCGCCGCGAACTCGGCACGGTCGCCGCGTACTGCGTGGCCATCGGGTATGCGGTGTCCTGGCCGGTGGCCCAGGCGGTCGCGTTCGACTTCCACGAGGTCGCGTTCGTGCCGCTGCTGCTGGCGGTGCTGTTCGAGCGGTTCTCCGCCTATCGCCGGGACGCGGGCCATTGGTGGCACCTGGCCCTGCCGGCGCTCGGCCTGCTGGCGGTCAAGGAGGACATGGGCCTCATGGTCGCCGCGTTCGGGCTGGCCGTGCTGCTCATGTCGACGCGGTGGGTCACGCCACGCCGGCACGAGGCTCGGCGACTGGGCACCGGTTTCGTGGTCGGCGGGCTGGTCGCCGTGGTGGTGTGCACCGACATCGTGTTGCCCGCGTTCGGCAGCAAGCCGCGGTTCTACTGGCGCTACGGCCAGTTCGGCCCTTCGCTGCCCAGCGCGGTGTGGGACATGCTGACCCACCCCGCCACGGTCGGCGACACCTTCGTGCAGCCCCAGGTCAAGGTGCAGACCGTCGTGGCGCTGTTGACCGTGGCGGCGTTCGCGTCGCTGCTCTCACCGTTCCTGTTGGTGCTCCTGCCGCAACTGGCCGAACGGATGCTGTCCGACGCGCCGAACTGGTGGAGCACGGCGTTCCACTACGACGCGTTCCTCGTGGTGCCGTTGCTGTGCGCCGGGGTGGACGCGATGGCGCGGCTACGGCGGTGGTCGGCCCATCGACAGCCGCTGCGGCCGGCCGGTGAGCGGATCGGCGTGCTCTGGGCTGCGGCCGTGCTGGTGCTCGCGGTGTTCTCGGTGCACGACTTCGCCTTCGACCAACTGCTGCACGGCTCGTCCTGGCAGCGGACTGCGGCCATGCGGGCCGAGGCCGGTGCCGTCGCGACCGTGCCGTCCGGGGTCACCGTCGAGGCGGCCAACCCGCTCGGCCCCCGGTTGACCAGCCGGACCACCGTCCTGTTGTGGGACGAACTGCCCAGGTGGGCGCCGTGGGTGGTGGCCGACACGGCGAACCAGGTGTTCCCGTTCTGCACGGTCGCGCAGCAACAGGCCAAGGTGGACTACCTGACCGGCCACGGCTACCGGATCGTCTACTCCGTCGACGGCTACCTGGTGCTGCACCACCCGGGGCCGCTGCCGCCGTTGGTCACGGCCCAGTCCTCCGGCTGCTGAGCGTCAGCCGCCCTGCGTCGGGGACACGCCGACCAACGACGTGACCTGCTTGCCGGTGTCCTGGCTGTAGAAGACGGTCCGCTTGCCGTTGGTCGCGGACTTGCAGCCGCTCATGGACAGCTGCACGTCGACCCGGTGACCGTCGGAGTAGCCGAACGCGAGCAGGTCGTAGAGGTTGAAGGCGGCCGGGCAGTTGTATGTGCCGCGTGGCCATGGCTTGGCCCGGTTCAGGGCCGCCGTCATCGTGGTCGCCGTCGCCGCGCCCTCGGTGGTCGTCCTGGCCAGCTTGCCGGCGGTCGTGTAGCGGCAGATGGTGACCTGGTTCGGCTTGCCGGGGACCATGGTCAGGTTCGATGCCGCCGCTGACGAGACGCCGGGTTTGATGGTCGTCGGGCAGGCCGGTCCCGCTGGCGCCGACGGACTGGTGGCGATGCCGAGTGCCGGCTGCGTTCCTGGCGTCGTCCTGCTGGCGCAGCCTGCCGCGAGCGTCACGACTGCGGCGGCCAGCACGGCCGTTGTTGCGATCGTCTTGTTCATCGCGCTCCGTCCTTCGCTTCGCTGTTGAGGGGACGGAGCCGGATGGTCCCGGCGTTGCACGGCGGGCAGGATCCCTGCCGCCGGCCGCGCCACCTGCGAATACTACAGCGTGACACCAATCAACCGGACAATTCGTGTGTTGCGTGGCAGAATCGCGACACGGAGCGGGACCCCTGTCACCCGATTGGCCGAATCGCGATTTACACTTCTCCCAGCCCCAGCCATCGGAGTTCCATCGAGAGAAAGACACTAGGAATCACATGGCCCAGAAAGTTCTCGTACAACTGGTGGATGACCTGGACGGCACCTCCAGCAACGACATTTCCACGGTTACCTTCGGGTTGGACGGCGTGACCTACGAGATTGACCTCAACGAGGACAACGCCGCCAGCCTGCGTGACCACTTGGCCGAGTTCATCACGTCCGCCCGCCGTACCGGCGGTCGGGTGAAGCGTGGTGGCACCCTGACCGCAGCTGGTGGCAGCGGCCGCAACCGCGAGCAGACCCAGGCGATCCGGGAATGGGCCAAGAAGAACGGCCACGACGTGTCCGACCGCGGTCGGATCCCGGCCGCCGTCATCGACGCATTCGAAGCTGCCCAGGCCGCACCGGCCAAAGGCAGGAAGAGCAAGTAGTTTCAATTCGGTAACAAACACAGTGGTAAGCCGCGTACCCAAGGGCAACGCGATCACTTCGGCCACGGAGCAGTACACCGCTTTCAGTGGCCGGTAGCACAACCGCAGGACACAGGGCCGCACCATCGCTTCGGCGACGGGGCGGCCCTCCGCATTCCTGGTCCGATTTACCGGCGAAATGCATGTTCAGCATCGTCACCCGCAGTAGTTGCCGCACCGGGACGCACGACCCGGATGCCGAAGTAGGCTGATCACATGGAGTACGTGAAGCTGGGTTCGACAGGGCTGGACGTATCGCCGATCTGCTTGGGCTGCATGAGTTTCGGCGCCCCCGACCAGGGCAACCACGCGTGGAGCCTGGACGAGGAGACGAGCAGGCCGTTCATCCGCAGGGCCGTCGAGGCCGGGATCAACTTCTTCGACACCGCCAACGTGTACTCGGCGGGCAGCAGCGAGGAGATCACCGGCCGGGCGCTCGCCGACTTCGCCAACCGGGACGAGATCGTGTTGGCCACCAAGGTGCACGGCGCGATGCGGGAGGGCCCGAACGGCGGTGGCCTGTCCCGCAAGGCGATCATGAGTGAGATCGACAACAGCCTGCGCAGGCTGGGCACCGACTACGTGGACCTCTACCAGATCCACCGCTGGGACTACCGGACACCGATCGAGGAGACCCTGGAGGCGCTGCACGACGTGGTGAAGGCCGGCAAGGCCCGCTACATCGGCGCGTCCTCGATGCACGCGTGGCAGTTCAGCAAGGCGCTGTACCTCGCCGACCGGCACGGCTGGACCCGCTTCGCCACCATGCAGAACCACTACAACCTGCTCTACCGCGAGGAGGAGCGGGAGATGCTGCCGCTGTGCGATGACCAGGGCGTCGGCGTGATCCCGTGGAGCCCGTTGGCGCGGGGCAAGCTGACCAGGGACTGGGACGAGGGCAGCACCCGCAGCGAGACCGACGAGTTCGGCAAGCGCCTCTACGCCGACACCGACCGGGTGATCGTGGAGCGGGTGGCCACCATCGCCGAGGCACGTGGGGTGCCCAGGGCGCAGGTCGCGCTGGCCTGGCTGCTGCGCAACCCGCTGGTCACGTCGCCGATCGTGGGCACCACCAAGCCGCACCACCTGGACGACGCGCTCGCGGCGCTGGACATCACGCTGGCCGACGACGAGGTCGCGCGGTTGGAGGAGCCCTACACGCCGCACCAGGTGGCCGGCTTCGCCTGATCGGGTGGTCCACCGGGCCGACCAGAGCAGAACGTTGACTGTGGAACACGTCCTACTTTTGGCGCTGCGGCGAGGAATCCTGGCTGCTTAGGCTGAATGTCGGAGGTGTCCGATGCGCCGTCGCCTGTTCCCGCTCCTGGTCGGCCTGCTGGCTGCCCTGGCCGTCGTCGCCATACCGTCGGTCGCGGTGGCCGCCACCGCTCCACCGAGCCCGATCGTCGGTGGCGCCACGCAGGACACCTTCTCCTACGCCGACGCCATCCGGCAGACGGTGTGGGTGGACACCGGGCTGACCGCGAGCGGCCAGCCGGGCGGGCACGTCCGGGTGGCCGCCGACATCATCCGGCCGAGTGAGCTGGACGGCGTGGCCAAGGTCCCGGTGATCATGGAGGCCAGCCCGTACTACTCGTGCTGCGGGCGGGGCAACGAACTCCAGGTCAAGCAGTACGACGCGGCCGGCAACCCGACCGACTTCCCGCTGTTCTTCGACAACTACTTCGTGCCACGCGGCTACGCCGTGGTGCTCGTCGACCTGGCCGGCACCAACAGGTCGCAGGGCTGCGTCGACGTCGGCGGGCCCTCGGACGTGACGTCGGCCAAGTCGGTGATCGACTGGCTGAACGGCCGGGCCACCGGGTTCACCTCGGTCACCGGCACGACAACGGCGGCCGCGACCTGGTCCGACGGCAGCGTCGGCATGATCGGCAAGTCGTGGGACGGCACCATCGCCGAGGGCGTCGCGTCCACCGGGGTCGTCGGGTTGAAGACGATCGTGCCGGAGTCCGCGATCAGCAACTGGTACAACTACTTCCGCGCCGACGGCGCCCCACTGGCCAGGGAGACGCCCGGCCAGTTGTCCACCCTGGTCGAGTCGACGGCGACCACCAGCGCGTGCGCGTCGGTGGCCAGCGGGATCGACGCGGGCTCACCGGCCAACGGCAACTTCACCGCCACCTACGCCGCCCGCGACTACGTGGCCAACGCGGCGAACGTGACAGCCAGCGTGTTCATGACCCACGGGGTGAACGACCTCAACGTGCTGCCCATCGACTTCGGCCAGTGGTGGGACGCGCTGCCGGCGTCGGTGCCGAAGATGATCTGGCTGGCCCAGACCGGGCACGTCGACCCGTTCGACTTCCGGCGGGCCGCGTTCGTGGACGAACTGCACCGCTGGTTCGACCACTACCTGATGGGCATCGACAACGGCGTGCAGACCGACCCGCAGGCGTCGGTCGAGCGGGCGCCCGACCAGTGGGTGAACTACCCGACCTGGCCGATCCCGGGCACCACGCCCACCGTGTGGCACATGACAGCGGGCAGCACGGCAGGCGTCGGCACGCTGGGCGCACCGGCATCGCCCGCCGGCAAGACGGCGGCGTTCACCGACAACCCGAACGCCGACGACGACACGTGGGCAGGCAGCCCGACCGCGACCCAGGCCGACCGGATCATCTACACGACTCCCGCGCTGACCACGGCGGCCACGATCTCCGGCACGACGACGGTCACGCTGACCGTGACACCGTCCACATCGGCCGCCCGGCTGTCGGCGGTGCTGGTCGACTACGGCACCACCACGATGCGCGACTACCAGGCCGGCGACGAGGGCATCACCACGCTGACCACCCGATCCTGTTGGGGCGACAGCACAACGGCGGACTCGGCCTGCTACCTGGACACGGTGCCGCACACGCAGACGGTGTCCGATGACGTGTTCGAACGCGGCTGGGCCGACCTCGGCCACTTCGCGTCGCTGACCAGCCAGCAGACGCTCACGCCGGGCAAGCCGGTCACGATCACGTTCCCGCTGAACACCACCGACCACACCGTGCCGGCGGGCCACAAGCTGGCGCTGATCATCGGCGGCACCGACTCCGGCTACATCAATGGCACCGGCAGCCGCCCGAAGCTGACCGTCAACCTGGCCAGTTCGTCGGTCACCCTGCCGCTGTCCCAGTAGCCCGGACCAGCCGGTCACGCACCGGCCGCGCCGTCGATCCGTTCCCGCAGCAGGTCGGCGTGGCCGTTGTGCCGCGCGTACTCGGTGATCATGTTCAGCAGGACCCACCGCAACGAGAACGCCTCGCCGGTCCGGATCTTGGTGCCGGTGTCGTCCAATGAGGACGCTCGGGCGACGGCTGCCCTGCTGTGCTCGCACTCGCTCCGCCAGGCGGCCAGCGCCTCGCCGACGTCGCCGTCCAGCGATTCGAAGTCCTGGTCCGGATCGTCGTCGGAGTAGTAGATCATCGGCAGGTCCTCACCGGCGAACTGCATGCGGAGCCAGTAGCGCTCGACGCCGGTCAGGTGCCGCAGCAGGCCGTGCAGACTCAGGCCGGACGGCTCGATGTTCTTCTCGGAGAGCCGTTCTGCCGGCACACCGGAGCATTTCTGCTCGAACGTGGCACGGTGCCAGTCCAGGAACGCGGTCAGTGTGGACCGTTCGTCACCGGTCAGCGGCAGTTTCGGGCGCTCGGCCCCCGACCACACCGGCGAGTAGTTCGACTCCGGAATCTCAGGCATGCGGGCATGCTGCCAGCAACATCCGACGAATTCAGCGCGACAACTGTCCGTACAGCGCGAGGTGGCGCTCTGCCGCCGCCTGCCAGGTGTGCCGCATCGCCAGGTCCCGGCCGGCCTGCCTGGCCGCCGGGTCGTCATCGGCCAGAGCGGCGAGCAGGGCGTCAGCGAGGCCGGCCGGGTCGGTGGCGAACCTGGCCGCATCGCCGAACACCTCGCGCAGCACCGGCAGGTCCCTGGTGACCACCGGTACGCCGGCGGCCAGCGCCTCCATCGCGGCCAGCCCGAAACCCTCCTTCGTGGACGGGAACGCGAACACGCCTGCCGCCGCCACCAGGCCGGGCAGGTCGTCGTGCGGCACCGGACCGAGCACCTCCGGCGTCACGCCCAACTCGGCTGCCCGCCGTTCCCACGCGGCCCGGTAGTCGCGGTAGTCGAACAGCGTCTCGCCGCCCGCGATGACCAGCCGGACATCGGACCTGCCCAGCAGCGCGTACGCCTCCAGCAGGTCGAGGCTGCCCTTGCGCGGCTCGATACCGCCCACCGCGAGCACATAGGAGCCGAACCTGTCCCGCCAGCCTGCGGGGTCGGCCGAGGCGAACCGGTCGTAGTCGACGCCGTTCGGGATGACGGTGGCCCGCAGACCCCAGCCGGCCCGCAGTTCCGCGGCCACCGACGCCGACACGCACACATGCGCGTACGGCTCGACGATCGCGCGCTCGTGGCAGGCGGCCAGTTCGGGCGTTGTGAAGTGGTCGATGTGGTGCACGGTCCGCACACACCGGCCCGCCGCGTTCGCGCTGATGCAGTCCTGGGCGTGCACGATGTCGTAGCCGGACGGGTCGAACTTGTTGCGCAGCACCGAGATCGACCGCAGCACCCGCTCGCCGACCCCCTCCCCCGGTACGTCGGGGAACGGCACGACAGCGAGCCGCACGGCGGGGTCGACCGGCCGGAAGAACCCGTCGTCGCCGCCTCGGCCCAGCGTCCACACGGTCACGTCCACGCCCAGCCCGGCCAGCGCCTCGGCCAGGGCGAGCGTGTGGACGACGCCACCGCGCGGCTTGGTCGAGTAGGACAGCAGCGCGACCTTCACCCGTAGACCTCCGGTTTGCGCTCGTCGAGGTGCTTGAGCACCCGCCGCGCCACCGCGATCTCGGCGTGCGGGTCGAGTTCGGCGACCGCGATCCCCGCTTTCGACCAGGTGCGGGCCAGGATGTCGCCGCCCGGCCCGACCACCTTGGCCTGGCCGAGGAACCGCATCCCGCCGAGCACGCCGGTCTGGTTGGCCGACACCAGCACCACCTGGTTCTCCGCGGCCCGCGCCCTGTCGTACAGGTCGAACAGCCGGGACTGCCGGTCGTCGGCCATCCTCGGTGCCCGGTTGGTGACGCTGGTCGGCCACGCGGACAGGCACGCCAGGATGTCGGCGCCGTCCAGCGCGAGCGCCCGCGCCGACTCGGGGAACGTCTTGTCGTAGTCGACCAGCATGCCCAGCCGCCCGACCGGGGTGTCGAACGCGGCGAACCGGTCACCCGCCGAGTACGCGGCCGACTCGCCTGCCGGCTGGTGCACCTTGCGGTGCCTGCCCAGCACGCCGTCACCGGTGACGCAGATGGCGCTGTTGTACCGGGCGTCGCCGTCGGCCTCGCAGTAGCCGACGCACACCACCATCTCCTCGGCCAGCGCCACGACGGCCTTGACCTGCTCGCCCTCCGGGTCCAGCGCGGGCGGCAGCGACTCGGGGTCGGGGTTGCGCAGGTCGGGCAGGTAGCCAGCGAGGGCAGCGTCCGGCAGCACCAGCAGCGCGACGCCGTCGCGTCTGGCGTGCGAGATCAGCGTGCCGATGCGCTGCAGGTCGAAGTCCAGGTCGCGGCCGAACGTGGCGGCGACGGCACCGATCCGGATCACTCCCACGTGCGCATCATGGCGCAG
>DASXYT010000413.1:0-16655 GCA_036502345.1 Pseudonocardiaceae bacterium | reverse complement strand
GGCGGCGCCGTTCGGTGGTGTCAAGCAGAGCGGCATCGGCCGCGAGGGCGGTCACGAGGGCGTCCTGGACTACACGGAGTCGCGCTATTTCGCCGTTGAGTGGTAAAGGAGTCCCGATGACCGAGCAGGCGATCAGCTACGTCCCGCTGGAGCAGATGGACGAGCGGATGCAGGCGGAGATGCACCGCTGCGCCACCGAGGGCACCCCGCGCCCGGAGAGTTCGGCGGTGCGGGCGCACGCGCCGAACGCGTTCTGGGCCTTCGCCGACTCGTGGCAGGCCGTGTTCCACTCCGGCGTCTGCGACCACGCGACCAAGGACCTGTGCCGGGTCTACATCTCCCGGACGGTCAAGTGCGAGTTCTGCGGCAACCAGCGGTCGGCGAAGGCAGCGGCCTCCGGCATCGGGGAGCAGCAGTACGACGAGTTGCTGAACTTCGAGTCGTCACCGCGCTACGACGACCGGCAGAAGGCGGCACTCGCGTACGCCGAGGCGATCGCGTGGGGCACCAACAGCGCGGAACTCTGGGAACGCCTGCATGCCCACTTCACCGAGCCGGAACTGGTGGAACTCGGCTGTTTCATCGCGCTGACGTTCGGCCAGCAGAGCTGGATCCGGCTGCTCGGCATCGACCACCACCAGTACATGGCTGGCACGTCGGCGTCGATGGCGCCCGGCTTCGAGGACGAGGCAACGCTGCGCGCGTCCAAGGCCGCCGGCGATTATTGGGCCGCGTCGTAGCGCCAGGTCACGCGGATCGGGCCGGGCAGCCGGAGTTTCCAGCCGTGTGGTGCCGGTTGCCAGCTGGGTTCCGGGCTCAGGTCCGGGATGCGGTCGAGCAGCACGTCGACTGTCGTGCGGGCGATGGCCGGCACGAAGGCGTAGGCGGGGCAGTGGTGCTCGCCGAGGCCGAAACCGAGATGGGTGCGCACAGTCCTGTGCACGTCGAACTCGTCCGGCCGCTCGAACACCGTCTCGTCACGGTTCGCCGAACCGACACCAACGGCGAGCACGGCCCCGGCCGGGATCTCCTGCCCGGACAGCACGACCGGCCGGGTGGTGCGGCGGGACACCACGCCCAGCGGCGAACTCCAGCGCAGCGCCTCGTAGACCGCGGCCCCGACCAGCCACCGGTCGGCCAGCACCTGCGCCAGTTGGTCGGGGTGGGCGAGCAGCGCCAGCAGCGTCCAACCGCCGAGCCAACCGGCCTGTAGCTGGCCCTGGGCGAACTGCTTGACCACCGGCAGCACGTCGGCGTCCGGACGCGGGTCGTCGGCGGGCCGGTTGGCGTGCACCAGATGGGAGATCACCGAGGTGTCCGGAGCCGTCCGCAGCCTGTCGACCAACGAACCGAGCACGCTGTCCAGGTCGGCCATTGCCGCGCGGGCCTCGGTCGCCGTGGCCGGATCGCCGTGGAAGTCGGTCGACGCGTTCACCATGGCCATGCCCCAGCGCCACAGCCTTGCCGCGTCGGTGTCGCCGATGCCCAGCAGATCGGCGTGCGAGGACAGCGCGGCCGGCTCGAAGTAGGCGCTGAGCACATCGGCGTGTCCGGCAGGGAACACGTCGGCGACCAGGCGTTCGGCGCGTGGCCGGACGATGGTGTCCACGAAGTCGTTGATCCGGTGCGGGGCGTAGTCGTGCGCGACGGCCTCCCGGATCTGCCGGTGGTCCTCGCCGACCCGCGCACCCAGCGGCACGCCGGAACACAACTGGATCAGCGGTGAGCCAGGCATGTCGGTGGTGAACGACTCGGCGTCACGCAGCACCGTGGCGACGTCGGCCCACCTGGTGACCAGCCACTGCTTCGGCTCCGGCAGCCAGCAGACCGGCTGTTCGGCACGTAGTCGCCGGTAGGCCGCATATGGATCGCCGGCCAACTCGGCGAGCGACACCCCCGAACCAACCCTGGTCATCGGCTCTGCCACGTCATCCGGATCGGGCCGGGCAGCCGGAGCTTCCAGCCGTGCGGCGCCGGCCGCCAGCCGGGTGCCGGCTGGATGTCCGGGATGCGGTCGAACAGGACGTCCACGGCGGTCCTGGCGATCGCGGGCACGAACGCGAAGGCGGGGCAGTGATGTAGTCCGACACCGAACCCGAGGTGTCTGCGCACCTGGCGGTGGATGTCGAACCGGTCCGGCTCGTGGAACGCGGTGTGGTCCCGGTTGGCCGACGCGATGCTCACGGCGAGCAGGGCGTCGGCCGGAATGTCCTGGCCTGCCAACGTGACCGGGCGGGTGGTGCGGCGGGTCAGCGCCCCGACCGGCCCGCTCCAGCGCAGCGCCTCGTAGACGGCGGCCCCCACCAGCCACCGGTCCGCCCGCACCTGTGCCAACTGGTCGGGGTGGTCCAGCAGCGCCAGCCAGGTCCAGCCGGCGAGCCAGCCGGGTTCGATCACGCTCATCGCGATGTGTTTCAGCATGGCGAGCACATCGCTGTCGGCGCGGCCGTCGTTCGCGGGCCGGTTGGCGTGCATCAGGTTCGAGAGCGCCGATCGGTCGGGGTGCTCACGAAGGTCCGCGAGCATCGCACGCACGGCGCCGTCGTCGGCCAGCGCGACCACCGCTGTCGCATCGACATCCGGGTCGTGGCTGAAATTGACGGCGGCCCGCGCCAGGTTGTTGCCCCAGTCGCGCAGCGTGTCTGCTCCGGCCGACCCCAGCCCCAGGAGGGTCGCCTCGGACAGGGCCGCCACCGGTTCGAAGTAGTCGGCCAGCAGGTCGGCGCCGCCGCCCGGCAACAGTGCGTCGAGCAGGCGCTGTGCGTGCGGACGGACGATGGTGTCGACGTAGTCGTTCACCCGGTGCGGGTCGTAGTCGTGGATGAACGCCTCGCGGACGTCCTCGTGGTCCGCACCCTCGCGCAGCAGCATCGGGACGCCACCGCACAGCTTGATCATCGGCGAGTCCGGCATGTCGGTGGTGAACGACTCCGGATCACGCAGTACCTGGGCCACCTCGGTCCAGCCGGTGACCAGCCACTGCTTCAGTTCCGGCAGCCAGCACACCGGCTGTGAGCGGCGCAGCCGGTCGTAGGTCGGGTACGGGTCCATATCCAGTTCGGCCAACGGAATCGTCGCGCCAACAGCGGTCACATCGACTCCTAGTGGTGGAAGGCGTGGGCCTGGTGATGCGCCGGGGGAGTGGCAGGCCGTGGTGTCGCGGCCAACAGCGAGACCTGGTGGCGGATGTCGTTCAGCAGCATCGACGCCAGATCCATGCTCAGCCCCGGTCGGACCACGATCCGCATGATCGCCACGTCGGTCAGGTCCGGCGGCAGCGTGTAGGCCGGCACCTGCCAGCCGTGTTGCCGCAGCCGGTCGGACAGGTCGAACACCGTGAAGTTGTCGACCTCGTCGCGCAGCTTGAAGCCGAACACCGGCAGGTCGCTGCCGTCGGAGAGCAGTTCGAACTCCTTGATGTTGCCGATCTCGCCGGACAGGTACAGCGCCACGTCCTGGCAGGTCTGCTGCAACCTGCGGTAGCCCTCGAAGCCCAGCCGCAGGAAGTTGTAGTACTGGGCGGCGACCTGCGCGCCGGGGCGGGAGAAGTTCAGGGCGAACGTGGCCATGTCACCGCCGAGCACGTTCACCCGGAAGACCAGTTCCTCGGGCAACGCCACCGCGTCGCGCCAGATGATCCAGCCGACGCCGGGATAGACAAGCCCGTACTTGTGGCCGGACACGTTGATCGAGGCCACCCTGGGCAGTTGGAAGTCCCACACCAGGGCCGGTTGCAGGAATGGCGCGACGAATCCACCGGATGCGGCGTCCACGTGCAACGGCACGTCGATTCCGCCCTGCTCCGCCAACGAGTCCAGTTCGGCCGCGATTTCGGCCACCGGATCGTAACGGCCGTCCTCGGTCGAGCCGAGAACCGTCACCACCCCGATGGTGTTCTCGTCGCACAGCGCGGCAACGCGCGGTCCGTCCAGGCACATCTGTTCGCGGGTCATCGGCACCATTCGTGGTTCCACGTCCCAGTACCGGCAGAATTTCTGCCAACACACGTGCACGTTGCTGCCCATGACCAGGTTTGGCCGGTCGGTCGGCAGGCCTGCCGCGTTCCTGCGCTCCCGCCACCGCCATTTCAGCGCCATTCCGCCGAGCATCACCGCTTCACTCGATCCGGTGGTCGAACAGCCGGTGGCCTCGGGATCCTGGGCATGCCACAGGTGGGCGACTATGTTGACACAGCGGCGTTCCAGCTCTGCGGTCTGCGGGTACTCGTCCTTGTCGATCATGTTCTTGGCGAGGCAGTCGGCCATCAGTTCGCTGGCCTGCGGCTCCATCCACGTCGTGCAGAACGTGGCCAGGTTCTGTCTGGCGTTGCCGTCCAGGATCAGTTCGTCGCGAATGACCGCGAGCGCTGTGTCCGGTGCCATTGGATTGTCCGGCATCCGGTAGCGCGGCACGCCGGCGAAACTGGAACTGCCGGCGTACAGGGGATTGATGCTCAGGTCGTCGACATGACTGTGCACATGAGAACTCCGATGCAAAGGGGACATGGGCGTCGCCTGACTTTCCTGGCATCAGCAGGGATTTGGCATGTTGATTCGAACGCGATTCGAAGCGTAGCAGCCAAATGATGTAGTGCTGATCCGCCGATCGGGTGCCCGCGTCGTACACCGAATGGATGTATGCGTTTTCCGGACGTCAGTCCGACTGTCCGAGTGAGATGTTGACACACAGGATCAGCAGACACGGCTGCACCCGAACGTCGTCGATCACCGGGCCGAATCCACTGCCGGTGGTACTCAGGAACTCAAGGGTCGTCGACGTGCCGGTGGCCTGGAATGCGAACTCGTGGCTCACGTAACCCATGTTCGCCTCGGTCTTCCCCGTTGTGTCGAAGGAGAAGTTGTCCGCGACATGGCCGTTGACGAGTACCTGTCCTGTCTTCACCACCGGCGCGGACACCGGATTGCCGGCCAGGGCGAAAGTGACTTCGTAGGCGAACAGCGGTGAGGTGCTGAATGTCTGGCTGACCGCGCCGGCCACGCTGCCGTCCAGATCCAGGGACTGTGCGCCGTTCTCGGTCTGCCAGAATCCGCTGCCGCTCAGATCGACGTCGCCCTTCGTCACCGTCCACGCGCCGAGTGGCTGACCTGCGGAGATGCGCACGAAGCCGTTCGCGGTGGCCACCGGGTTCTCGAAGCTGCCGTCGAGGAGTCCGGTGGTCGCGTTCGCCGGACTCGCGACGACGGCGCTCGTGCAGGACAACGCCGCGACCGCCACGGCGGCCATGGCGAATCGTCTGGTGAAATGTCTTCGCAGACGGGCGATCATGAGTGCTCCTCAAAGGACCAATTGTGGACAATTGAATCCCCGTACGACGGGAATGGTCAGCGTATCGAGCTGGACTCTCGGTTGGATATCCACTCAACCGGTGACCGGTTGCCACAGTTGGCGGCACGATCGGCGAACCGAAGCACACATGGTGGTGTCGTGGTTGAGCCGTTCGGCGACGGCGTCACCCACTTGGTCAGGCGCGGATCGTCAGGCGCACTGTCGGGTTGTCACCCTCGTCCAACTGCTCGGCGCGCCGCACGTCCGCCTTCACCGGCACGACGTAGCGACCGTCCTTCGGGAACAGCGAGGTCCGCCACTCGGTGTCGCCGATCCTGGCCGTCACCGGAATCATGCCCCAGCCGTAGCTGACGGCCGCCGACTCGGCCTGCAGCACGACGCAGTCGCCCTCCGGCACGGTGATGAAGTACCACGGTGCGGGTCCGCGCCAGAACCACAGTTCGCCGCCGAACTCGAATTCCATGGCCCGACACTACCGACCGGCCGTTACGAGTGCTCTCGCCACAGGTTCCCCTCACCACCCACACAGGCGACGCACAGACTCGGCTCACAGGCTGGTGGACATGAACCAGCAGACACCGGGGACCGCGAGGGAACGCGGGTTGCGCCGGGCAGGCCTGATCACCGCGGTGCTCGCCGCGGCGGGCGTGGTCGGGTCCGGCGCTGTGGCGGTGCTCGCCCACGCGGACACGGTCGCGAAGAACACGACCACCACCACGTCGACCAGCACGAGTTCGAACGACAGCGACTCGACAGGGACTGGTTCAACGGGGACCGACTCGACCGGTTCGACCGATTCCGGCGGGGTCGGCTCAGGTACCGGTTCGGTGCCGCAGGCGCAGTCGGCGGGGTCGTGACCATGACGACCACCGCACTGCTGCCGGTCGGCGAGGACACCCGGCAATGGCCGATCTGGAGCACCACGGCCCGCATCGTGGTCACCGATCCGGCGGCGCTGCCGGCCGCCCGACGGGTGGTCGACTCGGTGCTGGCCGCCGTGGACGCCGCGTGCAACCGGTTCCACGCCTACTCCGAGCTACGCAGGCTCGACCTGACGCAGGGCAGGCCGACCCAGGTCAGCCCGCTGCTCGCCGAGTTGATCGACACGGCCCTCGGCGCCGCCGCGCTCACCGACGGCGATGTCGATCCGACGATCGGCATCGCGATGGAGTCGCTCGGCTACGACCGGGATCTCGCGCTCGTGCCCGCCGACGGCGGCGCCCTCCCGGTGATGGTGCGCCGCGCACCCGGCTGGCATCAGGTCCGGCTGCACGGCCAGGAGGTGACGGTCCCGGTCGGTGTGCGGCTGGATCTCGGCGCGGTCGGCAAGGCGTTCGCCGCCGACCTGTGCGCGGCGCTGGTCGCTTCGTCGTGCGGGACAGGCGTGCTGGTCAGCCTGGGTGGCGACATCGCCACCGCGGGCGAAGGGCCGGCCGGTGGCTGGCGGGTGCTGGTGGCCGACGGCCCCGGCCAACCGGCCACCACCGTGCGGCTGGCCGCCGGCATGGCGATGGCGACGTCGAGCACGATCAGCAGGCGGTGGCGGCGAGGAGGCCGCCTGCTACACCACATACTCGACCCGAGGACGTGCCTGCCGGTCGATCCGGTGTGGCGCACGGTATCCGTGGTGGCACCGTCCTGTGTGGACGCGAACACCGAGAGCACGGCCGCCCTGGTGCGTGGCCTGACCGCGCCAGGCCGGCTCATCCTGCCGGCCAGGTTCGTCGCCGCCAATGGCTCGGTGCGCACGGTCGGCGGCTGGCCGAGGGAGGACGGGTCATGACGAACGCGCTCTGGTACGTGGCGAGGGGCACCGGTGTGGTCACATTGGTGCTGCTCAGCGTCGTCGTGGCGCTGGGCATCGCGACCCGGTCGGCCCGGCCGGTGTTCGGGCTGCCCCGGTTCGCCGTTGTCTGGGTACACCGCAGTGCGAGCCTGCTGGCGCTGGTGTTCCTCGCCATCCACGTGATCACGATGCTGCTCGACCCGTTCGCGCCGCTGCGGCTGCTCGACGTCCTGCTGCCGTTCGCGGGGCCGTACCGGTCGTTCTGGCTCGGGCTGGGCACGATCGCGGCGGAACTGCTGGTCGCGGTGCTGGTCACCAGCCTGCTGCGGCAGCGGATCGGCGTCCGCGCCTGGCGGTTCGTGCACTGGGCGGCGTACCTGTCGTGGCCGGTGGCCGTCGCGCACGGCCTGGGTACCGGCACGGACAACGGCACCGTCTGGCTGTGGACGATCACCGGGTGCTGTGTCGGCCTGGTCCTGGCCTGCGTGTGCTGGCGGCTGTCCGACGGATTCACCACGCGACCCCGCGTGCACCTCACCGACCGGACCGACCAACTGGCAGGTGTCCGATGACCACGACTACCTTCGCGCCGGGACCGCTGCTGGCCACGCGGACGCCGGACCTGGCCGAACATGTGCGCCGCACCGGACCACTGCCCTGGCAGGGACCGGGCGGCAGGCTGATCGGCCTGCTGGAACAGGCAGGCCTGACCGGTCGCGGCGGTGCCGGGTTCCCGACCTGGCGCAAGCTGGCCGCCGTCGCGATCGGCGTGCGGCCGGTGGTGATCGGCAACGGCGCCGAGGGCGAACCGGCCAGCGCCAAGGACCGCACACTGCTGTCCAGGTCGCCGCACCTGGTGCTGGACGGGCTGCAACTCGCCGCGGAGGCTGTCGGCGCCGCTGACTGCTATCTCTACGTGTCGGGCACGCTCACCGACCACGTGCGCCGCGCGATCGCCGAACGGGCGGGCCGGGACCGGTTCGCGGTGACCGTCGTCGACGCACCGGACACGTTCGTCGCAGGCGAGGAGTCAGCGGTGATCGCGCGGATCGCGGGCCGCAAGCCACTGCCGACGGACAAGACCCAACTCGTGGTGCACTCGGGCCTGCGGGGTAGGCCGACGCTGGTGCAGAACGTGGAGACGCTGGCGCACATCGCGGTGATCGCGCAGCGTGGCCCCGCCGCGTTCCGCAGATCGGGCACCGAGGCCGAGCCGGGCTCGTTCCTGGCCACGCTCGGTGGCGCGATCGCGGCGCCCGGGGTCTACGAGGCACCGCACGGCATCCGGGTCGGCAATCTGTTGGCGCTGGCCGGTGGGCAGGCCGCCCCGCTGTCGGCGGTGTTGGTCGGCGGCTATCACGGCGCCTGGCTGCCGATCGCGGACGCGCTGACCACGCCGATGTCCAGGGCCGGGCTGGCGCCGTTCGGTGCGACACCCGGCGCGGGTGTGGTCCAGGCGCTGCCGACGTCGTACTGCGGACTTGCCGAGACGGCACGGATCACCGGCTATCTGGCCGGACAGAGCGCGCGGCAGTGCGGACCGTGCGCCAACGGCCTGCCGATGATGGCGCAGACGCTGCACCGACTGGCTGTCGGCGACCGGGACCGAGGCCTGCCCGACCAGGTGGCGCGGCTGTCCGCACTGGTGGTCAACCGGGGCGCGTGCCATCACCCGGACGGCACAGTACGGCTGGTCAGCAGCGCGATGCGAGTGTTCGCGGCCGAGGTGGACCTGCACCTGGCCGGCCGGTGTTCGGCAGTGGGAGGACCGAGATGAAACTGCACGTGGACTGGACGGCCTGCGAGGGTCGGGGGACCTGCGTCGAGTTGCTGCCCGAGGTGCTGACGGAAGACCCGTGGGGCTACCCGATGCCCAGGGACGGCAGCCGGGAGCCGAGCGTCCCGCCGGACGTGGAGCCGTACGCCCGGCGGGCCGTCGAGTACTGCCCTCGGTTGGCACTTCGTCTCGTCCCGTCCGCGAGCTGAGAACCGTCCAACTCACCGCACAGTGCGGACGGTCCTCGCCCACGACACCCCGCCGGACGCGGTTGGTCATCGCCAGTGCGGTATTCCGCAACAGGGTGGCCCGTGGAGCACTGTGCGTCCGTCGGTGTGCCGTATCTCGATGGTTGCGGGCACGGGGTCGCAGTTGCCATTGGACGTTGGTACTAGACCGATCAGCGACCAGCCGGTGACTGTCCGTCATCCAAGCGGCTCGCGAGCAGCTCAGCGAGGTGGATGCCGTCCCGTGGCGCCAGTTCTGCCAGCTGCGTCCGGCAGGAGAATCCGTCCGCGAGTACGACGTCGTCGGGCCGTGCTGCCCGTACCGCCGGCAGCAGCGCCGTCTCGGCGACCTGCGTCGACACGTCGTAGTGGCCGCGTTCGACACCGAAGTTGCCGGCCAGGCCGCAGCACCCGGAGATCCGCGTCACCTCGGCGCCCGCGTCGGCCAGCAATCGCTCGTCGGTCTGCCAGCCGAGCACGGCGTGGTGGTGGCAGTGCGGCTGCGCGATGCCGTGGACGCCGTCCAGCCTGGGCGGCGTCCAGCCGTCGGTCTCGGTGAGCAGTTCGGCCAGGGTGCGGACCGCGGCCGCCACGTGCGGTGCTCGCGGGTCGTCGGGCAGCAGTTCGACGGCGTCGGAGCGGAACACCGCGGCGCACGACGGTTCGAGCACCACGACGGGCAGCCCGTCGGCCACCGCGGGAGCCAACGCGTCGAATGCCCTGCGTAGCTGTGTCCGTGCCCCGTCCAACTGGCCGGTGGAGATCCAGGTGAGCCCACAGCACACCTGCTCGGTGGCCAGTTCGACCCGGTAGCCTGCCGCCTCCAGTACGCGGACCGCCGCCTCGCCGACGTTCGGTGAGAAGTGCGCCGTGAACGTGTCCACCCACAGCAGCACACGGCGCCCGACCACCGGCGACCGATGGTCCGCGAACCACGTCCGGAACCCCCGACGGGCGAACCGGGGGAGCCCTCGGCGCGCGTCCACCCCGGCAAGGCGCTTCGCCACGGCGGCCAGCCCGGGTGCGGCGAGCAACGCGTTGCTCAGCGTCGGGACCTTCGCGGCCAGCCGGGACCAGCGCGGCAGCCAGCCCAGCGCGTAGTGCGCCATCGGCCGGAGCTTGCGCCGGTAGCGCTGGTACAGCACCTCTGCCTTGTACGTCGCCATGTCGACGCCTGCCGGGCAGTCCGACGAACATCCCTTGCAGGACAAGCACAAATCGAGCGAATCGAGTACCTCGTCGGCCGCGAGGCCACCGACCAGCGTGCCGTTGACGGCCTCCTGGAGCACCCGCGCACGGCCTCGTGTCGAGTCCTTTTCGTCCATTGTGGCCAGATAGGACGGGCACATCACGCCGGTCCCCGGCATCGGCGCCCGGCAGCGCCCCACCCCGACGCAGCGGTGCACCGCTGTGGTCAGGTCGCCGCCGTCGGCCGGGTAGGCGAACGCGAGCCCGGCACGGGCCGGCTTGGCCAGCGGCAGCCGCAGATCCGTGTCCACCGGCGCTGGGTCGACGACAATGCCGGGGTTGAGCAGCGCACCGGGATCGAACACGTGCTTGACGGCGCCGAACGTGTCGATGATCTCGGTGGAGTACATGGCGCGCAACAGGTCCGACCGGGCCCGCCCGTCGCCGTGCTCACCGGACATCGAGCCGCCGAACGCCGCGACCAACTGCGCTGCCTCGCCGACGAACTGACGGAACACGGCGGGCCGGTCGGCCAGCGGGAAGTCGATGCGGGAGTGCACACACCCGTCGCCGAAGTGCCCGAACATCAAGCCGTCCAACGAGAACCGGTCCAGCAGCGCCCGGAACTCGCGCAGGTACTCGGCCAGCCGCTCCGGTGGCACGGCCGAGTCCTCCCAGCCCGGCCATGCCGGTTGATCGGCAGGTGTGCGGCCGCCAAGCCCGGCGCCGTCCTCCCTGGCCCGCCAGAGGCTCGCGGCCGCCTCGCCGGTGACGACGACGGAGTCGATGCAGTCCGCCGTCGCGGTCAGTTTCGCCGCAGCGTCGAGCGCTTCGGCCAGTGTGTCACCGCCGAGTTCGGCGAACAGCCAGCCGCCGCCCGCCGGCAGGTCGGGCAGCGTGCGGCCACGCCGACGCAGCACCTCGACCAGGCGCGAGTCCATGCCCTCCAACGCGACCAGGTCGGTGCCACGCAGTGCCGGCACCGCCTCGGCGGCCGCGGGCAGGTCCGCGTAGCCGAGCACGGCAAGCGCCGTGGCCTTCGGCCGGGTGACCAGCCGGACCGTGGCACCCAGCGTGACGGCGAGGGTGCCTTCGCTGCCGCACAGGAAGCGCGCCAGGTCGGCCCCGTTCTCCGGCAGCAGCGAGTCCAACAGATAGCCGGAGCCCTGCCGGGCGAACCGGCCGAACTCGGTGCGGATCGGCCCGAGCTTGGCCCGGACCAGCGCCGTGAGCGGGTCACGCACTGCCTCGGGCGCCTCGGCCAGGGCGGTCGCGGTGAACCGGGTGCCGTCGACGGTCGCCACGTCGAGGTCGACCACGTTGTCCACGCTGCGCCCGTAGCGCAAGGCCCTGGCGCCGCAGGCGTTGTTGGCCAGCGCGCCGCCGATGGTGGCCCTGGAGTGGGTGGACGGATCGGGACCGAACCGCAGGCCGAACCGGCCGGCCGCCGAGGACACCACGTCCAGGACGGCGCCCGGTTCGACCGTCGCGGTGCGCTGGTCCGGGTCGATGGACAGCACGCGGTTGAGGTGGCGGGAGAAGTCCAGCACGACACCCGGTCCGACGGCGTTGCCGGCGATCGACGTGCCGGCACCCCGGCAGGTCAGCGGCACGCCGTCGGTCCGGCACGTCTCGATCGTGGCGAGCACGTCGTCGACGTGCCGGGGGAAGACGACGGCGGTCGGGACGACGCGGTAGTTCGACGCGTCCGACGAGTACTCGGCCCGCCGCCGCACGCCGGTGTCCACGTCCCGCACGCCCGCCTTGGCCAGCAGCGGGAGCAGGTCGGCCGTCACTGGTCCAGACCGAAGTAGACAGACTTCGTCCAGGTGTAGAAGTCGGTCGCCGTGCTGCCCTGCTCACGGTAGGTGTTGGTGGACGACTCCTTGACACCGCCGAACGGCACGTTCGGGTCCACACCGCTGGTCGGCCGGTTGACCTTGACGATGCCGGCCTGGACGGTGTCCACGAACCGCCGCGCCATCCGCATGTCGTTGGTGACCACCCCGGCGGACAGGCCGAACGGGATGTCGTTGGCCAGCGTGATGGCGTGGTCGACGTCGTCGGCCCGCATCACGGAGACGACCGGCCCGAAGACCTCCTCCTGCGCGATGCGGTGGGTGGTCAGTACGTCGGTGAAGACGGCGGGCGTGAGGAACTGCTCCGAGTACTCGACCTCCGGCGTGACCAGCTTGGCGCCGTCGTCGGCCCCGGTGGTGATCCACTCCAGGTCGGTGCGCAGCTGCGCGTCGCTGACCACCGGTCCCATCCTGGTACCCGGCAGGATGCCGTCGCCGGGCTGGTACCTGGCCGCCTCGGCGACCAGCGCCTCGACCAGAGCGTCGTGGATGCCCGGTGTGCAGATGACCCGACTGGTCGCCGTGCAGGTCTGACCGGTCGCGCCGAAGCCGCTCTCCGCCGCGATGCGCGCGGCCACGGCGATGTCGGCGTCGTCCAGCACCACCAGCGGGTTCTTGCCGCCCAGTTCCAACTGGACCCTGGCGCGGCGCGCGGTGACGAGTTCCTCGATGCCCCTGCCGACCACGTTCGAGCCGGTGAACGACACGGCCGCCAGGTCGGGGTGCCGGGAGATCGCGTCGCCGATCACCGAACCGGGGCCGTAGACGATGTTCAGCACGCCGGCCGGCAGTCCGGCCTCCTCCAGCGCCGCCGCCAGGTTCCACACCGACACCGGAGTGAGCGACGCGGGCTTGAGCACCACGGCGTTGCCGGCGATCAACGCGGGCGCGGTCTTCCACGTCGGGATGGCGATCGGGAAGTTCCACGGCGTGATGATGCCGACGACGCCCAGTGGCTCCCTGCGGGTGTACGCCAGGGTGTGCGGTATGCCGGACGGCACGATCTCGCCGCGACCGCGCCGACCCTCGCCGCCGTAGTACTGCAGGATCTCGATGGCTCTGCCGACCTCGCCGGTGGCCTCGGCGAGTGTCTTGCCCTCCTCGCGCACGAGGTCGACGGCCGTGGCCTCCTGCCGCGAGGCGAGAATGGCGGCGGCGCGTAGCAGGATGGCGCCCCGGGCAGGCGCGGTCATCGCGGCCCACGCCGGCTGGGCGTGCTTGGCGACCTCGACGGCCTGCGCCACGGTGCTCGCGTCGCCGTTCGGCGTCACGGCGACGACGTCGCCGGGCCGTGCGGGATTGAAGCGCTCCACTCGGGGATCTCCGGACAGTTCGGCGCCGATCCTGTGGTGCAGCACGCGAACGTCGGGTCGTGCGAGTGTCGAGTCCTCGATCGTCATGTGTCTCTCTCTCCGCCGGACAGGGACGGGGATGCGCGTTCGTCTCAGTAGTGTTCGATACGCGCAGCAGGACGTATGGTATCTGGTATAGCGTACAGCGAACACCGCAAATGCCCAGTGGTCAAGAGCGTGACGGAGGAGTCAGAACATGCAGCTGGCCACGGTCTCCAGCGACGGTGAGTCGTTCGCAGCCGGCGTCGATCCGGTCCGTGGTGTCGTCCGTCTCAGTACGTTGCCCGATCCGATCGGTGGCTCCGCACTCGATGTGATCGCCACTGTGCCGCCCGCCGAGTTCAGCCAGCGGATCGCGGACGCACCAGCGGATCTGTTCGTGCCGGGCGAGACGGTCACCTTCCTGGCCCCGTACCGGAACCCCAGGAAGATCTGGGGGATCGGCCTCAACTACACGGCCCACGCCGACGACCTCGCGGCCGGCTACCCGGACGAGCCCGCGTCGTTCGTCAAGGGGGACCACACCATCATCGGTCCGGACGACGTGATCCCGCTGCCGGCGCAGAGTGATCGGGTGACAGCGGAAGCCGAACTCGGTGTGGTGTTCGGCGCCGAGTGCCGCGATGTCGAGGTGGCCGACGCACTGAACTACGTGTGGGGCGTCGTCCCGGTCCTCGACCAGACCGCCGAGGACATCCTCCAGCGCAACCCGCGATTCCTGACCAGGTCCAAGAACTTCCCCGGCTTCTTCTCCTTCGGGCCCGGTATCACGCCGCTGTCCGACGTGCCGGGCGACCTGGCCGACATCGAGGTGACCACCGTGCACAACGGCATGGCGCACAGGTCCAATGTGGTGGCCAACATGATCTTCTCGCCCGAGCTGCTGATCAGCTTCCACAGCAAGGCGTTCCCGTTCTTCCCCGGCGACATCCTGTCCACCGGCACACCTGGTGCCGTGGTGGTCAAGGACGGAGATGTCGCTGAGTGTCGGATCGGGTCACTCGGTGTGCTGCGCAACCCGGTGCGTGCCAGATGAGTGGGCTGGACGAAGCCGTCGTCAAGGGCGCGGCGGCACTGGCCGCGCAGGACGGCGAGTTCCGGCTGGTCGCGGCAGGCTGGACCGGTGCGCTCGGCCTGGTGACCGACGCTGCCGCGTGGCGGATCCCGGTGACCGGCGGTGTCGCCGAACCGGCGGAGTCCGTGGAGCGGGCGGACCTGGTGCCCGGTACCGATGTCGTCGTGATCACCGCGTCGGCGGCGTCCTGGCAGGACTTCCTGGCCGTCGTTCCCCGGCCGCCCTACTCGGACTTCTTCGGTGCGCAGCGCGGCGGGCGGATGGACGTCGCGCCGCTGATCGCCGACGCCGCCCGGCACAACGCGGTCCGCAGGTTCGGCTGGCTGCTACGCACCGCGGCGATCGGCGAATCCACGGACTGGCCCGCGCAACCGCGTGCCGGCCACGGCCAGCACGACCAGGCTGTCGGCCGCTATGTGCACCTGGACGTGGCGGGGGAGAGTCACCGGATCTACTACGAGCAGGCCGGCAGGGGCATCCCGCTGCTGTGTCACCACACCGCGGCCAGCGATGCCAGGCAGTGGCGGCACCTGCTGGAGGACAGCCGGGTCACCGACCGGTTCCGGGTGATCGCCTACGACCTGCCCTTCCACGGCAAGTCCTTGCCGACCGGGGACCGGTGGTGGGAGTCGGAGTACGTGCTCACCAGGGACACGGCCATGGCCATCGCCGTGGCGCTGTCGGAGGTGCTGGACCTGGACCGGCCGGTGTTCGTCGGGTCGTCCATCGGCGGGATGCTCGCCCTCGACCTGGCGCGCTATCACCCGGACCGGTTCCGTGGCGTCATCGCACTGCAGGGTGGACTGCGTAGTTCCGGTGGCCTGGACGACGAGGGCGTGGCCAGGATGCGCCGGTTCCGGGTGGCCGAGCGGCTGGCCGATCCCGCCCTGGCCGCCGCACGCATGATGGGCATGATGTCGCCGACAGCGCCTGAGGCGAGTCGGCAGGAGACGATGCTGCACTACGCGCAGGCCGCGCCCGGCGTGTACGCGGGTGACCTGTACTTCCACTCGATCGATCACGACCTGCGCGGTGAGGCAGGCGCGATCGACACCTCACGCTGTGCCGTGCACCTGCTGACCGGCGAGTTCGACCACACGATGGTGCCGATCACCGAACGCGCGGCGGCCGAGATCAGCGGTGCCAGCTACACGGTGATGGCGGGCCTCGGCCACTTTCCGATGTCGGAGGATCACGCGCAGCTGATGCGATATCTGTTGCCGGTGTTGGACTCGTTCGTCACGGCCTGACAGGTTGTATCACACATCGGACTCCGTATATCGTACGCGGGAAGACGGGAGGCAGCGATGCAACAGGACGTCGACGTGTCCTGTGTCGACGGCGTCGGGCGCATCGAGATCAGACGCCCCCATCGGCGCAACGCGGTCGACAACGCCTCCGCGCGCGCGATCAGCGCCGGACTCCACGCGCTGGCCGACGATCCCGGCTGCACGGCGATCCTGTTGTGTGGTCAGGGCGGTGACCTGTCCTCTGGTGCGGATCTCAAGGAGCCGCCGTCCACCGAACGGCCGAGCGCGCGAACAGTGCTGCTGGACGACATCGCGGCCAGCCCGTTACCGGTCATCGCGGTGATCGACGGCTGGGCGATCGGCACCGGAGTGGGCATGGTGGCCGCGGCGACGTTCGCCGTGGCGGGTGCCGGCGCCCGGTTCTGCCTGCCCGAGGCCAAGCAGGGCTTCTATCCGCACCAGGTGGTGCCGCACCTGGCTCGCCGCGTGGCACCGGAAACCGTGCTGCGCTGGGCACTTTCGGCAGCAACGGTCAGCGCCGCCGACGCGGCGGCCGCCGGACTGGTCACGTCGGTGTGCGCGGCAGGCCAGGCCGAGGTGACCGCACACGCACTGGCGACCGAACTCGCCACCGGTTCCCGCGAGGTCGTCGAGACCGGCATGCGGTGGTGGCACGACAGCGCCCTGACGGCGGGGAGGATCGGATGACGGTCGACGGACCGATGCACGGCGTCCGGGTGTTGGAACTCGGCCACTACATCGCGGGTCCCTTCTGTACCCAGATCCTGGCGGACCAGGGTGCCGACGTGATCAAGGTGGAACCACCGGGCGGGG
>DASXYT010000412.1:0-13213 GCA_036502345.1 Pseudonocardiaceae bacterium | reverse complement strand
CCGGTGAACCGGGACGACGCCGATGACCACATCGAGGTGGCGCTGACCTGCCAGGACGGCCGTACCTGCCGGCGTGCCGTCCGGTTCACCCGAGGTGATCCGCGAGGTGGCGAGCCGCTGGGCTGGGACGAGGTGCTGGCCAAGTACACCGACTGCGCCGGGTCGGTGCTGAACCCGGACGCCGTCACCAGGTCGGCCACCCTGATCCGAGGACTGGCCGATCTGGTCGAATTGAGCGACCTGACCGAGATACTCAGGGGGGACCCCGCCGGATGAGTGGCAGCCTGCGCGCGCTGAAGACCCGCAACTACCGACTCTGGGTGTCCGGGACGGTCGTCTCCAACACCGGGACGTGGGTGCAGCGCACATCGCAGGACTGGCTGGTGCTCACCGAGCTTACGCACCACTCCGGGCTGGCCACCGGCATCACCACCGGGCTGCAGTTCGCACCGCTGATGCTGTTCTCGGCGCACGCCGGTGTGGTCGCCGACCGGCTGCCCAAGCGCAAGGTGCTGATGGCGACCCAGTCGCTGATGTGCCTGAGCGCGTTGATCCTGGGCATCCTCGTCATCACGCACGAAGTGCGGTTGTGGCAGGTGTTCGCCTGCGCGTTCCTGCTCGGCTGCGGGACGGCGCTGGACAACCCGTCGCGGCAGGCCTTCGTGTCCGAGGTGGTGCCACGGCCGGACGTGGCCAGCGCTGTCAGCCTGAACAGCGCGTCGATGAACATCTCCCGGCTGATCGGTCCCGGCGTGGCCGGCGTGATCATCGCTGCGTGGGGGACAGGGCCCGGCTTCCTGATCAACGCGGCCAGTTTCGCCGCCGTGCTGATCGCGCTGGTGCGGATGCGCCAGTCGGAGATGTACGTCTCCGATCGATTGCCGCGCCGATCGGGCCAGGTCCGCGAGGGCATGCGCTACGTGCGGCAGCGGCCCGACCTGATCCTGATCTTCGCGATCACCAGCCTCGTCTGCACGTTCGCCTACAACTTCCAGATCACCAACGCTTTGATGGCCAGTGGTGTGTTCCACCGTGGTCCGCGCGAGTACGGCCTGCTCGGGTCGGCGATGGCGGTGGGCTGCCTGCTGGCGGCGTTCCTCAACGCCCGGCGGGAACGGCCGAGGATCACGCTCGTCATCGGAGCGACCTTCGGCCTCGGTGTGACGATGACCATCGGCCCGCTGGCGCCCGACTACCTCTGGTACGCGATCGCGCTGGTGCCCATCGGGTTCTGCTCGATCACCTACCTCAACAGTGCCAACACCTCCGTGCAGCTGACCACGCCTGCCCAGTTCCGCGGGCGGGTGCTGGCGCTCTACGTCGCCCTGCAGCAGGGCACGACGCCGCTCGGGGCACCGTTGGTCGGCTGGCTGGGCAGTGAGTTCGGCGCGCGGTGGTCGGTGATCGTCGGTGGTGTCTCGGCGTTGGTCGCCGGGCTGGCCGGCTGGCTGGTGCTGCGCGCCCGACCGTCGATCAACCGGGAGTACACGGCGGCGATGGAGGCCTGCGCCGCCGAATCCACCACGACGGTCCGGCCGGCCGATGCCGCAGGCGTGCCAGATGTCGATCTTGCCCAGCCTGCTGACGGGCCGCCTCGCCAGGGCTGATTTCTGGCTGTGTGAGCCACGTCGGGCTTGCCTGACCGGCGACTGCGCTCTACGGTAGACATTGTATGTAATGAGCATGCAATCGAGGTGAAGCAACTGTGATCATCGCTGCGCAGGTAGCGAACAGCCTCTACGAGCTCGGTATACGGCGTGTGTACGGGCTGCCCGGTGAGGACCACATGGCGCTGCTCGACGCGTTCGCGTCGGCCGGTCTGGACTACCGCGCCGCCTTCAACGAGTCGGCGGCCGTGCTGATGGCCGCGACCGAGGCCCAGCTGACCGGGTTGCCCGGGGTCGCGGTGCTCTCGCTCGCGCCCGGTGTCAGCAACGGCGTGAACGGACTGCTGAACACGTACCTCGACGAGGTGCCGCTGATCCTCATCTCCGGTCAGCACCCCGCCGACTCGCTGCCGTTCGTGGTGCGTCAGGGCTTCGACATCGCTGCGCTTGTCACGCCGATGACGAAGTGGCGGGCCAAGGTCACGGCTGGCATGAACGTCCCGGCCGTCATCGGGCGCGCGGTGGACGAGGCGATGGCCGGTCGGCCGGGGCCGGTCTACGTCGAACTGCCCGACGGTGTCGCCACGGCGGAGACCAAGGCCGACGACGCCGCGGCAGCACGTGGCGTACAACGGCTGCGGGAGCGATGGACATCAGAACCGGTGCGACAGGCTGCCGATCCGGCGACCGTGACCGCGCTGGCCGACCGGCTGCGGACCGCGCAGCATCCGGTGCTGATCACCGGTGGCCGCAAGCGCCGCCTCAACCCGGCGACGGTCGGCTCGTTCGCCACCGCGTACCGGATGCCGGTGTTCACGTCGTCCCGGCAGAAGGGCCTGCTGTCCGGTGACTGTGAGTTCTTCGCCGGCACGTACCTCAACGGGCGCCTGGAGAAGGACCTGCTCGACTCGGCGGATCTGGTGCTGCTGACCGATCCCGAGTCGTTCGACTTCTACAACAAGCCGTGGAACTTCGCCGCCGACGCCGTCGCGATCACCGACGAGGCGTTCACCGAGTGGATGAACCCGTTCGCCGGTGTGCACGTCGCCGACCCGGATGTGGTGCTGGCCGCGTTGACCGAGCGGGCGGACACCGCGTCCGCGTGGACGGCTGCCGACGTGCGCGAGTACCGCACAGGGCTACGCGGCAAACTGCTGCCCGCTTCCGACACGCTGTCCGTGGCGCACGCCGTCGAGGCGGCGCTGGGTGTCTGGCCGCAGGACGGCTACCTCGTGGCCGACGCCGGCTTCGGCAAGCCGCTGGTGGCCATGCTCTCCGAACCCACCCGGCCCGACCACTACTTCGCGTCCAACGCACTGTCCACCATGGGCTACACGATCCCGGCCGCGGTGGCGTTGCGACAGGCGGGCCGTGGGCCGATCCTCGCGTTCCTCGGCGACGGCTCGCTGCTGATGCGGGCGGGCGAGATCGCGGTGAGCACGGATGCCGGGCCGGGCACCGTCTACCTGGCGATCATGGACCGGGCGCTGACCCAGATCGAGGTCAAGCAGGAACGCCGCGACCTCGCCACGGTCGGCGTGACGCTGCCGCCGGTGTCCTGCGAACAGCTCGGGCAGGCCCTTGGTGTGGAGGGCGTCGACGCGCACACGGCTGACGAACTGGCAGCCGCCGTCGCGAAGGGGTTGCAGGGCGACAAGCCGGTGCTGATCGGTGCCTACGTCGACCCGGCGCCGTCCCGTGTCCTGTTCGACCAACTGCGCGGCTGAGGGGACACACAGTGAATGACCGACCGATCGTGGCCGTGCTCGACGCCATGCCCGACGCGTCCCGCGCGGTGATCTCCGAGATCTTCGGCGTCGACTTCGACGTGGCGTTCGTCGCGGACAACAGCGCCGAGGCGAAGCGCACCACAGCCGTCGGCGCGACCGTCCTGCTGACCATGTGGGGCGCGGTCGACGCCGCGACCATCGATGCCGCCCAGGGCGCGAAACTGATCCAGAAGCTCGGCGTCGGCACCGACAAGATCGACGTGGCAGCCGCAGAGGCAGCCGGGATCACCGTGCTCAAGGCGGCCGGCATCAACGCCGACGCCGTCGCAGAACTGACCCTGCTGCTCACCCTGGCGGTCGGCCGTTCGCTGCCCAGGGCGACGGCGGCGGCCCGCGCGGGCGTGCTGGCCAAGGAGGACCTGCGGGCCGAGTCGTTCCAGCTGCTCGGCAAGACCGTCGGCCTGCTCGGCCTCGGGCACATCGGCCAGGCGGTGGCGCGCCGGTTCGCCGGGTTCGGCGTCGGGCTGGTCTATCACGACGTGCGGCGCGCGCCGGAGGACGTCGAGCGCGAGTGCGCCATCCGCTACGTCGACAAGGACGAACTGATCGCGGTCTCCGACGTCATCTCCCTGCACCTGCCCAGCACGCCGAGCACGGACCGGATCGTGGACGAGGCTTTCCTGAAGGCGGCGCGACCAGGGCTGATCCTGATCAACACCGCGCGCGGGTCGCTGGTGGACGAGCGGGCGCTGGCGGCCGCGATCACCGAGGGCCGGGTGCTCGGCGCAGGCCTGGATGTGACCGCCGACGAGCCGATCAACCCCGACTCGCCGCTGCTGGCGCTGGATCGCGTCGTGCTCACGCCGCACGTCGGTGGCGCCGTGGCCAACAACTTTCCCCGGGTGATCGCCAGGGCACACGGCAATGCCCGAGCCGTGCTCGACGGTGGGGACATAGCGCCAGGTGACGTCGTCCGATGACCAGCGAACCGCTCGCCAAGACCGAGTTGTTCACCGGGGCCGACGACCCGCTCGGCGCGGTCGTCGATGGTGCGTGGGCGCCCACCAACGGCGATCCCAGCACCGTCGAGGACCCCGCCACCCGCGAGCCGCTGGCCAGGTTCACCGACTCGACCGAGGCAGACGTCGATCGTGCGGTGGTGTCCGCCGACCGTGCCTACCGCGAGGTGTGGCGCGATCTCGGTGGCGTGCGGCGGGCGGACATCCTGTTCGCCGTCGCCGACACGATCCGCGACCACGCCGACGCACTGGCCAGGCTGGAGACCTACGACACCGGCAAACCGTTGCGCCAGGCCAGGTCCGACGTCGCGACGGCAGCCAGGTACTTCGCGTTCTACGCTGGCCACGCCGACAAGATCTACGGCGAGACGATTCCCGGCGAGGGCGACTACTGGTCGTACACGCTGCGCGAGCCCTACGGCGTCGTCGCGCACGTGACCCCGTGGAACTCGCCGATCAGCCAGATGTGCCGGGGTATCGCGCCCTGCCTTGCCGCCGGCAACACGGTGGTGGTGAAGCCGTCGGAGATCACCCCGCTGTCCAGCCTGGCCGCGGCCCTGCTGTTCGTCGAGGCAGGCCTGCCGCCTGGCGTCTGCAACGTCGTGCCGGGCCTCGGCGCGACGGCCGGCGCGGCGCTGGTCGCGCACCCACTGGTCGCGCACATCGGGTTCACCGGCTCGGTGGCGACCGGTCGGCGCATCCTGCACAGCGCCGCCGAGCGGATCGTCGGCTGCAACCTGGAACTGGGCGGCAAGTCACCGACGATCGTGCTGCCGGACGCCGACTTCGACGCCGCCGTCACCGCCGGTGCGCTCGCCGTGGTCCGCAACGCCGGGCAGTCCTGCTTCGCCACCACGCGGCTGATCGTGCACAGCAGCATCGCAGCCGAGTACGCCGAGCGCGTCGCGGCGGCGGTCGGCGAACTGAGCATCGGCGCCGGCATCGACGATCCCGATCTCGGTCCGCTCGCCTCTGCGCAGCAGTTGGCCAAGGTCGAGGAAGCGATCGCGGGCGGGCTCGCCGAAGGCGCCCGGCTGGCCACCGGCGGCACGCACCCCGACGGGCTGGCCGGCTACTTCCTGCGGCCCGCCGTGCTGACCGGCGTGCGCAACGACATGCGGGTGGCCCGCGAGGAGATCTTCGGGCCGGTGCAGACCGTGCTCACCTACGACGACGTGGACGAGGCCGTGGCGATCGCCAACGACTCCAGCTACGGCCTGGCGGCAGGCGTGTTCACCAGGGACGTCGCCACCGCGCACCGGCTGGCCAGGCGGCTGGAGGCCGGGCAGGTGCAGATCAACCGCTATCCGATGGGCGGGGTGGAGACACCGTTCGGCGGCTACAAGCACAGCGGTATGGGCAGGGAGAAGGGCCTCGCCGCCCTGGAGCACTACACCCAGCTCAAGACCGTGATCGTGGCGGACTGACCGCCCGGATGCAGCGAGGAAGGGACTCAGCAGTGAATCAGCAGCGTGTGGTCGTGGTCGGCGGCGGGAACGCCGGACTCTGCGCGGCCCTGTCGGCCGCCGAGCACGGGGCACAGGTGACCGTGCTGGAGCGGGCACCCAAGGCGCTGCGCGGCGGGAACACCGCGTTCACCGCGGGCGCGATGCGGGTGGCCTATCGCGGGGTGGACGACATCGTCAGCCTGGCGCCCGACCTGACCGACGAGCAGTTGGCGGTGACCGACTTCGGCACCTACGACGAGCAGCAGTTCTTCGACGACCTGGCCAGGGTGACCAAGTACCGCGCCGACCCCGACCTGGCCGACACGCTGACGTCGCGGAGTCTGCCCACGCTGCAGTGGATGCGCGAGCAGGGTGTCCGGTTCGCGCCGATCTACGGCCGCCAGGCGTTCAAGGTGGACGGCCGGTTCCGGTTCTGGGGCGGCCTGACCATCGAGGTCGTCGGCGGTGGCCCCGGCCTGGTGGAGTACCTCGGCGCCGCCGCGGACAGGGCGGGCATCACCACCCGGTTCGACACTCGCGCGATCGCGCTGGAGACCGGGCCGCAGGGCGTGCGCGGGGTCCGGGTCCGTACCGGCTGGCAGGAGGAGACGATCGAGGCCGACGCCGTCGTGCTGGCGGCAGGCGGGTTCCAGGCCAACACCGAGTGGCGCACCCGCTACCTCGGCCCGAACTGGGACCTGGCCAAGGTGCGCGGCAGCTACTGCAACACCGGTGACGGCATCCGGATGGCCCTGGACATCGGTGCCAGCCCGGCAGGCCAGTGGTCGGGTTGCCACGCGGTGCAATGGGAACTCAACGCGCCCGAATTCGGCGATCTGGCCGTCGGCGACGGCTTCCAGAAGCACAGCTACCCGTGGGGAGTCGTGTTCAACCTGGAGGGCAAGCGGTTCATCGACGAGGGCTTCGACTTCCGCAACTACACCTACGCCATGTACGGGCGGCGCGTGCTGGAGCAGCCCGGCCAGACGGCCTACCAGGTCTTCGACGGCAAGGTCGAGCACCTGTTGCGGGACGAGTACCGGATCAAGCAGACCACGCGGGTGACCGCCGACTCGATCCCGGAACTCGCCGCGAAGCTGGAGGGTGTCGACGCGCAGCAGTTCGTGAAGACGGTCGAGGAGTACAACTCGGCGGTCGACCAGTCGGTCCCGTTCGACCCGAACGTGAAGGACGGGCGGGCCGCGAGTGGCCTCGCCGTGCCGAAGTCGAACTGGGCCAACACGCTGGACACGCCGCCGTTCCACGCCTTCGCGGTCACGTGCGGCATCACGTACACGTTCGGCGGCCTGCGCATCACCCAGGACGCGCAGGTGATGGACACCGGCCTGAACCCGATTCCAGGATTGTATGCCGCTGGCGAACTCACCGGCGGGATCTTCCACTTCAACTACCCGGGCGGTTCCGGACTGACCAACGGATCCGTTTTCGGGCGGATAGCCGGTGCTCAAGCCGCACAGCACGCCGCATAGTCGCCTCTCGTGAGTGAGCATGCCGCTTGCCGCGAGTGACGTGCCTTGACTCACTTGAGGATCGGTGAATAGGGTCACGTATACAGCTGGCATGTAACTCTGGCGGCCACGAACGACGGCGACGGTTTCGCGGCACGCGGTACATCGTATCCGATGTACCGCGAAGTAGGCCCACATCAAGCCCGACGCGATTCAGGAGCAGAACGAGAGTGGACAGCACGACAGCGCAGCTCGTCGCCTTCGCCCGCGACTTCGACGACGGCAGGCTGACCGACGAGGTGGTGGCGGCGGCGGTGGACCGCGTCGTCGACTCCGTCGCGTGCGCGATCGTCGGTTTCGAGTCCGAACCGGGGCGGATCGCGGTCGAGGCGGCCCGGCACGTCAGCTGTGACAGCCCGGCGACCATCTTCGGCTCCGGCCTGCGCACCACGCCCGAGTTGGCCGCGTTCGCCAACGCGACGATGGTGCGCACCTACGACTGGAACGACGGCATGCTCGCCCAGGGTGGCGGCCATCCCAGCGACATGATCCCGGCCGTGATCGCGGTCGGTGAGTCCGTGCACGCCAGCGGCAGGGACGTGCTGCTGGGCATCACGCTCGCCTACGAGATCCTCGGCTCGCTCGGCAACGCGGCGCCGACCCGGGAACGCGGCTTCGACCAGGGCACGTTCATGGGTGTCTCGGCCGCGCTGGGCATCGGGCGGATGTTGCACCTGTCCGAGGAACAACTGGCCAACGCCGTCTCGCTCGCGCTGGTGCCGCACGTGCCACTGCGGGTGACCAGGACCGGCCTGCTGTCCATGTGGAAGGGCTCGGCGACCGCGTCCGCGATGCACAGTGCCGTGTTCGCCACCCGGCTGGCCCAACTGGGCATGACAGGGCCGGACGAGCCGTTCGAGGGCAGGACCGGCCTGTTCGACCAGGCGGTCGGGCCGTTCGCCGCGCGGCTGCCGGCCAGCGACGACGGCAAACTCGTCGTGCAGATCTCCCACCTGAAGCAGTTCCCCGCCGAGACGCACGGGCAGGCGCTGCTCGGCCTGATGCCGGCGGTGCGGGCCTGGCGGTCCGTCGAGCACATCGTCTCCATCGAGATCGAGACGTACTGGCAGGCCTACCACGAGATCGCGCTGCATCCGTCCAAGTGGGATCCCACCACACGGGAGACCGCGGACCACTCGATGCCGTACCTGCTGTCGGTCGCGCTGGTCGACGGCGGCATCGACGTCCGCAGGTCGTTCACCCCGGAACGGATCGCCGACCCGACGCTGCGGCCGATCATGCGGAAGATCTCGGTCCGCGAGGACCCCGAGTTCACCAAGGGCTTCCGGCCGCCGGGAAACGGCATCGCGGGGGAGCCGAGGATGCGACTTCGGGTCACCGCCGACGACGGCGCCACGTTCGTCGAGGAGGTCGGCTACCACCGTGGGCACTACCGCAATCCGATGAGCCGGGCCGACATCGACGCCAAGCTGGACGCGACCAGCGCGGGCGTGCTGGACGACGAGCGGCGCGATGCGATCCGGCAGGCTTGGTGGAACGTGGCCGACGCGACCGACATCGGCATCCCGATGGCCGCCACCGCCGACTTCGGCCTTGAGGTGTCGGTATGACCGAATTTCGCTACGTCCGGCCGGTCGACGCTGGTGCGGTCGCCGCACTCGGTGAGCACGAGCGGTACTCGCAGAAGCTGATCGACGCGCGCTCCGGCGGCAAGCAGGCCGCCGTCAACTACATCCGTACCCCGCCCGGCGGTGGCTCGCCGCGCGGCATGCACACGCACACCTGGGAGCAGCTGTTCTACGTCCTCGACGGCACCATGTCGATCGAGGTCGACGGCCAGCGGCACGAGGTGGGTCCGGGCAATCTGATCGTGTTCCCGGCCGGCATGCCGCATCGCAACTGGAACGAGACCGAACGGGACACCGTGCATCTGGCGATCAACGTGCCGATGCCGGACCCGGACCGCCCGCGAGAACCAGTGATTGGCGACTCATGATCGAGATCAACGAGAAGTTCACCGTCGCGGCATCGCCGGACGAGGTCTACGCGGTGCTGTCCGACCCACACGCGGTCGTCGAGTGCGTCGCGGGCGCCTCGCTGGGCGAGAGCCACGAGGACGGCTCCTTCGACGGCATGATGACGGTCAAGTTCAGCGCGCTGCGGATTGCCTTCAAGGGCCGGGTCAAGCTCGACCTGGACGAGGAGGCCCGCCGCGGTGTCGTGCACGCGAGTGGCCGGGACGGCCAGGGCGGCACCAAGTTCAAGGCGACCGCGGGTTTCGACATCGCCCCGGCCGGCGACGGCACGAGCTCGGAGGTCACCGCCACCGGCGAGGTCGACCTGAGCGGCAAGCTGGCGTCGGTGATCGAGAACGCGGCGGCGGCGGTGGTGCGCCGGATGACCGGTGAGTTCGTGACGGCGCTGTCGATCCGCTGCGCCAGTGGCGCCGCCCAACTAGGGCCCGCCAGGACCGAGCCCGAGCAGGCCGAGGGCACACAGGCCGCGGCACCGGCCGAACCGGTGGCAGGTGTGTTGCTGCTGCACGGTTTCGGTGCTTCCCCGAACAGCCTCCGCCCGTGGGGTGAGGCGCTGGCCGCCGCCGGGATGGCGGTGAGCATCCCGCGCCTGCCCGGCCACGGCACCCGCTGGCAGGACCTCAACCGGACGACGGAGGAGGACTGGCTGCGCGCCGCCGACGAGGCGTTGACCGCGCTGCACGCCGACCACCAGCACGTGTACCTGATGGGCATCTCGCTCGGCGCGACACTCGCGCTGCGACTGGCGCAGCGGCGCCCGGCCGCGGTGTCCGGTGTGGTCGCGGTGAACGCAGCCGTCGCCGGACTGCCCGGCACGTCGGCCGTGCTCCGTGCGTTCCGCCGCTCGGTGAAGGCCCCGTCGGACACCGTCAAGAAGGCGGGCGCCGTGGACGTCGGCTACACCCGGATCCCGTTGCGTGCTGCCGGATCGCTGCGCAGGCTCGGCGCGGCCACGCTCGCGGCATCGCCTCAACTGGCCGTGCCGGTGCTCGTCGTGCAGAGTCGCGACGACCGTGTCGTACCGCCCGCACAGGGCGCGCTGCTCTGGGACGCGCTGCCGGCCGACCGCCGGGACCGCCTTGAGGTGGCCGACAGCTACCACGTGGTGCCGCTGGACAACGACGCCGCCCAACTGTTCGACCGCAGTATCGAGTTCGTCCGGACCCACGACCTCGTGAAGTCCTGAGTCGGACGACGCGGAGCCCAACGAAGTGCAACCGAGGAGTCGGAACCGATGACCGATGTCGACGCCAGGATGGGCGTCGGCGAGGACCTCGCCTCGTCGACGTCGGAACCGGGCCAGAAGGCGGCCCCGCCCCGCCGCCGCAGGAACCGCCTGTTGAGCCGGTCGTGGATGAGCCTGGTCGGGCTGCTCTCGGTCGTGGTGTTCCTCGGCCTGTGGGAGTGGGCTGCGGACACCAACGTGATCAATCCGCTGTTCACCAGTTCACCGTCCAGGATCGTCAAGGAGCTGGGCAATCTGGTGAGCACAGGGCAACTGTGGCCGAACATCTGGATCAGCGGGCAGGAGTTCCTGATCGGTTTCGGCATCGCGATCGTGGTGGCCATCCCGCTGGGCATCCTGATCGGCTGGTACCGGCCGGTCGAGGCGGTCTTCAGCCCGTTCGTCTCGTTCCTGAACTCGGTGCCGAGGATCGCGCTGCTGCCGCTGCTGATCATCTGGGTGGGCATCGGCATCCAGCTGAAGATCTCGGTCGTGTTCCTCAGTGCCGTGGTCGCCATCCTGATCAACACGATCGCGGGCATCAAGGCACTCGATCCGCAACTGCTGACCATGGCGCGCTCGTTCGAGGCGAGCGACTTCAAGATCTTCCGCCGGATCGCGCTGCCCGGCTCGGTGCCCTACATCCTCAGCGGCATCCGGCTCGGCCTCGGCCACGCGCTGATCGGTGTGGTCGTCGGTGAGCTCTACGCGGCCAACAGCGGTATCGGCCACCTGATCTCGGTGGCGGGCAACACCTTCCAGACTGACCTTGTCTTCGCGGGCGTCGTGATCATCGCCGTGTTCGGCCTGATCTTCACCTGGGTGCTGACGAGGATCGAGCGGCACTTCCAGTCGTGGCGTCAGTCCTGACACCGACGTCGAAGAGGAACACGGTGACATCATGGCTCTGAACAGGATCTCGGCCCGCAAGACCCGGCCGGGCGTGGCAGTCAGCTCGGTAGGGCGCGGCGCCAGCCTCGCGGTCAAAAACGTCTGCGTCGAGTACGACACCGCCCGCTCGGGCGTGCAGGCAGCGCTCAAGGACATCAACCTGACCGTCGACAGTGGCGAGTTCATCTGTGTCGTCGGCACGAGTGGCTGCGGCAAGACGACGCTGCTCAAGGCGATCGACGGCCTGGTGCCGATCACGTCGGGCTCCATCGAGTTGGACGGCAAGCGGATCACGAAGCCGGACCGGACCCGCAGTGTGGTGTTCCAGTCGGCCTCGCTGCTGCCGTGGCGCTCGGTCGTGGACAACGTCACCTTCGGACTGGAGATGCACGGCAGGCACAAGTCGCCGGAAGCTCGCCAGCATGTCCTGGACCTGATCGAACTGGTCGGTCTCGGTGGGTTCGAGAAGTCCTTCCCCGGTGAGCTCTCCGGTGGCATGCAGCAGCGGGTGAACCTGGCCAGGGCCTTGGCGGTGGACCCGGAACTGCTGCTGCTGGACGAACCGTTCGCCGCGCTGGACGCCCAGACCCGCGAGATCATGCAGAGTGAACTGGTCAAGATCTGGGAGGCCACCCACAAGACGGCCCTGTTCATCACGCACCAGATCGACGAGGCGATCTACCTCGCCGACCGGGTCGTGGTGATGACCGCGCGGCCGGGCCGGATCCGCGACGTGATCACCGTGGAGATCCCTCGGCCGAGGCCCCTGCAGGTCAAGCGGGATCCGCAGTTCGTCAAGTACGTCGACGAGGTGTGGAACCTGATCGAGGAAGAGGGACGGCAGGCGGCGCGGCGCGAACGAGGGGTCGTGCAGGGCTGAGCCGGCGCGCCGACCACGACTCAGCTGTGCAGCAGCATCCGGATGCGCAGTTCCGCCAGGTGCCGCATGTGCTCGCCCGCGATCCGCTCGGCAGCCTCGGCGTCGCCGTTGCTGATCGCGTCGGCCAGCGCCACGTGCTCGGCGATCGACTCGTCCACCCGGCCCGGCAGGCCCAACGTCGGGTCGGGGAAGCGACGCGCGGCGTTCTGCACCTGGGACAGCGCGCGGTCGAGATAGCGGTTGCCGCAGGCTTCCCGGACCACGTTGTGGAAGTCGAAGTTCAGCTTGGACAGGTCCTGATGCCGGCCGGCCTTGCCGAGTTCCTTCATCTGCGGCAGCAGCACCGCGAAGGCATCGAGGCACTGCTGGGCACCGCGGCGGGCGGCCAGCTTCGCGGCCAGCATCTCCAGGGTCTCGCGCATCACATACAGCTCGATGATGTCGTCGGTGGTCATCGGGGCGACGACCGCTCCCTGGTTGGCGTTGATCGAGACCAGGCCCTCGGAGGCGAGAATGCGGAAGGCGTCGCGGACCGGCGTCCTGCTGACCTTCATCTCGCGGGCGACCTCGGCCTCGCGCAACCAGGTGCCCGGCGTGAGCGCGCCGTCGAGGATCGCCTCGCGCAGCGCGGACGCGACCGCCTCGGGCATGCTGCCGCGCGAGGGAGCCGGACCCTTGGCTGGCAGGCTGAACCGCGCGACAGCAGGCGCGGTGTCCTGGGCGGAGTCGGGAGAGCTCATCGCACCTCGTCCTTGGTGGGGAAACTGGATCGGACCCTGATCGTACAATCGTATACAGGTGGGACACCGCACGCACGTGGCGGCGGCGACGTACCCGTGCCACTCATTCCATCCTCCCGGCCAGCCCGGACAAGTGTGCGGTATTTG
>DASXYT010000411.1:0-17595 GCA_036502345.1 Pseudonocardiaceae bacterium | reverse complement strand
CAAGCTGCGCGGTGACTTCATCGCGGCGGCACAGCAGGCCGGCCGGGACTTCACGGTCGACTGGGTGCACCTGAAGCTGAACGACCAGGCGCAGCGCACCGTGCTGTGCAAGGACCCGTTCCGCGCCGTCGACGAGCGGGTGGAACGGCTGATCGGCTCGTTGTAGGGCTCAGCCGGCCGAGTAGCTGCTGAGCTTCGTGTAGTAGTCCGGGTAGGCGCCGCAGCCGACCCGCCAGGAGACGATGCCGGCCAGTTTGCCGTCGATCACCAGCGGACCGCCGTCGTTTCCGATGCACGTGCCCTCGGGCAGCGCCGGTGCCGTGTATCCGGCGCAGAACATCCCGGCGCTGTCGTAGGCCGAGCCTTCCAGGAACCGGTCGTACAGGTCCTCGCACGTCTGGTCGGCCACCACCGGCACCTGCGCCTTCCGCAGCGCCGTGGTGGTGTCCGACGACCTGCCGGCCACCTGGCCCCAACCGAGCACGGTGCCGACGGTGCCCGCCTGGTAGTCGGCGGTGTCGGCGGCCGTGGCCAGCGGCAGCGTCCGGTACGGGAACGAGTCCTGCAGGGTCACCGTCGCGATGTCCTGGCCGCGCTGGGCGGCGACGAACGTCGGCGGGATCCACACGTCGCTCACCCCGGACACGGTCTCGCCCGGCGTGATCTGGCCGAGGTCGGTGCGGCCGCCCACCACCTGCATCGCGGCCGCCGGCCTGCCCAGCACGCAGTGCGCCGCTGTGAGGACGGTGGTCGGGCTGGTGAGCGTGCCGTCGCAGATCGGGAAGCCGCCCTGATCGACCAGCGCCACCACCCATGGATAGTCGGTGATGCTCGCCACGTCCCCGCCGACCACGTCCGGGCTGGTCGTGCCAGGTGCCGGCTGTGTCGCGCCGGTGAGAGCGACGGCGATGGCCATGGCCATGGCACACGCGGCGACGATCATGGACTCTCCCTGGCGGATCGGGGGTGCGGTCTCCGCCAACGAACCCCGCGCCGGGTGTCGCTGCAACTCGGACCGGGATGCGCAACCCGCTCGTGTGAGGTGCCGCAAGAGCAAGCGGTTATGACCAATCTCGCAGCGCCAGAGTCGAACATCTGTGCGATCATGACCAGGTCAGCGAGCCGGGTTGGGACTACCGGCCGCCGATGCCGTGCGACCCGCTTCCTCCGGAGGCCACCTCCAGGGCTTCCGGCGGAAGCGGGGTCGAACGGGTCCTCAGTGGTGATGCCCTGAGTGCTCGTGGCCGGCGTGATCGTGTCCGCCGCTGTCCGGGTCGCCGCCCATCATCCGCAGCATGGGCCAGCCGCCACTGCGCACGAACCGCACCACCAGCACGGCCGCCACCAGCAGGAACGCGATGTTCAGCCACGTCGTGTAGTTCCACGAGACGCCGTCGTCCGGCAGGTGGGCCGTTGACCGGTCCGGGATCAGGCCCAGCCCGCCGAACACCACTTCGACCACGTAGCCGGCGGCCACCATCGTCACGTAGAACGTGCCGGCCACCAGCAGCGCCATCTTGGTGCCGTAGTAGCGCCGGTAGATGTTCAGGATCGGCAGGATCAGCAGGTCGGCGAAGATGAACGCGACCACACCGCCGAAGCTGATCCCGCTGGTCCACAGCACGACGGCCAGCGGCACGTTGCCGATCGAGCACACGAAGCTGAGCACGGCCACCAGCGGCCCGATGACCGGTCCCCAGATCTCCGCGGCCAGCGGATGGCCGGTCAGGAAGAAGTCCCGCCAGAAGGAGTCCGGCACCCAGGTCGCGATGACGCCCGCGATGACCAGGCCGATCACCAGGTCCCGCAGGATCGCCGCCCATTCCATGACGAACACGTGCGACACGGACGTGAACCCCTCGCGGGACAACAGCCTGCGCCGGAACGAGCCCTCCCGCTGGATGGACATGTCCATCGCGGCGTGACCCTCCATCGAACCGGCGACACCCCGGTCGGCCTGGGCAGCCGCGTCCGCCACCAGGCGGTTGCGCAGCACCAGCCGGAACACCAGGGCCAGCAGCACGATCATGATCGGACCGCCGACGAACTCGGCCGCGGTGAACTGCCAGCCCATCAGCAGGGCCAGGATCACGCCCAGTTCCACGACCAGGTTCGTGGACGCGATCTCGAACGCCATCGCGGCGGTGAAATTGGCACCCTTGCGGAACAGCGACCTGGCCAACGCTACGGCGGCATACGAGCAGGACGACGACGCCATGCCGAACCCGGTGGCCAGCGCGATGCTCCGGGGCCGGTCGTCACCGAGCAGTCGGACCACCGTCGACCTGCGCACCACGGCCTGCACGACGGCGGACAACGCGAAGCCGAGGATCAGCGCCCACAGGATCTCCCAGGTCATCGAGCCGATCGTGGCCAGTGCGGCGCCGACCTGCGCCATCGCACACCTCCAATTCATACCCCCAGCGGGTATGTGACCTGTCAGTCATACCCAGTGGGGGTATCTGAGTCAAGCCGGGCCGGCCAAGCCCACACCGCGACGAAGCCAGCCAGCCCCTTCGGCGGGGGGCAATGCCTGCGTACACCGCTACCAGCACCGATGATCATCGATTGACGATGATGCGTCGGGTCGATCGGCCGGTCCGCATGTGCTGGACCACCCGTCGGCATTAGGGTGCGGGACGTGTCCACCGCACGCGCGGAGCGTCTCGTCAATCTCGTGTTGTGCCTGCTGTCCACCCGGTCCTACCTGACCGCGGAGCGGATCAGGGGCATCGTCGCCGGCTACGCGGACGCCCCGTCCGACGAGGCCTTCTTTCGCATGTTCGAACGGGACAAGGCTGAACTGCGCGATCTCGGCGTCCCGCTGGAGACCGGCAGGAACTCGGCCTTCGACGCCACGGACGGGTACCGGATCGCCCGGCGCGACTACGAACTCGGCGACATCGACCTGGAACCGGACGAGGCGGCCGCCGTGGCGCTGGCCGTCCGGCTGTGGGAGGCGCCCGAACTGACCGGCGCTGCCAAGGGCGCGCTGCTCAAGCTGCGGGCGGCCGGTGTGGACGTGGACGAGGTGTCCGCGTCCGCCGTCGAACCGAAGGTGCGGGCCACCGAACCGGCGTTCGGCCCGCTGCTGGCCGCTGTCCAGGCGGGTCAGGCGGTCACGTTCGACTATCGCAGGTCGCCGCCGACCGACGTGCTGACCAGGACCGTCGAGCCCTGGGGAGTGGTGTCCTGGCGGGGCCGGTGGTACGTCGTCGGCCGGGACCGTGACCGGGACGCGCCGCGCTGTTTCCGGCTGAGCAGGGTGGTCGGCGAGGTGCGGCCGGTGGGGCAGCCGGGCGAGTTCGAGCGGCCTGCCGGGATCAACCTGATGGAGTACGTGCTGGGCAACCAGCAGGAAACACGGCCGACCACCACGGCCAGGCTGTGGGTGGCCGACGGCCGGGCACACGGCGTGCGGCGGCAGGCCACGGTGGTCGGCAGGCGCACGCTGGACGGCCAGGGGGGCGACGAGGTCACCGTCGAACTGCGTTTCCCGGAGTCGGCGGCGGGCTGGCTGGCCGGGCACGCGCAGGACGTCGTCGTGCTCGAACCGGACGTGCTGCGCAAGACCGTCCGGGATCGGCTGCTCGGCGTGTTGGAGTCCCAGGCCAAGCTGGGCAACGGGGGGGACTTGCGGAGATGAACGCGGTGAGCAAACCGGGCGCCGGGGCGGCGACCGACCGGTTGCCCCGGCTGCTGGCGCTGGTGCCGTACCTGATCGCCAGGCCGGGCATCCCGGTCGACGAGGCGGCCGCCGACTTCGGGGTCACCCCGAAGCAGTTGCGCAAGGACCTCGAACTGCTGTGGATGTGCGGCCTGCCCGGCTACGGCCCCGGTGACCTCATCGACCTGTCGTTCGAGGGCGAGACCATCACCGTCACCTACGACGCCGGCATGAGCAGGCCGCTGCGGCTGACCGCGGCCGAGGCGACCGCGCTGCTGGTGGCGTTGCGGGCGCTGGCCGGCACCCCGGGTGTGGTGGACACCGAGGCCGTGCGGCGCAGCCTGGCCAAGATCGAGTCCGCCGTCGGCCAGGCGCAGCCCGCCGGTGTGGAGGTCGGCCTCGCCATGCGGGAGACCGAGGCCACCGAGCGGACCCGCCAGATCGTGGCGGCCGCCGTGCAGCGCGGCCGGGCGCTGCGGATCCGGTACTACACGGCGTCCAGGGACGAGATCACCAACCGCACCGTGGACCCGATGCGGCTGCTGCTGGTCGAGGGGCGCAGCTATCTCGAGGCATGGTGCCGGCTGGCCGAAGACGTCCGGTTGTTCCGGTTGGACCGGATCGACCAGGTGACCGAGCTGGACGAACCGGCCGCGCCACCGCCGCACGCCACCCCGCACGACGTGTCCGAGGGCCTGTTCCGGCCAGAACCCGACCAGTGCGAGGCGGTGCTGATCCTGCTGCCCGACGCCAGGTGGATCGCCGAGTACTACCCGGTTGACGACCTGGTGGAGCTGGACGGCGGCCGGGCCAGGGTGCGGATGCGGTACGCGGACACGTCCTGGATGGTCCGGCTGATCCTGGCGCAGGCCGGTGAGGTGCTGGTGGAGGAACCCGCCGAGCTGGCCGACGCCGTGATGTCACGTGCCCGACAAGCTTTGGTCAGGACTGATCACCTGCCGGCAATCTGACCCGGCTACGGTGACGAAGTGCTGTTTGTGGGGATCCTGATCGGCCTGCTCGTCGTGGGCGTGCTCGTGCTGACCTTGGTTGGCCTGCGGGTTCGTGGTTCGGTGCATCGGTTCGGCGAGGTGCAGGGCACCGTGCAGGGCCTCGTCGCCGACCGGACCGGCCTGCTGCGCGCGCGTTCGGCCGCACTAGGTGTCGCCATGTCGGATCTGCGACCCCCTCCATTTGGCAATAGGTCGACGGTGGGTGCGCCGCGTACCATCAGGAACAGCAAAGAACGGGAGGACAACCGTGCTTAACGGATTCGGCTGGCCACATCTGCTGATCATCGCCGTGCTGATCATTCTGTTGTTCGGCGCGAAGAGGCTGCCGGACGCGGCTCGCGGCATCGGCAAGTCCATGCGCATCTTCAAGGCGGAAACGCGCGGCCTGCAGGACGACGACGCCGCAGCGGCTGCCAGCCCGGCACCGCAGGCAACGCCGCAGCAGCAGCTCGCGCCGCCCCAGCAGCAGTACACCAGCGCGCCTTTTGCCACGCCCACCGCGGCTGAACAGGGCAACGGCCCGACCGACCAGCAGCGCTGAGCTGCTGACGACGAACGGACAGACAGGTGGAGCAGAACCCGCTCCGCCCGGCTGGCGGGCGCCGGGAGGCACGTAGTCGTCGCAGCCGGCGGGTCAACCCCGACGGCACGATGACGCTCGTCGAGCATCTCTACGAGTTGCGTCGACGGCTCGGTTTCGCAGCGCTGGCAGTTCTGGCGGGCGGGATCGTGGGCTTCCTGTGGTTCGCCTACCGGGTGGGCCCCATCCCGTCCCTCGGCCAGCTGATGAGCGACCCGTACTGTGCCCTGCCCGCCACACAGCGGATCACCTTCCAGGGCCGCGCGTGTGCACTGCTGCAGACGGAGCCGTTCGAGGGCTTCAAGATCCGGCTCATGGTCGGTGTCGCGGCAGGCGTCGTGCTGACCAGCCCGGCGTGGCTGTACCAGGTGTGGGCGTTCATCACGCCGGGCCTCTACAAGAAGGAGCGCAAGTTCGCGCTCACCTTCGTCACGTCAGCGGTGGTGCTGTTCTCGGCCGGCGCGGTGATGGCCTACCTGGTCGTGCCCGAGGCCCTGAAGGTGCTGTCCAACGTCGGTGGCAGCCAGTTCGTCACGGCGCTGGCGGCGTCCAGCTACGTGTCGTTCATGTTGAACCTGCTGGTGATCTTCGGTGTGAGCTTCGAGTTGCCCCTGCTCGTGGTGATGCTGAACAGGATCGGCATGATCAGGTACGAGAAGTTGAAACGCTGGCGACGAGGCATGATCTTCGGCCTGTTCGTGTTCGCCGCGTTCGCGACGCCTGGCCAGGATCCGATCTCGATGTGCGCGCTGGCCGGTGGTCTGACCCTGCTGCTCGAGGTGGCGGTCCAGATCGCCAGGGTGCACGACAAGCGCAAGGATCAGCGACGCGTGGACGACGGCTGGGACGGCCTGGACGACGATGAGGCATCGCCACTGGAGGATGTCGCACCGGTCGGCAACGAGCCGTACAGCTACGACGACGTGACCTGAGTTCCGAGTTGATGACGATGCCGCGCGGGCCTCGCTCGCGCGGCATCGTCGTGTTCGGGCCATGTGCTGACCGGCCCGACACGCCCGGCATGCCATGATCTGCCGGTGATCGCTGCTCTGCTGGTCAGCCCCGGCGCCGGACTGGGCGCCGCCGCACGGGTGGCGGGTCGGGTGGCAGCCACCCTCCGGCGCTCCGTCGACCGGCTGGACACCCTCGTCGCCGACTCGGCGGACGGCAGCGCCGTGCTCGCCCGGCGGGCTGTGGCCGGCGGTGCGGACGTCCTGGTGGCCCTCGGCGGCGACGGCCTGGCGCACATCGCAGTGCAGGCCTGCGCCGGCAGTGCCACCGCGCTGGCCGTGGTGCCCGCGGGTACCGGCAACGATCTGGCCAGGGCGCTGTCCCTGCCCGGTGAGCCGCTGGCCGCCGCGTCCACGGTCGCGTCGGCCCTGCTGTCCGGTCGGCTGCGGTCGCTGGATCTGGGCCGGGTGTCCGGTGGCTCGTGGTTCGCCACCGTGCTGTGCGCCGGGTTCGACTCGGCGGTCAACGAGCGGGCCAACCGGCTGCGCTGGCCACGTGGACAGCACCGCTACGACGTGGCGATGCTGGCCGAACTGGGCAGGCTGCGGTCGCGTCCGCTGGTGGTGGAGACGGACACCGACGTGGTCCGGCTGGAGGCCACCATGGTGTCGGTGGGCAACCTGCCGTTCTACGGCGGCGGCATCCCGATCTGCCCGGAGGCGGTGGCCGACGACGGTCTGCTGGACATCACCGTGGTCGGCGCGACGAGCAGGCGGGACCTGCTGGCCGTGCTGCCCCGGTTGCGCACCGGCAACCACCTGGACCACCCGTCGGTCACCACGCTGCGCGCCCGCTCGGTGCACCTGGCAGGCCGCAACCAGTGGGTCGCCTACGCCGACGGCGAACGCCAGGCCCGCCTGCCGCTCACGGTGAGGTGCGTCCCGTCGGCGTTGTCGGTGGTCGCCGGGGGACACCCGTCGATCGGGTAACGGCCCGGTCTGCCGGTCGGGCGGCGCGATGTCGGCCAGGTGTGACACCCTGATCAGGTGGCTGATCGCCCCGAGCGCGCCCCGGCCGACGCGTACTCGGCGTCCCGTCGGCGTGCCGCTCGTCCCAAGTTGACCGAGTTCACCGCCGTCGTGCCGTTCGAACTCGACCCGTTCCAGATCAGTGCCTGCGAGGCGCTGGAGGGCGGCCACGGCGTCCTCGTCTGCGCCCCGACCGGCGCCGGCAAGACCGTGGTCGGCGAGTTCGCGGTGCATCTCGCGCTGTCGGAGGGGCGCAAGTGCTTCTACACGACGCCGATCAAGGCGTTGTCCAACCAGAAGTTCGCCGACCTGACGGCCCGGCACGGCCCGGGGAACGTCGGCCTGCTCACCGGTGACACGTCGGTCAACGGCGACGCACCCGTCGTGGTGATGACCACCGAGGTGCTCCGCAACATGCTCTACGCGGGTTCCAGCACCCTGGACGGCCTGGGCTACGTGGTGATGGACGAGGTGCACTACCTCGCCGACCGGTTCCGCGGCGCCGTCTGGGAAGAGGTGATCCTGCACCTCCCGGAGAGCGTCCGCCTGGTCAGCCTGTCCGCGACCGTCAGCAACGCCGAGGAGTTCGGCGACTGGCTGGTCGAGGTGCGCGGCGACACCACAGTTGTGGTGGACGAGCACCGGCCGGTGCCGTTGTGGCAGCACATGCTGGTCACCGGTCGGATGATGGACCTGTTCGTCGGCGAGGAGAACGACGGCCGGCAGGGCAAGCACGCCGCGATCAACCCGCAACTGCTGCGCCGCACCGAGGACCTGGCCCGTACGCACGCACCGCTGCACCGCGGCCGAGGCCGGGGCAATCCCAGCCGTGGGCCACGGTTCCGGCCGACGTCCCGGGTCGAGGTCGTCGAGCGGTTGGACGCCGCGCGGCTGCTGCCGGCCATCGTGTTCGTGTTCAGCAGGGCGGGCTGCGCCGCCGCCGTCGAGCAGTGCGTCCGCGCGGGCCTCCGGCTGACCACGCCGGACGAGGTGGACGAGATCCGCGCCATCATCGACCGGCGCACCGCCGAACTGCCGGAGGCCGACCTGCGGGTGCTGGGCTACTGGGAGTGGCGTGAGGCCCTGGAGCGCGGTATCGCGGGTCACCACGCCGGGATGCTGCCCGCGTTCAAGGAGACCGTCGAGGAACTGTTCGCCGGTGGCCTGGTCAAGGCGGTCTTCGCGACGGAGACGCTGGCGCTGGGCATCAACATGCCGGCCCGCACGGTCGTGCTGGAGCGGCTGGTCAAGTACAACGGCGAGGCGCACGTCGAGCTGACGCCGGGGGAGTACACGCAGCTCACCGGCCGGGCAGGCCGGCGCGGTATCGACATCGAGGGTCACGCCGTCGTGCTGTGGCAGCCCGGTGTCGACCCCAAGCAGGTGGCCGGTCTCGCGTCCACCAGGACGTACCCGCTGAAGTCCTCGTTCCGGCCCGGCTACAACATGGCCGTCAACCTGGTGCACCAACTCGGCGCCGACGCGGCCCGTGAGCTGCTGGAGATGTCGTTCGCGCAGTTCCAGGCGGACCGCTCGGTGGTCGGCCTGGCCCGCCGGATCGAGGCCAACGAGCAGGCGCTGGCCGGCTACGCCGAGTCCATGACGTGCCACCTCGGCGACTTCACCGAGTACGCGGGTCTGCGCCGCAAGGTCAGCGACCGGGAGAAGTACCTTGCCCGGCAGAACACCCAGAGCAGGCGGGCCGAGGCCGCGGCGTCGCTGGAGCGGCTGCGCAAGGGTGACGTGATCGCGCTGGACTCCGGCCGCAGGCTGGGGCTGGCCGTGGTGATCGACCCGGGGCTGGACCCGCTCACCGAGCCGCGCCCGCTGGTGGTCACCGAGGACCGCTGGGCCGGCAGGCTGTCGGTCACCGACTTCAACTCGCCGGTGCGGACACTGGGCAGGCTGCGGCTGCCCAAGCAGGTGGACGTGCGTTCGCCCAGGTCGCGCCGCGAACTGGCGGACAACCTGCGCAACGCCGGCATCACCGCACCCGGCCGGGAGCGGCGCAGGTCCACGGCGGCCGACGACCCGGAACTGGCCACGTTGCGCCGCGCGCTGCGCAACCACCCGTGCCACGGCTGCGACCACCGCGAGGACCACGCCCGCTGGGCGGAACGCCACCACCGGCTGGCCGCCGAGAACGAGCAGCTCAAGCAGCGGATGGCGGCCACGACCCACTCGCTGGCCCGCTCGTTCGACCGGATCAGGGACCTGCTCACCGACCGTGGCTACCTGACCGTGCCGCCCGACGGCGAGGAACAGGACGTCACCGAGCACGGCAGGCGACTGGCCCGGCTCTACAGCGAGTCCGACCTGCTGGCCGCGGAGTGCCTCCGCCACGGCGTGTGGCGCGGCCTCGGCCCTGCCGAACTGGCCGCCGTGGTGTCCGCTCTGGTGTACGAGGCGCGGCGGGACGGCCCTGCCGAGGCCAGGGTCCCGATCGGCGCGATCGGCGACGCGCTGCGCGAGACCGCCCGGCTGTGGGCGTCCATCGAGGAGGACGAGCGCCGTCACCGGTTGGACCGGACGAGGGAACCCGACGCCGGGTTCGCCTGGCCGGTGTACCGGTGGGCCCGGGGTGAACCGCTGGAACGGGTGCTGGTGGCCGCCGAGGCGAACGGCCAGGAACTGCTCGCCGGCGACTTCGTGCGCTGGTGTCGGCAGGTCATCGACCTGCTGGACCAGATCCGGGACGTGGTGCGGGGCGACGACCCGGTGGGTGCTGTGGCCGGGAAGGCGGCTGCATCGATCCGACGTGGCGTCGTCGCGATGGGGACCGCCTGACCGACGTGATGGTAAAGCCGCGCGAACGTGGGTCGGCTGGGTGGGGAAACCTGGTAGACCTGTGGTTTGATCCCCCGCGAAGGACCGGTTCGGCGAACCGGCCCAGCTCGATGGCGAATGACGGTTACGCCGATCCCGATCTCGGAGGCGAACGATGAGCAGCCCCTACGGCCCGCAGGGGGGGAACGACCCGCAGGGGTGGGGCCAGCAGCCCGCCTACGGCGGCCAGTACCCGACCCCGCAGTCAGGTGGGTTCCCCGCCCAGCAGGGTGGCTACGGGCAGCCGGGAGCGCCGAACCAGGGCGGCTGGCCGCAGCAGCCGCAGCCCGGCTACGGCCAGCAGCCACCGCAGCCCCAGCCGGGCTACGGCCAGCAGCCGCCGCCCGGCTACGGCCAGCCCGACCAGTACCCCGGTTACGGCCAGCAACAGCAGCAGCCGACCCAGCAGTACCCGGGCCAGTACGGCCAGCAACAGCAGCAGTACCCGGGCTACCAGCCCGGCGCCTTCCCCGGTGGTGACCAGGCCACGCCGCGCAAGCGCACCGGGCTGATCTGGACCATCGTGGTGCTGGTCGTCGTGGTCGCCGCCGCTGTCGCGGTGCTCGGGTTCGTCTGGCCGGGCTGGTTCAACACGAAGGTGCTGGACACGTCCACGCTGGAGAGCGGCGTCAAGGGCATCCTGCAGAACGACTACAAGATCAACGTCAGCACGGTGACCTGCCCGGCCGACCCGGAGGTCAAGGTGGGCAACGTGTTCACCTGCCAGGCCACCATCGGCGGCCAGCAGAAGCAGGTCCAGGTCACCGTGAAGACGACCGACGGTCTGTACGAGGTCTCGCAGCCCAAGTAGCCACGGGCACCGGCTCGGCGATGTTGCGGTATTGAGTCGCCGAGTCGTGCCCCGGTGGGCGACGATGCGGGCATGACTGACGAGCTTGACGTCCGGTTCCTGCGTCCCGACGAGTTCCGCGCCTCGAACAACCTGTTCCGGGGCAGCATGCACGCGGCGCCCGTGACCGATGTGGCGTGGGCGGTGCGCGGGAACGCCTTCGAGGAAGGCAGGGTGCTCGGCGCGTTCCGCGACGACACACTGGTGGGTACCACCCTGTCCTATGCCGGCCAGCTGGCCGTGCCGGGTGGTGCGCTGCTGCCGATGGCGATGGTCACGGCGGTCGGCGTCCGGGCCGACCACACCCGACGCGGTGTGCTGACGTCGCTGATGCGGACCCAGCTCTCCGGGCTGTCCGAACCCGTCGCGACGCTGCGGGCCAGCGAGGCGGTCATCTACGGCCGGTTCGGCTACGGCATCGCCAGCAGGGGCCGCACGGTCGTCGTGGACACGAAGCGGGCGCAGGCGCGGCCGGGCGCGCCGGGCGGCGGCACGGTGCGGCTCATGCCGTTCGAGGAGGCGGCGTCGCTGCTGCCCGGGTTGTACGACCTGGTCAGCGAGCAGCGGCCCGGTTGGGCTGCCCGGCCGGGCAGTTGGTGGGACGCCATCCGGGTGTGGAGCGCGGAGGACAAGACACACGCCATGGTCGCGGTGCACACCGGACCGGACGGGGACGACGGCTACGCGTACTACAGCGCGCATCGCGGCGATGGCGGGATGCGCAGGCTGGAGATCGAGGATCTCTGGGCGGACAACCCGGACGCGTGGGCGGCGCTGTGGCGGTTCCTGGCCGGGTCGGACCTGGTGGCCCAGGTGAAGGCGCAGTTGCGGCCGCTGGACGAGCCGGTGGACCAGTTGTTCACCGACCGCAGGGCCGTCGAGGTGACCGAGGTGGAGGACGAGACCTGGCTGCGGCTGGTCGACGTACCGGCCGCGCTGGCCGCCAGGACGTTCGGCGAACTGGCGGCCGATGTCGGTTCGGTGGTGATCGAGGTGCACGACACGTTGCTGCCGGCCAACTCCGGTCACTACCTGATCGGCGACGGCCCGGCCCGGCCGGTGACCGAGCCCGCCGAACTCACGATGGACGTCGACGTGCTCGGCGAGCTCTACCTCGGCGACGTGGTGCCGTCGGTGCTGGCCAGCGTCGGGCGGGTCGGCGTTGCGAAGGCGGACGCGCTGCGGGTGGCGGACCGGCTGTTCGCGGTGGCGGGTTCCCCCTGGTGCGGCACGTTCTTCTGAGTGTCAGCCTGTTGATCGTCACCGCACACCGTCTCGGCCAGCAGTTCGAGGTCCAGTTCGAGGGCCCCGGCCAGTGCCGCGACCGTGAAGAAGGCAGGCGTGGGGATGCGGCCGGTCTCGATCTTGCGCAGGGTCTCGGTGGAGATGCCGGCGTGGATCGCGACATCCACCATGCTGCGGTCACCGCGCGCGGCACGCAGCAGGTGGCCGAGGCGCTCGCCGCGTTCCCGCTCCGCCATGGTCAGTGGCACTCGCACCATGATGTGATAGTAATACCGCCGGTATAGTTATTGGGAACCGGTGCTGGAGTGAGTCGTGATCGAACTGAAGTCCCCGAAGGAGGTCACCGCCCTCCGCGCCGCAGGCCGGGTGGTGGCCAGGGCGCTCGCCGAGGTGCGGGCGGCCACCGTGGTCGGGGTGTCCCTCCGCGAGCTGGACGTGGTCGCGGCGGGTGTGATCGCTGATGCCGGTGCCGTGCCGTCGTTCCTGGACTACCTGCCGCACTTCGCGGCGACGCCCTACCCTGCGGTCATCTGCGCCAGCGTGAACGACGCGATCGTGCACGGAATACCGACGGACTACCGGTTGCGGGACGGGGACCTGGTGAGCATCGACTGCGGCGCGCACCTGGATGGCTGGTGCGGCGACTCGGCGATCAGCTTCACCGTCGGCACGCCCGTCGACGGGGACGCCGACCTGATCGCCGCCACCGAGCGCGCTCTGGCGGCCGGTATCGCCGCGTGCGTGCCGGGCAACCGGATCGGCGACATCGGCAACGCCGTCGGGCCGATCGCCAGGGCGGCGGGCTACGGCATCCTGGCCGGCCACGGTGGCCACGGCGTCGGCAGGGCGATGCACGAGCAGCCGCACGTGCCCAACGAGGGCGCGCCGGGCCAGGGCATCGGGCTGCGGCCGGGCATGGTGATCGCCATCGAGCCGATGTTCATCATCGGCGGCCGGGACGAGTACCGGACCGACGCGGACGGCTGGACCCTGCGCAGCGTCGACGGCACCAGAGCCGCGCACGTCGAGCACACCATCGCCGTCACCGAGGACGGCCCAGTCGTGCTGACGGCGCCGTGACGCATTTCCGACCGGCAAGCGTCGCCGATCTGCCCGTGGTCCTCGGTCTGCTGGACGGTGCCGTCGAGTGGTTGGTCGTGCGGGGCAGGACGGCGCAGTGGGGTGACCAGCCGTGGTCGGCCAGACCTGCGTCGGCGCCCAGGTTCACAGCGATGCTGTCCGGCCGTGGGGGATGGGTCGCCGAGTCGGAGGGCGAGCCCGTCGGCGTCCTGGTGGTCGGTGAGGAGCCGCCCGCCTACGTGCCTGCCGTCGACGAGCCCGAGACCTACGTGCACCTGCTGGTGACCTCGCGGCAGCACAAAGGCGAGGGGATCGGCACGGCCCTGCTGGACCACGCGCGGACCCTGGCCCGGGCCGCGGGCAGCACACTCCTGCGGGTGGACTGCTTCGCTGGCGCCGACGGCAAACTCGTGCGCTACTACGTCGGCGCCGGGTTCACACCGACCGAGAAGTTCGATGTGGACGGTTGGCCCGGCCAGATCCTCGCTGAACGGCTCAACGAGCGTTAGCCGCCATCGCGTCGACCAGTCGCTGCACCGACGACTCGATGCCCCACCGCTTGCCCAACTCGGCCAGCCGGTCCGGGTCGGCGGGACTGTCGGGCACCGCGTCCGGGCCGGACATGACGATCTCCGCGTCGGTCGCCACCCGCACCACGGTCGGCGCGACTGCCAGGTAGTCGGCCGCGTCCACCAACCGCGCGGTGATCTTGGTCGGCACCTTGCCGTCGCGGGCCGCGCTGAGCAGGCCGTGCAGCGAGCCGAACTCGGTGATCAGCTTCGCCGCCGTCTTCTCGCCGATGCCGGTCACCCCGGGCAGCCCGTCGGACGGGTCGCCGCGCAGCAGCGCCATGTCCGCGTAGCCGGGGCCCGCGTCGGCGACGGGCAGGCCGTAGCGCTCCGCCAACTCGACGGGCCCGAGGACCTCCGCCCTGGCCCAGCCCTTGCCGACGTAGATCACCCTGGCCGGCGTCGGCACCTCCCTGACCACCTGGAACAGGTCGCGGTCACCGGTGACGACCTCGACCGGGTCGGTGGTCTCGATGGCGGCCAGCGTGCCGATCACGTCGTCGGCCTCGTAGCCGGCCGCCTCGCCGGTGGCCAGGCCCGCCGCGGCCAGCACTTCGAGGATGACCGGCACCTGCGGACCGAGCGTGTCCGGCACCTCCTCGGCGTTGACGGTCTCGTCGGCCACCCGGTGCGCCTTGTAGCTGGGCAGCAGTTCGACCCGGAAGGCCGGCCGCCAGTCGGCGTCCAGACAGGCCACCAGCCGGCTGGGGTGCCTGTCGCCGATGATCCTGGCCACCGTGTCGGTGAAGCCGCGCACCGCGTTGACGGGCGTGCCGTCCGGCGCGGTCATCGACTCCGGCAGGGCGTAGTACGAGCGGAAGTACAGGCTGGCCGAGTCCAGCAGCACGAGGGGAGCACTCACGGGGGCGAGAGTAACCGCGCGCGCGTACGGATCGCGCGGCGATAGGCTCGCGCCATGTCAACCCATGGACCGGACACCCGATCTCTGCTGGCCAGGCTGGCCAGGGCCCGTCAGGCGGCCGCCGCCGCCGGTGTGGACGCACTGCTCGTGTCGCCAGGTTCCGACCTGCGCTACCTGCTCGGTGTCGGTGGTCGGTCGTTCGAGCGGTTGACGTGTCTGGTGCTCCCGGCGGCCGGCTCGGCGGCCGATCCGACGCTGGTCGTGCCGGCGCTGGAGCGGCCCGGCTACGACCACGTGCCCACGAACGATCTCGGCATTTCCGTCGCGACCTGGGTGGATGGCGAAGATCCGTTCCGGCTCGCGCTCGGTCCGCTCGGCGGCGCGGCCAGGGTCGCCGTGTCCGACATGATGCCCGCGCTGCACGTACTCGGCCTGCGGCACGAGGCGCCGGACGCGGAGCAGGTGCTGGCCGGGCCGGTGCTGCGTGAGTTGCGGATGGTCAAGGACGACGCCGAACTGGCCGCGCTGCGCAAGGCGGGCGAGGCGATCGACCGGGTGCACGCGAACATGGGTGCGTGGCTCCAGGTGGGCCGCACAGAAGCCCAGGTCGCAGCGGACATCGCCGACGCGATCGTGGCCGAGGGACACGACGTCGCCGACTTCGTGATCGTCGGGTCCGGCCCGAACGGCGCCAGCCCGCACCACGAGGTGTCCGACCGGGTCATCCAGCAGGGTGACGTCGTGGTCGTCGACATCGGCGGCCCGGTGCCGGAGGGCTACAACTCCGACTCGACCAGGACCTACGTACTCGGCGAGCCGAGCGAACCGGACGTGCTGGCCACGTACACGGTGTTGCAGCGGGCGCAGCAGGCCGCCGTGGACATCGTGCGGCCCGGCGTAACCGCTGAGACGGTGGACGCGACCGCCCGGCAGATCATCGCGGACGCCGGCTTCGGTGACTACTTCATCCACCGGACCGGCCACGGCATCGGCCTTGACGTGCACGAGGACCCGTACATCGTGGCGGGCAACAGCGTGGCCCTGGCGCCGGGGATGGCGTTCAGCGTCGAGCCGGGCATCTACCTGCCGGGTCGCTGGGGCGCCCGGATCGAGGACATCGTGGTGGTGACCGACCACGGTGTCGCATCGCTGAACAACCAGCCGCACGACCTGGTCGCGTTGTGAGCGAACCGGTCAATACGGCGTCGGTACGCCCGATCGGCCCGCTCGAGGTGATCGACAGGGCCATCCTGCGCGAACTCGTGCGGGACGGGCGCTGCACGCTGACCGAACTGGCCGACCGGGTGGGGCTGAGTGTGTCGGCGGTGCACCAGCGGGTGCGCAGGCTGGAGCAGCGGGGCGCGGTCAGGGGGTACACCGCGCGGCTGGACCTTGATCAGTTGAACCTGCCGTTGACCGCGTTGATCTCGCTGACCCCGATCGATCCGGCCGCGCCGGACGACTACCCGAACCGGCTGCAGCACCTGTCCCAGATCGAGTCGTGCTACTCGGTGGCCGGCGACGAGTCGTACATCCTGCTGGTCAGGGTGGCCAGCCCGCTCGCGTTGGAGGACCTGCTGCGGCAGATCAGGGAGGCGGCCAACGTGTCGACGCGGACCACGGTCGTGCTGTCGACGCCGTTCGAAAGTCGACCGCCTGCCGTTTGAACTTATTATCACAATAGCTTCAGTTACGACTGAAACTCAGGAGAGGGCGTCATGTCGGACACCGCGGACCTCATCGAGATCACCACGCTCGGAGAGCTGACCGAACTGGTCGGCGAGCCGGTTCCCAGGGTGGCGAACAAGGCACGCAAGTCATTGCACGACGTGGACCGGGCCTGGCTGGCCGCGTCCCCGTTCTGCCTGGTCGCCACCGCAGCGCAGGACGGCACGTGCGACGTCTCGCCGAAGGGCGATCCGTGCGGGTTCACGCTGATACTGAACGACACCACGGTTGTGGTGCCCGACCGGCCGGGCAACCGGCGGGTGGACGGCTTCCGCAACGTGCTGAGCAACCCGCACGTCGGCCTGATCTACCTCGTGCCCGGCCGCGAGGACACGCTGCGCATCAACGGCCGGGCACGGCTGGTGCGGGACGCGCCGTTCTTCGACCAGTTGATCGTCAAGGGCCACCGGCCGCCGCTGGCCATGGTGGTGGACGTCGAAGAGGTCTTCTACCACTGCTCCAAGGCGTTCCTGCGGTCCGGCCTGTGGCAGCCGGAGTCGTGGCAGCCGGAGGCGGTGCCGTCCAGGCCGGTGATCGCGCACGCGGTGGAACGGCAGGACGAGAGCCTGGCCGACGTGGAGCGCTACTACGGCCCCGGCTACGCATCGAAGCTGTACGGCTAGCTGCAACCTGTTGCCACGCTGGCAACGTCTTGCGTGCATGGCGGGCGGAATCCTCGGCCGGTCACGGCTGGCCGGGCTGATCGGCGGGCTGGCGCTCGTCGGGTCGACGGTGGCGTGCGGCGCGGTGACTCCCACGACGACGGCGACGGCGGGGCCGCTGCCGCCGCCGGTCGCGGCGAGCGCGCCAGCCACACCGAACCACGTGGCCTGGCAGGCCCCGATCGGCGCCGATCCGGTGATCGTCGGCGGTGTCGTGGTGGCCATGACGAACGGCGGCATCCAGGAGTTCGACGCGCACACCGGTGACCTGCGCTGGACCTGGAAGAACACGCGAGAGACCGCAGCGCTGAGGTTCCTGGTCGCCGACTCCACCGTGTTCGCGGTCGTCGGCCACGACGTGGGCACCCCGCCCGCGATGGTCGCCCCGATCGCGGCCGAACTGGACGCCCTGGACCTGCGCACCGGTCGGTTCCTGTGGTCGCATCCCATCGCGGGCACGCAGTCACCCGGGTTCGCCGTCGCGAGCCCGGTAGTCGCCATCGCGGACAGCGGCAGCGCCGGTGCCGTTGTCGG
>DASXYT010000410.1:0-17885 GCA_036502345.1 Pseudonocardiaceae bacterium | reverse complement strand
GCGAGCGGGACGGCGGGTTCCACCTGGCGGCCGGGGAGACGCTCGCCGGGTTGGTCGCGGAGTACCAGGTGGAGTGTGAGCGGTCCCGCCAGGTCGTTGCGGCCGCCGGGCTGGACGACGCGGCCCGTGGGCCGGACATGTCGTTCCGGCTGCGGTACGCGTTGGCGCACATGATCGAGGAGACGGCACGGCACTGCGGCCACCTGGACCTGCTGCGCGAGTCGATCGACGGCCAGCGGGGCCAGTAGCCGGTCAGGGCAGCAACCGGGGGACCACGCGCACGTAGATCACCATGCCGATCACCTCGACCAGCGTCTGGGTCACGACGACGACCGGGTTCACCGGTAGCGCCAGGGCGAGCGGGAGCACGACGAGCGAGTTGCGGGTGGCCCCGGTGAACACGATCGCCCGCCCGGCGGGTGTATCCAGCCGGAACACCTTCGCGACGGCGAGCCCGACGAACGCCATCACGACGAGGAAGCCGGCATAGAACGGCACAACGCCGAGCACGTCCGCGAGATCGTGGTGCAGCGTGGGCACCTGGGACGCGACGACGGCGAACAGTGTGACGGCCATCAGCGGCACCATCGTCGTGCTCACCGGGTCCTTGAGCCGAGGAGCCCACGTCTGGGTGGCCCACGCCAGCGCCAGCGGCAGCACGATCAACGTCAGGAACGCCGTCACGAACGGGCCGACCGCGACCACGTCGGCGATGCCGGATCCCAGGAACAGCACCAGATACAGCGGTAGCAGCAGCATCTGCGCGATCAGCAGCAGCGGGGTCGCGGCCAGCAGTCGCCCGCTGTCGCCACCGGCCAGACCGCTGAACACGATCACGTAGTCGACGCAGGGACACAGCAGCACCAGCAGCACACCAAGCCGAACCGCCTGGTCGGCCGGCAGGAACGTGAACATGGCCGCGACCACGAGCGGCACCAGCACGAAGTTGACCACCAGCGCGGCGGCCAGGAACCGGCCGTCCCTGAGCGAGCGCAGCAGTTCCTTCGCCGGCACCTGGAGAAACGTGACGTACAGCAGCGCGCCGAGCACCGGCCGGATCACGTGCTCCAAACCGGTCCCGGGTGTCACCCAGCCGACCACACCGCCGGCCACCAGCGCGCCAAGGTAGACCGTGACCTGGTGCCGTTCCAGTGTGTTCAGGCCTGCGCTCCGAACAGTGAAACGACCAGGTCGGCGGCTGCGGCCGGAGCGCGCACGTCGAGCACCAGCGCGCTCGGGTTCAGGTGCAGGCTGAAGTCGAAGAACGCGCAGCAACCCTGTTCCTCGGCCGCCAACCGGGCCACGTTGGCGGCAAGTTCCGAGTCGGCGACCCAGGTCAGCCGCAGGCCGCCCGGAATCGGCTCGCGGGCGGTGACCGTGGCCAGCAACGCCCGCCAGTCCTCGCCTCGGGCGTCCCGGTCGGTGTCGGACAGGGTGCACATCACCCCCGGGTCGGCCGTGGACGCCAGGCAGCCGCAGTCCGGCCCACAGCCACCCTCCGGCGACTCCTCGGCCAGCCGGTCCAGGACCTTGGCCAGTTGGGCGGCGAACGCCGACAACTCGGCCGCCTGCCGGTCGGCGTCCGCGATGCGTGCTGCCACCAGCGGCCGCAACCGCTCGCGGACCGTCGAGCACTGGTCGGAGACCGCGAGCAGGTCCCGGATCTCGGCCAGTGGCAGCCCGAGGCTCTTGCCGGACGAGATGAACGCCAGCCGTCGCACATCGCTCTCGTCATAGCGCCGATAGCCGGCAGGCGACCGCTCAGCCGGCAGCAGACCCGCCTGTTCGTAGAACCGCAGCGTCGTGGCCGGGACGCCGCTGCGCCCGGCCAACTCGGAGATCCTCACGCCGTCGACGGTAAGCCTTCGACCCGACTCGAAGGTCAAGCCAACGCCGGGATCACATCGTTGCCGTAGGCCTTCATGGTCTTCTCCTGCTGGTCGTGCATCAGGTACAGGGCGAACTGGGACACACCCAGTTCGGCCAGTTCCCGCAACCGGTCCACGTGCGCCGACTCGGGGCCGACGAGGCAGAACCGGTCCACGATGGCGTCCGGCACGAAGTCGGTGGACGGGTTCCCGGCCCGCCCGTGGTGGCTGTAGTCGTAGCCCTGCCTGCCCTCGATGTACTCGGTCAGCGCCTTCGGCACCGGCCCCGACGTGCCGTACCGGGCCACCAGATCGGCCACGTGGTTGCCGACCATCCCGCCGAACCAGCGCAACTGGTTCCGCTGGTGCGCCAGGTCGGTGCCGACGTAGGCGGGCGCGGCGACGCACATCGTCACCGCGTCCGCGGACCGGCCGGCCGCGACGGCCGCGTCCCGGACAGCGCCAATGGTCCACCTGGCGATGTCCGGGTCCGCGGTCTGCAGGATGAAGCCGTCGGCCTGCTCGCCGACCAGTTTCAGCGCCTTCGGCCCGTAGGCCGCCATCCACATTTCCAGCTTGCCGTCGCGCACCCACGGGATCCGCACCGGTGTTCCGTGGTGCTCGACCTCCCTGCCCTCGGCGAGGCCCTTGATCACCCGCATCGCCTCGCTGAGCGTGGCCAGGGTCGCAGGCGGCTGCCCGATCACCCGTCGCGCCGAGTCGCCACGCCCGATCCCACACACGGTCCGGTTGCCGTACATGTCGTTCAGCGTGGCGAACAGCGACGCGATGACCGACCAGTCCCTGGTGCTCGGATTGGTCACCATCGGCCCGACCACCATCCGGGAGGTGGCCGCGAGGATCTGCGAGTAGATGACGAACGGCTCCTGCCACAGCACGTGCGAGTCGAACGTCCAGCCGTGCGTGAACCCGTGGCCCTCGGCCGCGCGCATGGTCTCCACCACCGCGCTGGCCGGCGGGTCGGTCTGCAGAACGATGCCGAAGTCCATGGTGATTCCCCTCAGTTCAGGTACTGCGACAGTTCCCTGGTCAGGAACTGCCCGTGGCCGGTGCTGCCGTGGTACTCGCCGCCCTCGATGATCACCCGGCCTCTGGACAGCACGGTCTCCACCCGGCCGGTCACCCGCATGCCCTCGTACGCCGAGTAGTCCACGTTCATGTGGTGGGTGTCGACAGAGAGGGTCTGGGTGGCCGTCGGGTCGTAGATCACGATGTCGGCGTCCGAGCCGGGCTGGATGACGCCCTTGCGCGGGTAGAGCCCGAACATCCTGGCAGGCGTCGTCGAGGCGACGTCCACCCATCGGGTCAGCGACAACTCGCCCGCCGCGACGCCCTGGTGCAGCAGGTCCATCCGGTGCTCGACGCCGGGAATGCCGTTCGGGATCTTGGAGAAGTCGTCCCGGCCGAGTTCCTTCTGGTCCTTGAAGCAGAACGGGCAGTGGTCGGTGGACACCACGGACAGGTCGTTCGTGCGCAACCCGCGCCACAGCGAGGCCTGGTGCTCCTTGGGCCGCAGCGGGGGAGACGCGACGAACTTCGAGCCCTCGAAATCCGGCCTTGCCAGGTCCTCAAGGGACAGCCACAGATACTGCGGGCACGTCTCGGCGAACACGTTCTGTCCGGTGTCCCGCGCCTCGGTGACCGCCGCCAGCGCCTGCTCGGCGGACAGGTGCACGATGTAGAGCGGAGCGCCGGTGACCTTGGCCAGCGCGATCGCCCGCGATGTCGCCTCAGCCTCCAACTCAGGTGGCCGGGTCAGCCCGTGCTGCACCGGTTCGGTCCGGCCGGCTGCGATCGCCTGCGCCACCAGTTGGTCGATGGCGATGCCGTTCTCCGCGTGCATCATCACCGTGGCGCCGGTGCGCTGCGCCTGCTGCATGGCGCGCAGGATCTCGCCGTCGGTCGCGTAGAAGACACCGGGGTAGGCCATGAACATCTTGAAGCTGTTCACGCCGGCGTCGATGCAGGACTCCATCTCCTTGAGGCTGGAGTCGTTGACGTCCGAGACGATCATGTGGAAGCCGTAGTCGATGGCGCAGTTGCCGTCCGCCTTGGCGTGCCACTTGTCCAGTGTGGACAGCAAGGAGGTGCCCTTCGCCTGCACTGCGAAGTCGATGATCGTCGTGGTGCCGCCCCAGGCCGCCGCCCGGGTGCCGGTCTCGAACGTGTCCACCGAGTGGGTGCCGCCGAACGGCATCTCCATGTGGGTGTGCGCGTCGATGCCACCGGGCAGCACGTATCTGCCGCTGGCGTCGATCATCCGGTCCGCCGTGACCGGAACGGTGCTGTCCCGGGCCAGCAGTGCCGTGACCCGTTCGCCGTCCACCAGTACGTCAGCCTCGACCGTCCCGGTCGACGTGACGACCGTGCCGCCGCTGATCAGGATGCTCATCGCGCGCTCAGCCCTGTACCAGTGACGTGTAGGTCTCCGGCCTGCGGTCGCGGTAGAACGCCCACAGGTCGCGCACCTCGGCCAGGGTGCCCATGTCCAGGTCGCGCACGACGACCTCGTCCTCGGTGTCCGAAGCGGCCTCGCCGATCAACTGGCCACGCGGGTCCACGAAGTAGGAGCCACCGTAGAAGTCGTTGTCGCCCAACGGTTCGATGCCGACCCGGTTGAGCGCGCCGACGAAGTACTCGTTGGCGACGGCAGCGGCTGGCTGTTCGAGCCGCCACAGGTAGGACGACAGGCCCCTGCTGGTCGCCGACGGGTTGAACACGATCCGGGCACCGGCCAGGCCCAGCGCACGCCAGCCCTCCGGGAAGTGCCGCTCGTAGCAGATGTACACGCCGATCCGGCCGACGGCCGTGTCGAAGATCGGGTAGCCGAGGTTGCCGGGCCGGAAGTAGAACTTCTCCCAGAAGCCCTTGACCTGCGGAATGTGGTTCTTGCGGTGCTTGCCGAGGTAGCGGCCGTCGGCGTCGATCACGGCGGCGGTGTTGTAGTAGACGCCCGGCTGTTCCTGCTCGTAGATCGGCACGATCAGCACGATGCCGTGCTGCTTGGCCAGCTCGCACATCAGCTTCGTCGTCGGCCCGTCCGGGATCGACTCGGTGTAGGAGTAGTAGTCCGCGTCCTGCACCTGGCAGAAGTACGGTCCGTAGAACAGCTCCTGCAGGCACACCACCTGGGCGCCCGCGGAGGCGGCGGTGCTGACAGCGTGCACCGCTGCCTCGATCATCGACTCCTTGTCCCCTGTCCACTTCGCCTGGACGAGGCCTGCCCTGACGATCTCTGCCACTGCTGTCTCCCTCGATTCCGGATCCGGGAATGGTCGAGCGTACGAGCGGTACGGCGGCAGTGCCATTGTGTCCACCGTTGCGGGCGAACGCGAACACACTGTCAGTTAAGGTTCGATGACCAGCCCAGGCCGTCATCGGCTGTTCGGGTGCGGTTGTGCTGATCTTGAATGATGCCGTGTCCGGGCCTGGATAGCTCGCCGACGTGGTGAGCACGCCAAGACGGTCACGGCCGCCGCTGATCTCTACGTGGCGCTGAGCAGCATGGATGCCCAGGTGGCCAACCTGCTGCTGGTGGGTGACGACCCTGGCCTGTCCGACAATCGTGCGCACGCGCTGGCGCTCAACGTGGCCGGCCACGACGCGGCCGGCAAGCCGTCGGCGCCGGAGTTGGCCGTGTACCGCGTGCCGCCCAGTACGAGCAGGCGTTCCAGAGCGAGTCGCAGCGGTGCACGACGGTACCGCGGTTGACATTCGATCCTGGTCGAAACTCGTTGACCGTCGTCCGTCGGGCGGCGAAAAGTCTCCTTCATCAGCAGGTGCGGGATAGGGGAGACATGTCGAAGATTTCTGGATTGACGAAAGCGGCGGTCCTGGCGGTGCTGGCTGGCGGCGTCAGCGCCGGGCTCGCCGTGCCGGCCAATGCCGTTGTGTCGCCGAACATCTGGGTGACCAGTAGCAAGCTGTACGCCGGGCCGACCGTGGACAGTTCCGGGTGCACCATCGCCGGTGAGGTGGGCCTGCACAACGGCAGTTGGAGCGCCTATGTGTGCGTTGTGGTGACACCGGTGCACCCGCCGAGCGACGGCACCTGGCACCTGCGCGTCTTCGTCAGCTAGCCAGGTCGACGGCCAGCAGCGCTACATAGAGCGACAGCATTGACTCCGGGTCTTCCAGCGATACGCCGAGAATTTGTTCGATTCGTGCCAATTGTTGGTAGTACGCGGTTCTGGACAGGTGTGCGGCAGCGGCGGCAGCGGATTTGTTGCCGCCCTGCTCGCAGTAGTGTCGCAGCGCGTCGACCAAGCGGTTGCCGGTTCTGTCGTCCCTGGCCAGCAGCGGGCCCAGTTCCCGTTCCGCGAACGCCGTCAAGCGCTCGTCCTCGCGCAGCAGGTGCAGCAGGCCACGCAGTCGTACGTCGTCCAGCCGGTGGTACGGGCGCTGGTCGTTGCCGCGCAGCGCCGCCTGGGCCACGTGGGCCGCCTCGGCCAGCGTGCGTCGCGCGTCCACCACCGCACCCACCGTCGTGCCCACGGCCACCACCACCGGCACCGCACGCGGGTTGGGCGCCACCGCGTTGTGGATGCCGGCGGCCAACTTCGCCAGCACCGGCGTGATGTCCGCCCGGTCGACGGCGATCAGCGCCCGCACACTCGTGTCGTCCACCGCTCCGACCAACGCGGGCACCGATGCCCGCCGGGCCGCCAGCGCTGTCGCGTCGGCGATGTCGCGCAACAACTCCTGGGCCGCCAGTGCCGGCGTGGGACCTGCCTGTGCCGTGCGCGGCCGGACCGCGATGCCGACCAGCGTCCGACCGGAGAGCGGGATGCCGAGCGCCGCCGTCCTCGCGGTCAGATCAGCAGGCAGGGCACCCGGCGCCAGCAACTCGGTGAGCAGCGTCCGGTGCGTCTGCCGCTCCAGCGTCTCCCGATCCCTGGCCAGCAGCCGGTGCACGGCCAACGCCGATGCCGCCCGCTCGACGACCACCACATGCGGGTGCGGCGGTGGTTCGTCGCTCAGCAGCACCAGCCGGCCCCAGTCGTCGCCGCGCGCGCCGACCACCGTGACCAGCCACCCGCTGGCCGGGTGATAGCCGGTCCGCTCCCGCACGATGACCGCACGGGACCGGTTCCGCCAGTCGGCCAACAACGCCGTCGGATCGGTGCCTGCCGAGTCGTACGCCAGCACGTCGTGCGACAGGGTCTCCAACACCACCGGCAGCCGTGTGCTCCGCGCCACCTCACGCAGCACCTCGGCCGGTTCCGCACCGGACACGGTCAACGCGGTGAACGTCTCGTGCACCTGCTCGGCGGCCTGCAACTCGGCCAGTTGCGCGTCCCTGATCAGCGCGATCACCGCCTCGGTGACCGACACGAACCGGGTCTCCTCGGACAGCGTCACCAGCGGCAGAGCCCGCCGATCCGCGGCGGCCAACAGTGCGGGCGGCAGCGCGTGGCTCCACCGGCGCACCAACTCGACCACCAGCCCAGCGGCGCCGACGCCCGCCAACTCGTCCACGTACCTGGTCAACGCGGGCCCGTCACCGGGCAGCGCGATCCCGGTGGTCAGCACCAACTCGCCGCCCTGCAACAGGTGGGCGATGTCGGCGATCTCGGCCACGTGCACCCAGCGCACCCGGTTGCCTGCGCCCGCCCCACCAGCGACGAGTGTCGGGCCGCCGTTGCGCACCACCGGCAGCGCGAGCACATCGGACACGGTCGGGTACACCTGACACAACGTAATGCAAAACCGGCTTTTCAGATACATGTTGTGCATGGCCGGGCCGGCCGAAGCACTGCACACTCGGACCATGACGGACGACCTGTTGGCCCGCCACCGCGCGGTGCTGCCGAACTGGCTGGCCCTCTACTACGACGAGCCCATCGAGATCGTCGGCGCCAGTGGCCGGCGGGTCACCGACGCCGCAGGGCGCACCTACCTGGACTTCTTCGCCGGCATCCTGACCAACGCCATCGGCTATGACATCGCCGAGATCAGCGACGCGATCCGGGCCCAACTGGACACCGGCGTGCTGCACACCTCGACGCTGTACCTGATCCGCCAGCAGATCGAACTGGCCGAGCAGATCGCCGAGCTGTCCGGCATCCCGGACGCCAAGGTCTTCTTCACCAACTCCGGCACCGAGGCCAACGAGACCGCGCTGATGCTGGCCACCCAGGCCCGCCGCAGCAACCAGGTCCTCGCGCTGCGCAACTCCTATCACGGCCGCGGCTTCGGCACGATCGCCATCACCGGCAACCGAGGCTGGTCGGCCACCTCGCTGCACCCGCTGAACGTGAGCTTCGTGCAGGGCGGCTACCGCTACCGCAGCCCGTTCCGTGACCTGTCCGACGCGGACTACGTCGCCGCATGCGTCGCCGATCTGCGGGACGTGATCCAGACCACCACGGCCGGTGACGTCGCCTGCATGATCGCCGAGCCGATCCAGGGCGTCGGCGGGTTCGCCGTGCCGCCGGACGGCCTGTTCCGCGCTTTCAAGGAAGTGCTGGACGAGTACGGCATCCTGCTGATCTCCGACGAGGTGCAGACCGGTTGGGGCCGCACCGGCGAACACTTCTGGGGTATCCAGTCGCACGGCGTCACGCCGGACGCGATGACGTTCGCCAAGGGCCTCGGCAACGGTCTGGCCATCGGCGGCGTGGTCGCGCGAGGTGACCTGATGGACGCCATCACGGCCAACTCGATCTCCACGTTCGGCGGCAACCCTGTGTCCACGGCGGGCGCCAAGGCGACGCTGAAGTACTTGCTGGACAACGACTTGCAGGCCAACGCTGCGAAAATGGGCGACCGGCTGATCGGCGGCCTGCGCGACGCGGCCGACGGCCACGGCGTTGTCGGCGACGTGCGCGGCAAGGGCCTGATGATCGGCGTCGAACTGGTCACGCCGGGCGGCATGCAGCCCAGCCCGAAGGCGGCGACCATGGCCATGGAGGCCACGAAGGAACGCGGCCTGCTGATCGGCAAGGGCGGCCTGCACGGCAACGTGCTGCGCCTCGCGCCGCCGATGACGCTGACCGAGGACGAGGTCGAAGAGGCCCTTGGCATCCTGGCCGAGGTCATCGCCGTCACCGATGAGGAGCTGTCCCGATGACCGAGCGCATCACGCACTGGATCGACGGCAAGCCGTGGAGTGGCGTCGCCGAGCGGACCGGGAAGGTCTACGACCCGGCCACCGGTCAGGTCGCCGCACAGGTCGACTTCGCCACCGAGGCCGACGTGGACCATGCCGTGGCAGCAGCGGCGACGGCATGGCAGAGCTGGCGGTCCGCGTCGCTGACCAAGCGCGCGAACGTGCTGTTCGCGTTCCGCGAACTGCTCAACCAGCGCAAGCCCGAGCTGGCCGCGATCGTCACGAACGAGCACGGGAAGGTGCTCTCCGACGCGGCCGGTGAGGTGCAGCGGGGGCTGGAGTCGGTCGAGTTCGCCTGTGGCATCCCGCAGTTGCTCAAGGGCGACTTCAGCGAGAACGCGTCCACCAAGGTCGACGTGTACTCGATCCGCCAGCCGGTCGGGGTCGTCGGCATCATCTCGCCGTTCAACTTCCCGTCCATGGTGCCGTTGTGGTTCGCGCCCAACGCCATCGCGTGCGGCAACGCGGTCATCCTCAAGCCGAGCGAGAAGGACCCGTCGGCGGCCAACTTCATCGCAGAGCTGTGGGCCGAGGCCGGCCTGCCGGACGGTGTGTTCAACGTCGTGCACGGTGACAAGGTGGCCGTGGACCGCATCCTGGATCACCCGAAGGTGCGGGCGGTGTCGTTCGTCGGCTCGACGCCGATCGCCAAATACGTCTACAGCCGGGGCACCGGCAACGGCAAGCGCGTGCAGGCGTTGGGCGGCGCGAAGAATCACATGGTGGTCCTGCCCGACGCGGACATCGACCTGGCAGCCGACGCCGCCGTCAATGCCGGGTTCGGCTCGGCGGGGGAGCGGTGCATGGCCGTCTCCGTCGTGGTCGCCGTCGGCCCGACCGCCGACCCGCTGATCACGGCCATTCGGGACCGCATCACCGGCCTGAAGGTCGGCGACGGCAGGCGGTCCTGCGACATGGGCCCGCTCGTCACCGCGGCCCACCGGGACAAGGTGGTGTCCTATTTGGACGCCGGTGTGGCCGAGGGCGCCACGCTCGCGGTCGACGGCCGAGGCCACCCGGTGGACGGTGACGAGGCCGGTTTCTGGCTCGGCCCGACGCTGTTCGACAACGTCAAGCCGGACATGTCCGTGTACACCGACGAGATCTTCGGCCCAGTGCTGTCCGTCGTCCGGGTGCCCACCTACGACGAGGCCGTGGACCTGGTCAACGCCAACCCGTACGGCAACGGCACCGCCATCTTCACCAACGACGGCGGCGCGGCCCGACGGTTCCAGAACGAGGTCGAGGTCGGCATGATCGGCGTCAACGTGCCGATCCCGGTGCCGGTGTCGTACTACTCGTTCGGTGGCTGGAAGGACTCACTGTTCGGCGACTCGCACGCCTACGGCCCGGAGGGCATTCACTTCTACACCAGGGGCAAAGTGGTCACGAGCCGCTGGCTGGATCCGTCGCACGGCGGGGTGAATCTGGGTTTCCCGCAGAACACGTGAGGAACGCTGTCATCTCACGGGCCACGGCGGCCGGTTCGTCCAGCATCGACAGCACGTACGCGCCGGGCACCTCGGCGTACCGACCGTGCGGCAACAGTGCGGCCAACCGGCGACCGTGCGCGGGCGGCATGACGCGGTTGTCCGGTGACCACAACACCAGTGCCTCGCCCTGGAACCGGCTCAGTGCCTCGGTGTCCCGGATCAACGCGGCCTTGTCGAACCTGGTGCGGCAGTAGGCGAGCAGGTCCCGCAGCACGCCGTCGTCACGCAGTAGCGGTTCGGTCCACTGTCGGACGAGGTCGTCCGGCAGTGGGCGCCGTGCCATCTGCCCGAACAGCGGAGGCAGCCGACGCAACCAGCCGATCCGCAACTGCCGAGCAGCCAGGCGCAGGCCGCCGGGCAACCGGACCGCCAGCATGACCATGCGGCCGGGCAGTCCTGGCGGGAAGTTGTCGAACGCCTCGCACGGGAGGATCACCTGCCGGCCGACCCGCTGGTCCAGGCCGTGTGCGGTGAGGAACAGCGCGCCGCCCCAGTCGCTGTGCACGAGCGTCACGTCAGTCAGGTCCAGCGCTGCGAGAAAGTCGGCGACCAGTCGCACCTGACCGGCCAGCGTCAGATCCGTCCCGGGTTTCATCGCCCGGCGGTGCGCACCCAACGGCAGCACCGGCCGGATGTACCGATTGCCCGGTGGCAGCAGTGGCAGCACCCGGTCCCACACGGTGTGGTCCATCAACAGCCCGTGCAGCAGGACCACCGGCGGCCCGGCTCCCACCTCGTCGTACTCGATGACGCCTGCCGGCAACTCGATGCTGTGCATGTTCGCCTCCGCTAGAACGATCGCTCTAGAATGAATGTTCTACCATACTCAGGTGAAGACCGACCAGCGGATCGTGCGCGCGATGGCGGAACTGCTCCGCGTGCAGGGCTACGCCGCCACCGGCATCCAGCAACTCGCCAAGGCAGCCGACGCGCCGACCGGGTCGATCTATCACCACTTCAAGGGCGGCAAGGCGGAGGTCGCGGCGGCGGCGCTCCGCGAGACCGGCGCCGCCTACATCCAGTTGCTGCCGCTGCTGCTCGACCGGCACGACGACCTGGCCACCGCGATCGAAGCGGCATTCGCGGCGGCGGCAGAGGACATGGAGCAGACCGGCTGGGTCAACATGTGCCCGGTCGGCACGGTCACCGGTGAAATCGCCGATAGCGAACCGGCGCTGCGCGAGGTCGCGGCCGAGGTGATCGCGTCCTGGATCGACCAGGGCACCGAATACCTTGAAACCAGGGGACTGTCCGCGACCGATGCCCGCGCGGCGATGTACGCGGTGCTCTCGGCGTTGGAAGGCGCGTTCGTCCTCGCGCGCGGACAGCGCTCCACCGAGCCACTACTCGCGGCAGGTCGTGCGATGGCGGCTTACGTAGGCACCCTGCCGATCATGGCTGACCGGCCGTTTTCCTGAAATTTTCAGGGTTTTGCAGCGGTTTCGGCTGGCCTAGGCCGGTTGGGTCGGCGGTCTCTGTACAGCAAGCCCGCAGGTACCTAACTTCTTGACCGGTCATGAGTCACCCCCGCGTGCGGCGGCGACTTGGCCTCTGGACATCGCTGTCGTGAGGAGAACCGCATGAAATTGAATTTCTTACGTGGCAACGGGCGGCCCGGCTTACGCCGGGGTGTGGCCGTCGCCGGTGCCCTCCTGATGGGGGCGGGGGTGATCGCGGTCGCCAGCACGCAGGCGAGTGCAGCGGCCAGTGGCTGTTCAGTCACCTACACCGTCACCACCCAGTGGAACACCGGTTTCGGGGCGGACATCCAGATCACCAACCTGGGTACGCCGATCACCGGTTGGACCTTTGGCTTCACCTTCGCCAACGGCCAGACCACGACCGGTGGCTGGAACGGCACCTGGACGCAGACCGGCGCCAACGTCAAGGTGACCGACGCCGGCTGGAACGCCGCCATCGCCACCGGTGGCCTGGTGGACATCGGCTCCAACTTCGCCTGGTCGGGTAGCAACACGAACCCCACGGCGTTCACCCTGAACGGCGTGGCGTGCAACGGAGGCACGACCACCGCGCCGCCCACGACCACCACCGCGGCCCCGCCGCCGCCCACCACCACGACGGTGGCACCGCCGCCGCCCACCACGACCGTGGCCACGCCGCCTCCCACGACGACGACCGCTGCGCCGCCGCCTCCCGGTACGCACGTGGCCGACCCGTTCACCGGCGCGACCCCGTACCTCAACCCGGACTACGTGGCTGAGGTCAACGCGAATGCCACCACGGCCGCTCAGCGCTCCGTCGCCAACAACCAGACCGCCATCTGGCTGGACACCATGGGCGCGATCGCGGGCGGTGGCACCACCGGGCGGACCGGCCTGGCAGCGCAGCTGGACAACGCGCTGGCCAAGACGACCTCCCCGGAGACCGTCGAGATCGTGGTCTACGACCTACCCGGTCGTGACTGCGCGGCACTCGCCTCCAACGGTGAGATCCCGGCGACCGCCGCCGGTCTCACCACCTACGAGTCGAGCTACATCGATCCGATCGCCTCGATCCTGAGCCTGCCGAAGTACGCCAACAGCAACCTTCGGATCGTCGCCATCGTCGAGCCCGACTCGCTGCCGAACGTCGTGACCAACCAGAGCATGCCGCACTGCGCGACGTCGACCCCGTTCTACGAAACCGGTATCACGTATGCGTTGAACAAGCTGCACGCGATCCCCAACGTGTACAACTACCTGGACATCGCGCACTCCGCGTGGCTGGGCTGGCCGGCCAACATGACGGCAACTCCCGCCGTGTACAACCATGTTGTCCTGGGCACCACCGCCGGCTATGCCAGCATCGACGGGTTCATCAGCGACACGGCGAACTACACCCCGACGCAGGAGCCGTTCCTGACCAACCCGAACCTCAATGTCGGCGGACAGCAACTCGACTCGGCGTTGTTCTACCAGTTCAACCCGACGTTCGACGAGTTGAGCTACGACACCCAGATGTTCAACACGTTGGTGGGCGCGGGTTTCCCGGCCACCAAGAAGTTCCTGATCGACACATCGCGCAACGGTTGGGGCGGCCCGAACCGGCCGACCGCTCTGAACAGCACCCCGACCAACCCGCAGGCCTACGTACAGGCGAACGCGATCGACAAGCGTCCGTTCCGTGGTGACTGGTGCAACCAGAACGGTGCCGGTATCGGTGCACGCCCGACCGACCAGCCGCTCGGCGCTTCCAGCCCCATCCTGGCCTACGTGTGGATCAAGCCGCCGGGTGAGTCCGACGGTGACTTCCCGAGTGCGACGCACTCGCACGGTGACCCGCACTGCGACCCGGCCAGTACCAACACCGACGGCAACGGCGGCACCTACTCGACGGGTTCGATCCCGGGCTTCGACGTGCCCGCGGGTCAGTTCTTCCCGGCCGAGTTCAACATGCTCGTTGCCAACTCCTTCCCGCCGCTTGGCTGACATCTAGGCGGTAACAGGCCTCCGGCCCCGTTCGCGAGACAACTCGCGGGCGGGGCCGGAGCCCCATTTCTGAGTGTGTTCACTGCTCCGTGTCGCATCATCAGTGACCGTTCTCCGCTGCTGCTATGTTGCTGCCCTGCCGCCTTTCCACAGTGTTTGCGCATTGGGCAACAACTTCAAACCTGTTGCGTCAGCGCAACGGGTGACAATGACAGCAACCTGGTGACGCTTTGCTGTTACCGGCCGACAACAACGGAGCACACGATGGCGAGGACACCGAAGGCGAGGGCGCTCGGCGGGGCGCTGCGACAGGCTCGGACGGACAAGGGCATGCCCTTGCGCGAGTTGGCATCGGCGATCAGTCGCGACTCGGGAGTGGTGTCCCGGTGGGAGACCGGTGACCGGACGCCGAAGCCGGAACTGGTCGCGCAGATCCTGACCACACTGGGCATCGGCGGCGCACGGTACGAGGAGATCATGACCCTCGCCTACGGCACCGACGAATCGCAGTGGGTGGCCACCACATTGCCGGAACAGCGGCAGCAGATGGCGGCCTATGTCGACTGGGAGCAGAGCGCGACCCGCATTGTCGAAGTGGCTCCGTTGTTGGTGCCTGGCTTGTTGCAGATCGGTGACTACATTCACGCCATCATGACGGCAGGCGGGGTGCCCAATGGTGAGATCTCGTCGCGCATCACCGGGAGGATCGACCGCCGGGATGTCATCGAGAAAGCGAAACCGGCGCGATTGTTGGTGTTGCTCGGGCAGAACGTGCTCAACAACGACATCGGCGGCCGAGAGGTGACCATCGCCCAGGCCAGACACCTACTGGAGATGGCAGGGCGGCCGAACATCGAGATCCGGATCATCCCCGACCACGGAGGTTGGCACCCAGCGCTGGAAGGTCCGTTCGCTCTGCTTGAGGTCGACCCGAGCAGTCGGGGCTCGATAGTCTTCATGGAGACGCGCCGGTCGATGTTGATGCTCCACGAGGGCAGCGATGTCGATGCCTACAAGCGTGCCGTGGACAGGATCATGCCGGTCGTCCTGAGCCCGGCCACGTCGACCAAGTTCCTCGCTGACGTGGCTCACAACAGATTGGAGAGGAAATGACGTCCAGCGACACGTGGCGGAAGTCGCTTCGGAGTCAGAACGGTCAGAACTGTGTCGAGGTCCGGCACACCCTGGATCAACTGCGTGACTCGAAGAACCCCACCGGGCCGGCATTGCGGGTGGACGTGCCGTCCCTGGTCCGGGCGCTGAAGGCCCGGTAAAGCCGTGGACTGCCCTGGACGCCTGATCGCAGGCGTCCAGGGGCAGCAGGCCTCCGTCCGAGCTAGTCGGCGCCGGCGACGGTGAAGTCCTGGTTGACGAAGATGTGGTGCGGCCAGTTGACACCGATGTAGTGGACCTCGTACTCGCCGTTACTCAGCTTCACCACCCGGTCGACCACGCCACCCGGGTAGGCGGCCAGCGCGGCTTCCGTCGCCTTGTTCGCCGTCGTTCCGCTGACGATCGTCCCCGACCCCTCGGTGTAGTTCGCCGGGATCTGACCGGTCTGCTTCGACGTGGTCGGCGCACCGCGCTGGAAGGGGACCACTCCCGCCGCCGCGGACGTCACGCCGCCGGTCGGTTGCACGGTGACCTGCGTGGCAGTGATCGTCGTGCCGTTGGTCGTCCCGAGTACGAGGACGGATTCGCCTGTTGTGACGGCACTTGCGGTGGACGCCTCGTTGACGGTCACCTTCTGACCGGCTGACGTCGTCAGGGTGAAGCCCGTCGTGGACACGCTGCCGACCGTGCCGGACGACCCTCCGGCGGCCGGCCCGGACCGGGCGTTGGATCCGCCGCCGGCGGCTCCGCCTGCGTGCGCTGCCGCTGTCGAGGAGGGAGACGTCGCTGTCGCCGAGGGTGACGACGTGGCGCAGGCGGAAACTCCGATCACAGCGGCCATCAGGGTGGCGCCCACGATCCACGCACTTTTCTTGTTCGACAGCAATCGCCGGATCCCTCGCCGGTGGCTTGTCGGGTGGTAATCGCTCATAACGGCCAGACTGCCCGCCGACCTTGTGAGCTCGTTGTGTCCGGTCTGTGCCGAGCCTGTGACCGTTCCTACGCCCTGGTCATGGCCCAGGTGTGTCGCCCAGCCGGGTTGTCCAGCCAGGCCCACTGCCGGTCGGGGGTTGCGGTGACGCCGAAGCGGGGCCAGCCCGGCTCACCGAGGGCCGTCCACAGGTGGTAGGCGCGTTCGACGGCGGTCCACAACGCGGTCGGCCCGCCCTCGGTGACCCGTCGGGTTCCGTTGTGCTCGGCCAGATCGACGGTGACCCAGGAGCCGTCGGGCGCGGACAGGGTGGCGGCGGTGGGTTCGCGGGTGTCGGGCTGTAGGCGCATCCCGATCCCGACCCCCTGCGGCAGCGAGAACTGGGCGAGGAACCACACCACGCGATGACTCCACCACGGTTGCGGCGGGGCTTTGGTGGCCCGTTCGGCGGGCTCACCGGCGCGCGCCTGGTTTGAGGGCGCCGCGGTCGTGTGGTGTCGCATGGTCATGAACGTGGCCCACCGGGCGGTGAACCGCCCCTCGACGCGGTCGGGCAGGCGCCGCAGGTCGACGAGGTTCCCGGCCGTTTCGTTGACCTTTGTGTCAACCAGCATCCGCCCGTCGGGGACGAGTTGCGCTGCCCAGGCCCACGGCACGGCCGGCACGGAGCAGGTGGCGATGATCCGGTCGTAGGGGGCGTGCTCAGGGAGGCCGGCCACGCCGTCGACAGCGACCAGCGTCGGGTGACAGCCGATGCTCGCCAGTCGGCGCCGAGCGGCCTCGACCAGATCGCCGTCGATGTCGACGCTGAAGACGTTGGTCTCGCCGAGCCGGTGCGCCAGCAGTGCCGCGTTGTAGCCGGTGCCGGTCCCGATCTCCAACACCCGGTGTCCGTCGCGCACGTCGAGGGTCTGGAGCATCCTCAGCATGAGGTCAGGTTTGGTACTGGAGGACACCGCCACCTGATGGCCGTCGCGGTCCGCCAGCGCGGTGATCAGAGTTTCCGGCGAGTAGACCAGATCCAGCCCTCCGGGTGACATCGTGTCGACCTGCTGCCAAGCGCCGGTCGTGGTGTCCTGCCGGTAAGCGGTAGGCACCAGCAGATGCCGAGGCACGGCGGCAACCGCAGCCCGCCAAGCGTCATCCGACAGGTCGCCGCGAGCAGCGAGAAGGCCGGCGAGGCGTCGTGCGCGATCGGCCCAGGGCTCTGTCATGAGATGCCTTCGGCAAGCAGGTCGGCGAGTTGGTCGGTCAGGGGCCTACCAGTCTTGTCCTCAATCCAGCCGTACTGGCCGCCGGCATTGATTTCCAGGAAGGTCCACTGCCCGTCGGGCCTGATGACGAAGTCCAACGCGGCATAGCGCAGATCCAGGGCGCACATCAGGTCGCGGACACCGGTCAGAACATCAGGTGGTGGGTCGACCAGTTCGTAGGACGAGCCGTCGTAGTCGGCACGCCAGTCGATGTGGCCCTCGGCACTGCCGGCGCGGATGGCCGCGGTGGTGACGTGCTCGCCGATGACGATCATCCGCGCCTCGTATGCCTTGGGCACCCACCGCTGGAAGAAGTGAGTGGTGACGTCAATGCCCCTCAGATCGGCCAGGTCGACGTCGTTGACCAGCCGAGTGAAGCTGACCTTGCGGACGTCTTCCTCCACAATCGTGTTCGCACCCAGCAATTTGGTGACCATCGTGCCGCCGCCGGCGAACGCGCGCACGGCATCGGCGTCCTGGGTGATCATCGAGTCCGGGACACGACCTGATCGGCTGTCGCGTCGATGTCCTCGGCGAGGATCAGGACCGACATCTACGCCGGGTTTGCCATGTCGGGGCAGAAGTCGTAGGTGAAGTCCTCCGACGGCCCTTCGTCCCCATCACTGCTGGACACCTTGTTCGCCGTGGGATCGGCAGCGAGCAAGGG
>DASXYT010000409.1:0-52954 GCA_036502345.1 Pseudonocardiaceae bacterium | reverse complement strand
CGCAGTTCGTGAACCAGTACAAGATCCTGACGCAGACGTTCATCGTGCCGCAGCACGTGTGGTCGAAGATCGCCAACCCGGCGACGGACACCATCCAGAACCCGGTCGGCACGGGCCCGTACACGGTGAAGTCGTTCACGTCGCAGACGGTGGTACTGGACGAGCGCAGCAGCTACTGGCAGGCGCTGCCGAAGGTCAAGGAACTGCGGTACACGTCCTACAACGACAACAACGCGCAGACCACCGCGCTGGTCAGCGGTGCCGCCGAGTGGAGCTTCGTGTTCATCCCGAACGCGAAGGCTGTCTACACCAGCAAGGACCCGGCGCACTACCAGCTGTGGTTCCCGCCGACGCTGGGCGACCACGGCCTGTGGTTCAACACCACGAAGGCGCCGCTGAACAACCCCGCGCTGCGCAAGGCGATCGCCATGGTCATCAACCGCCATGACATCTTCGAGCAGGGTGAGGACGGCTACTTCTACCCCGAGGTCACCAACATCACCGGCATCCCGACCCCGGCCGGCAACTCGTTCATCTCGGCGCAGTTCGCCAACAAGAACGTGACCCCGGATGTGGCCGGCGCCAAGCAGGTGCTCCTCGCAGCGGGCTACAAGTTCAACGGCAACACGCTGATGGACCCGAGTGGCAAGCCCGTCACGTTCACCCTGTCCGACCCGGCAGGCTGGTCCGACTACCAGACCGACCTGGCCATCATCAAGGACAACGTGGCAGCGATCGGCATCAACGCCAAGATCGACAAGGCCAACGAGGACGCCTGGACCAAGAACGTGGACACCGGTCAGTTCGACGCGGTGATGCACTGGACCAACAACGGCGCCACCCCGTACGACATCTACCAGACGATCATGGACGGCTCGCTGTACAAGCCGGTAGGTACCGGTGGCGTGAACGGTGACTACGGGCGGTTCAACGACCCGCAGGCCACCGCGGCGCTCAAGCAGTACGCCAACGCGACCAGCGACGCCGCCCGCACCGCGGCCATGAACACCCTGCAGCAGATCATGGTGGCGCAGAACCCGATGGTGCCGACCTCGGCGGCCAACGTCGGTGGCGAGTACAGCACCAAGCACTGGGTGGGCTGGCCCGGCCCGAACAACCAGTACGCTCCCGCGCAGCCGACCCTGCCCAATGCGCTGGACATCGTGTTGCACCTGAAGCCGGCCACGTCCTGACGTAGGGACGACTGGTGACAGCGCAGTGAACACTGCCCCGCCCGGACGGCGCGCACCGTCCGGGCGGGGCTCCGCGCCGGTCGGCCACCAGCTTTGCCGGCCAACGCATCCGAGCAAGGACAGGAGTCGCGGGCAATGACCGTGAATACCAATTCTTCGCCCCCGGCGACCGATGAAGTCGTACTGGAGGCGGCAGGCCTCACCAAGCACTTCGTGGTCCGCAGGCGTGGGCGCGAGGTGCTGTCGCGTACCAGCCGCAGCGTGCACGCGGTGGACGACGTGGACATCGTGCTGCGCCGTGGCCACGTCACGGCGCTGGTCGGCGAGTCGGGATCGGGCAAGTCGACGGTGGCCCGCCTGCTCGCCCAGCTCTACCCGCGCACCGCGGGCGACATCCGGCTGCACGGCGAGTCGATCACGGTGCGCGGCGGTCGGAAGTTCCGGGCGTACTGCCGACAGGTCCAGATGATCTTCCAGGACCCGTTCGCCTCGCTGAACCCGACCCACACCATCCGCTACCACCTGACCAGGGCGCTGCGGATCCACGGCAGGGCAGGCCGCAACGACGCCGATCTGCGCGCGGCACTGTACGACCTGCTGCGGAAGGTGCAGCTCAACCCACCCGAGCAGTACCTGGCCAAGTTCCCGCACGAGCTGTCCGGCGGCCAGCGGCAGCGGGTGGCGATCGCCAGGGCGCTGGCCGCGAACCCCGAAGCACTGCTCGCCGACGAGCCGGTCTCGATGCTCGACGTGTCGATCCGGCTCGGCGTGCTGAACCTGCTGCGGGACCTGAAGGACCGGCTCCGGCTGGCCATCCTCTACATCACCCACGACATCGCGTCGGCCCGCTACTTCGCCGACGACACGCTGGTCATGTACGCGGGGCGGATGGTGGAGGGCGGCGACAGCGAGACCGTCACCCAGCATCCCGCACACCCGTACACCAGGCTGCTGATCGAGTCGGCGCCCGACCCGGACCGGATCACCGGTGAGGCGGGCGCCGCGAGTGCGGACGAGTCCGGTGGCGAGCCGCCGAGCCTGATCCTGCCGCCGTCGGGCTGCCGCTTCCACCCGCGCTGCCCGCACGTGATGCCGCGCTGCTCCACCGACCTGCCGCCCAGGTTCGAGATCGGCGACAGCGACGGCCACTGGGCAGCGTGCTGGCTCTACAGCCTGGACGCGGGAGCCAGGGAGACAGCGCGGGGTGACTTGACATGACATATCTGCTGCGGCGCATCGGCTTCTACGTCCTCACGGCGTGGGCCGCCATCACCATCAACTTCTTCATCCCCCGACTGATCCCCGGCGACCCGGTGCTCGCGCTGGTGTCGAAGTTCCAGGGCCAGCTGTCCACCCAGGCGATCCAGTCGCTGCGGGTCCTGTTCGGACTGAACAAGAACCAGAACATCTTCCAGCAGTACGGCGAGTACTGGGTCCAGCTCTTCCACGGCGACCTCGGGCTGTCGTTCACGTTCTTCCCGACCCCGGTGACCGAGATCCTCAAGCAGAGCCTGCCGTGGACCATCGCGCTGGTCGGCCTGACCACGGTCATCAGCTTCCTGATCGGCACCGGCCTCGGCGTGCTGGCCGGGTGGCGGCGCGGCTCGTGGGCGGACGGCCTGCTGCCGGTCACCACGTTCTTCTCGTCGGTGCCCTACTTCTGGCTCGGCCTGATCGCGATCACGCTGCTCGCCGGGCCGGGCAGCTTCTTCCCGTCCTCCGGTGGCTTCGACCCCGGCGTGGTGCCCGGCTTCACCGGCGGGTTCATCGGCAGCGCGATCCAGCACAGCCTGCTGCCGGCGGCCACGATCCTGGTCTCCTCGATGAGCGGCTGGATCCTGTCCATGCGCAACATGATGGTCACGGTCAACTCCGAGGACTACATCACGGTCGCACACGCCAAGGGCCTGTCCGAGCGCCGGGTGATGCTCAGCTACGCGGCCCGCAACGCGCTGCTGCCCAACGTGTCCGGCTTCGCGTTGTCCCTCGGGTTCATCGTCGGCGGCACGCTGCTGGTGGAGATCGTGTTCTCCTATCCCGGCGTCGGCTACGAGCTGTTCCAGGCCGTCGGCGCCCAGGACTACCCGCTGATGCAGGGCATCTTCCTGGTCATCACGCTGTCGGTGCTGGTGGCCAACCTGCTGGCCGACGTGGCCTACCTGCTGCTGGATCCGCGCACCCGGAAGGAGGCCTGAGCGATGGCTACCCCAGCTACCACCGTCACGACGCTGACGCCGGACGGCCCGGCCGTCCCGCCCGACGACGCACCCGCCAGGCGCAGGCGGTTCCGGTTCGTCACCAACGCGAAGGCCATGGTCGGCCTGTGCGTGATCGGCTTCTTCGTGGTCATCGCGATCATCGGGCCGTGGATCGCGCCCTACGACCCGGACGCGCGCGGCGACCAGTTGGTCAAGGGACCGTCGGCAGCGCACTGGTTCGGCACCGACCACCTCGGCCGGGACATCTTCAGCCAGGTGCTGGTCGGCACCAGGAGCGTGGTGTTCGTCGGGTTCGTGGCCGGCCTGGTGGCGCTCGTCCTGGCTGTGGTGATCGGCGTGACCGCCGGTTATCTCGGTGGCGCCGCGGACGACGGGCTTTCCGCGCTGTCCAACGTGTTCCTGGTCATCCCGGCGCTGCCGCTGATCATCATCATCACGTCCACCGTGCAGAACGCCGGCGACCTGCTGGTGGCGATCGTCATCGGCTGCACATCGTGGGCCTGGGGCGCGCGGGTACTACGAGCGCAGACCCTGTCGCTGCGCCGCCGGGACTACGTGGAGGCCGCTCGGGCCACCGGTGAGTCGACCTGGCGGATCATCGGCTTCGAGATCCTGCCCAACCTGACCGCGATCATCGCGTCCAACTTCATCGGCACCGTGGTGTTCGCCGTGCTCTCGGAGATCACGCTGGCGTTCATCGGCGTCTCCGACACGGCGACGTGGAACTGGGGCACGATCCTGTTCTGGGCGCAGAGCCAGCAGGCACTCGCGCAGGGCGCGTGGTGGTGGTTCGTGCCCGCAGGCCTGGCCATCGCGGCGTTGGGCACTGCGTTGTCGCTGGTCAACTTCGGCATCGACGAGTTCGTCAACCCGAGGCTGCGACAGATGGGTGGCCGCAAGGTCCGCACCGCCAGCGGCCGCAAGGTCGCGATGCGCGTCGGGTTCACCCCGGTGCTCGGCATGGACGAACCCGCCGACGAGGCGAACCCGCACGAGGCGATGGAGGCGGCCCGGTGAGCAACCAGCCGGTACTGGAGATCAAGCACCTCAACGTCGACTACGGCCTCGGCGACCAGGCTGTGCACGCGGTCAGCGACGTCAGCCTCACGCTGCACCATGGCGAGGTCCTCGGCCTGGCGGGCGAGAGCGGCAGTGGGAAGTCGACCCTGGCGTACGGCCTGACCCGGCTGTTGCCGCCACCCGGTGTGGTGCGCAGCGGCTCGGTGATCTACCACTCGCAGAACGAGCCGCCGGTCGACATCATGAAACTCACCCCGGCACAGTTGCGTCAGTTCCGGTGGGCGGAGACGTCGATCGTGTTCCAGGGTGCGATGAACTCGCTCAACCCGGTGCACAAGGTGTCAACGCAGCTGTTGGACGTGCTCAAGGCGCACGAGCCGGGGATGAGCCAACACGCGAGGCGGGCCAGGGCCGCGGAACTGCTGCGCCTGGTCGGCATCTCGGCCGACCGGCTGGACAGCTACCCGCACCAACTGTCCGGCGGCATGCGGCAGCGCGTGATGATCGGCATGGCGCTCGCGCTGGAACCCAAGATCGTCATCATGGACGAGCCGACGACGGCGCTGGACGTGGTGATGCAGCGGCAGATCCTCGGCCAGCTGATCGGGCTGCGCGAGCGGCTCGGGTTCTCGGTCCTGTTCATCACCCACGACCTGTCGCTGCTGGTCGAGTTCTCCGACCGGATCGCGATCATGTACGGCGGCCGGATCGTGGAAGAGGCGCCTGCCGGCGCCCTGTACCGCGACTCGCTGCACCCGTACAGCGACGGCCTGCTGCACTCGTTCCCCGCGCTGCGCGGAGCACGCAGGGAACTGACCGGAATCCCCGGCTCACCGCCGGACCTACGGGCGATGCCCACCGGCTGCGCCTTCCACCCCCGATGCCCGCACTCGTTCGAGCCGTGCGTGAGCCGGGTGCCGGTACTCGGCGAGCCCGGCGCGCCGGACCAGGCCGGCCGAACCGTGGCCTGCTGGCTGCACCCCACCAGAGAAGCAGCTGTCCTCTGACCGACCGTCACCGACAACACAGGGGAGTTACATGGATACGACAACGGGCACGCTCGCCGGCCACCCTGCGGCCGGGGAACGAATCGACCTCATCGACAGCCTGCCCAGTTCGTTCCGCTGGGGTGTGGCGACATCGGCGTACCAGATCGAGGGCGCCGCGTTCGAGGACGGCCGCACCGCGTCGATCTGGGACACCTACTGCCGCGTACCCGGCGCCGTGCACAACGGGGAAACCGGTGACGTCGCGTGCGACCACTACCACCGGATGCCCGAGGACGTGGCGCTGATCCACGATCTCGGCGTGGACACCTACCGGTTCTCGGTGGCGTGGCCCAGGGTCCAGCCGGGTGGCCGGGGTGCCGCCAACGCGGCCGGGCTCGGCTTCTACGAGCGGCTGGTGGACGAGCTGTTGGGTCGCGGGATCGATCCGTGGGTCACCCTCTACCACTGGGACCTGCCGCAGGAGTTGGAAGACGCGGGCGGCTGGCCGGCCAGGGACACCGCGTACCGGTTCGCCGACTACGCGATGCTGGTGTTCGACAAGCTGCAGGACAGGGTGCGGAACTGGACGACGCTGAACGAGCCGTGGTGCTCGGCGATGCTCGGCTACGCCTACGGCCGGCAGGCCCCGGGTCGCGAGGACTTCGCGGCCGGTATCCATGCTGCACATCACCTGTTGTTGGGCCACGGCCTGGCTGCGCAGCGGATCAGGGCAGCTGCTCGCGGCCCGATCGATCTGGGCATCACGCTGAACATGGGCCACGGCGAGCCGGCCACCGACGCGCAGGTCGACCGCGATGCCACCCGTCGTGCGGACGGTCTCGGCATCCGGCTCTACCTGGACCCGCTGGTGCGCGGCGAGTACCCGGCCGACGTGATCGAGGACCTGGCGGCGCAGGGCGTGCGGCTGCCCGTGCAGGACGGCGACCTGGCTGTCATTTCCACGCCGATCGACGTGCTCGGCGTGAACTACTACTCGGCACACCGGTACTCGGGCACCGACGAGCAGGGTCGGACCGTGGACGACGACGGCAGGCCGGTGTCGCGGACCGTGCCGATCGGTGAGCCGGTGACCGCGATGGGCTGGGAGATCGTGCCCGGCGGCATCACGGAGTTGTTGGTCCGGCTGTCCAGGGACTATCCGGGGCTGCCGCTGGTGATCACCGAGAACGGTGCGGCATTCGACGACCAGGCCGATGACGGTGGTTTCGTGGCCGACGACAACCGGACCGACTATCTGGCCGGACATTTGCGGGCCGTGGCCGAGGCGATGAACCGGGGTGCCGACGTGCGGGGCTACTTCGCGTGGTCGCTGATGGACAACTTCGAGTGGTCCTACGGTTACGACAAGCGATTCGGCATCGTGCGGGTGGACTATCAGACGCAGGAGCGGACACCGAAGCAGAGTGCGTTGTGGTACCGGGACACGATCCGGCGGGTGCGTGGCTGACGACGCTCCGTCGTCCACAACGGACCGGCGGGGGCAGAGCCGCGCCGGTCCGTTGTGGTCACCCAGCAGTACCAGAATTTGTTGGCAGGCACAACAAATGGGCGCGGCCAGCAGAGTCAGGCTGCGTCGGTGCGTTCGTTGCGGGACCGGGATGCCCTGGCCTGCTTGGCCGGCTTGCCGGTCTCCCTCGGATCGGCACCCTTGGCCAACAAGGCGGCCACCGGCAACGTCGCCGCGCCGAACGCCACCGCGTCCGGGCCGAGTTGGCACAACTCGATCGTGGTCTGGCCGAACGTGTGCCGCAGCGCGTGCGCCTGCGCGGCCGTCCGGATGTCGTCCAGCAGCACGGCGCCGAGCGCGAGTCCCGCCCAGCCGCCGAGCACGATCCGCTCCGGGTTGAACAGGTTGATCAGGTTCGCGATACCGGCGCCGAGGTAGCCGGCTGTGTCGTGCAACACCTTGGCCGCCGTCTTCGACCTGCCGGCCGCGGCGAGCAGACCCTCCAGGCTGGACTGTTCGTCCGCACCGGACACCGCACGGCCGCCACGCGCCTGGCGGTATCGATCCAGGATGCCTTCCGCACCCACGTAAGTCTCCAGGCAACCGTGCGAACCGCAGCGGCACGGCCGGCCGCCGTAGCTGATCACGGTGTGGCCCCACTCCCCCGCGCTGCTGGTGGCGCCGCGGTAGGTACTGCCGTCGGCGACCACCGCCGCACCGACGCCGGACCCGATGAGCACGATCACCGCGTGGCCGGCGCCCTTGCCGCCGCCGAACCACATCTCGGCCTGGCCGAGCGTCTTGGCGCCGTTGTCGAAGAACAACGGCAGCGTGACGCCACTGTCCCGCAACATCCTGCCCAGCGGCACGGCATCCCAACCGATGGTCTGTGCGTGCACCAGTACGCCGTCGTCGTGGCCGGGCGTCGCATCCGAGGTGCCTTGTTCCACGGTGCCCGGCAGGCCGATTCCGACGCCGACCACCGTGCTCTCGTCCACTCCGGCCTGCTGAATCACCTCGCGCAGGCCGGACGCTATCTGCGCGACCACCGTTGCCGGATCGGGCCGCACCGACGGCAACGGGTGTTCGACCGTGGCCAGGCCGGTCATCGCGAGATCGAACAACTCGACCTTCACACCGGTTTCACCGACATCGACGCCGACGACGTGGCCGTAGTGCGGATCGACCCGCAGCAGCACCCTCGGTCGGCCGCCGTCCGAATCGATCAGACCAGCCTCGACGATGAGTCGTTCGTCGATCAGCTCGCCTGTGACGTTGCTGACCGTCGCAGCGCTCAAACCGGTAAGGCTGCTCAACTCATGCCTGCTGAGCGGACCGTCGAAGAACAGCTTGGACAGCAGCGCCGACCGGTTGTGCCGCCTCAGATCGCGGACCGTGGTGCGCTTGGACTCCATCGGATCCCCATCCCCGCCCGTCTTGACTACAGCATGCCTCACGAGTCTAATGGACATCATAATTTAAAGACTGAATTAACTCGTGATCGTAACCGGAAGTGTGCAGGGACAGCCGAATCGAGAAAGGCAGGCCGACGGAGGTGAGCCGCGGAAGCCGACGCACCGGACGTTGACCACATCGTGACCAGTCACCCACACCCGGGCACGGTCCCGAAACCACCGAAAAGATCACGGCCGCTTCGGGCCGACGTCCAACGGAGGACGTCGCCGGTGCAGGGCGGCCAGTGTCCTGAGCACAGTACTTAGCACGGCGTAACACTGAGGAAACCTGCCAGCCAGCCGTAACTTACCGGCGCGGGCCGGCGCGGTCTTCCCACAACACCAGGTCAGCCCGCGTGCGGCGGCTGGCCTCGCACTGTTGGCACCCAACGGCTTGAACGCACCCTGCCATGTCGACACGGTTCGCCTAACCACAGCCGCACCACGAGTGCCGAGGGAGCACCATGAACAACTACGAGAACCTGGGAACGGAGTTCGTCTGGGGGGCTGCCACATCCTCGTACCAGATCGAGGGTGCGGTGGCCGAAGACGGCAGGGCTCCGTCCATCTGGGACACATTCTGCCAAGTTCCCGGCGCCATCGACAACGGTGACACCGGCGACATCGCGTGCGACCACTACCACCGGTGGCGCCAGGACATCGGGCTGATGCGGGAGCTGAACATCGAGGCGTACCGCTTCTCCATCGCCTGGCCGAGGGTGTTGCCGGAAGGCACCCGCCGGGTGAACAAGGCAGGGCTGGACTTCTACGACCGCTTGGTCGACGGGCTGCTGGAAGCCGGCATCCGGCCGTTCGCGACGCTGTACCACTGGGACCTGCCGCAGGCGTTGCAGGACAGGGGCGGCTGGCCGTCCAGGGACACGGCGTTCGCGTTCGCCGAGTTCGCCTCCGTCATCGCCGCGCGGCTCGGCGACCGGGTGGCCGACTGGTTCACCGTGAACGAACCGCTGTGCTCGGCGTGGATCGGCCATCTCGAAGGCTCGATGGCGCCGGGTGTCCGGGACATCACGCAGGCGGTACCGGCGTCCCACCATCTGCTGCTCGGCCACGGCCTGGCGGCGTCGGCGCTGCGCAACATCGCGTCCGGGCCGGTGCGGGTCGGCCCGGTGCTCAACCTGAGCCCGTGCGAGCCGGCCAGCCAGGACGAGAAGGACGTGGCCGCGGCACGGCGGGCCGACGGCCACACCAACAGGTGGTGGCTGGATCCGCTGCACGGCCGCGGCTACCCGGAAGACATGATCGAGGTCTACGGCGTCGAACCGCCGGTGCGCCCCGGCGACCTCGAGACGATCGCCCAGCCGATGGACCACTTCGGCCTGAACTACTACTTCCGCCAGGTCGTCACCGACGACCCCGAGGGTCCGCCGCCGCGCGCCCGGTTGATCAGCGTGCCCGACTGGACACTCACCGCGATGGGCTGGGAGGTCTACGCGGACGGCCTCGAGCAACTGCTGCGGCGGGTGCACGAGGAGTACCAGGTGCCTCGGATCTACGTGACCGAGAACGGCTCCGCGTGGCCGGACGAGATCGAGGCGGACGGCCAGGTGCAGGACAAGGAGCGGATCGAGTACCTGGAACAGCACCTGGAGGCCGGCGTGCGGGCGGCCAGGTCCGGAGCGCCACTGGCCGGTTACTTCGCGTGGTCGCTGCTCGACAACTTCGAGTGGGCATACGGCTACGCCAAGCGATTCGGCCTGGTGCACGTCGACTATCCGACCCAGCGCCGGACCATCAAGGCGAGCGGATATCGGTACAGCGACATCATTCGGGCCTACCGAGAACGAGTCGGCAGGGTGGGCCAGCCGAGCGCCGAGGCGCGCACCTCGGCCGGCTGAACGCACTGTCGGCCCAGTGAGCCACGGTCAGGTACGCCAATTGGGTGTCGCCTGACCGTGGCTCACTACTTCGATCGGGCGAGACGAAGCGGTTTCGCATCATCGAAGTTGTCCTGGCCTGTCTCCCGTCCGTACACCGTGAACAGGAGGCAAGGCAATGACCACAATTCACCACGAGCAGGTCGCAGCCCTACTCACCGCAGCCGGCAGCGATGCGGTGACGCCGGTCACCACCCGCTGGACCTACGACTCGTCGGAGCCCTACGCGCTCACCGTCGCCTTCGCCACCGAGCGTGGCCGCTGGGTGGAGTGGGTGTTCGCCCGCGACCTGCTGATCGACGGGATGACCGAGCCGACCGGCGAAGGCGACCTGCGGGTCAGCCCGGACGACGTGGACCCCGAACTGCTGGTGCTGGAGATCTACGCGCCCAGCGGCAGTGCGATCTTCAGCCTGGACCGGGAGGACGTCGAGGAGTTCCTGGCGGCCACCCTGGATCTGGTTCCGGCAGGCGCCGAGAGCACCCACTTCGACATCGACCGACTGCTCGCTGAGCTGGCAGCCGGCTAAGGGCTGCTGGCGGACGGCATTCGATCGGGGAGCGCTGTCCAGGCCCGCCAGACGCAAGGCGAGTTGGTCCCGGTACCGCTGCGGCGGGCCGGGACCAACTTTGTGATGGCGGCCCGCGACTCGACCGCGCGGAAGGTCGACACGCCCGCCGGGAACGCCGACTCGCGCACCCAGGATGTCGGGTCGCCCACCAAAGAGGGCGAGTCGCCCAGCGGGGAGGTCGAGTCGGCCGCAGGGGAGGTCGAGTCGGCCGCCGAGGGTGGCGACTCGCCTGTATGAAACGTCGAGTCGCACATCCAGGATGTCGGATCGCCCACCGGAGAACACGAGTCGCCCGCGCGGGAGGTCGAGTCGACCGCAGGGGAAGACGAGTCGCCCACCAGAGATGCCGAGTCGACCGCCGAGGGTGGCGAGTCGCCCACCGGAGAACACGAGTCGCCCACCAGAGATGCCGAGTCGACCGCTGGGGAGGGCGACTCGCGTGCCTGGGGGGTCAACTGCCGGGGGCACAGCGCATGGCTGGTCCGCGCTTCGAACGGTTAGTTCGTAGTCGCTTTTTGTTACCGAATTCGGTAACAGAATCGTTTCACCACGCCGGCTGCGGAGATGGTAAGAATCGCCTCCACAGCCGGCCAGGTGGGAACGTAGGTTTTTCTCAAGTCGTTTCAGCCGCACCAGCGGCTCAGGTTCACTTCACCTCAACCATGGTGCACCTCCCTCCGACCAGGGCTGACGATCACAGAGTAAACAACAACCCCAGGCTTTCCGCACTATCCGACAATGCCATCAAATGGTGCCATCATTGCGCGGCCCCTCATTGTTGGGGAATGGTGATCGCGGGAGGCGTCCGTGACGGAAACGATTCTGGTCCCGTTCGACGGGGAAGGCTCTGGCATCGAGGACCTGACATGGGGTCAGATCGGCCTGTGGCAGGCAATGCGGGGTAATGGCAGGTCACGCACCATGGGTGGCGTGGCCCCGATGCCACCCGGCGGCACACTGGCCCAAGCGGCCGACGCCCTGCGGTTCGTGATGAGCAGGCACCAGGCACTGCGCACCCGACTGGTGTTCGACGCCGACGGGACAGCGAAGCAGTCCTGCTCGACGTCCGGCGACGTGCCGCTACAGGTGATCGACGCCGACGGCGAGGACCCGGCACACGTGGCCGAACAGGTCCTGCTCGACTTCCAGGACCGCAACTTCGACTACGAACACGAGTGGCCCGTGCGCACAGCGGTGATCAGAGCAGGCGGCCAACTCACCCACGTGGTCACCGTCTACCTTCACCTGGTGATCGACGCCGACGGTCTCGGCGTGCTGATGGCCGACCTCGCCGCGCGCGACCCGGTGACCGGCGAGGCAGCGGCCCCGGTGACCGCGACACCTCCGCTGGAGCAGGCACGGCAGCAGCACACGCCGGCAGTTCAACGGCAGGGCACCGCCTCGCTACGCCACCTGGAGCGGGTCTTTCGCACCATGTCGCCGGACCGGTTCGGCGAACCGAAGTACCCGGCGGATGGCTTCCGCCAAATGAAATACCACTCCCCCGCCACCCTCCTCGCGATCCGCGCCACAGCGACGAAGCAGGGCGTCAACACCGCCTCGGTACTGCTGGCCACGTTCGCCGTCGGGCTGGCCCGATTCACCGGCAACAGCCCCGTGATGGCCTGGCTGATGGTCAACAACCGGTTCCGGCCCGGCTTCGCAGACTCGGTGAGCGCACTGGTGCAGATCAGCCCGTTCCTGATCGACGTGACCGACACCAGCCTCGGCGACACCGTCATCCAGGCCCGCGGTGGCGCGATGAGCGCTTACAAGAACGCCTACTACCACCCCGACCTACAGGATGACCTGATCGACGCGATCAACGCCGAACGCGGCGTCACCGTCGACTACTCGTGCTTCTACAACGACCGCAGGCAGGGCGACCGTGATCCGGTCGGCCGGAGAACACCGACCGAGGACGAGATCATCGCCGCCGTCGAACGAAGCGAGCACGAGCGGGAGGACGAGCCCGGCCTGCCCCGCCAGAAGCTGTACTTCCACGTGGACGACCCGCCCGGCGCGATCGACTTCACCATGTCGGTGGACACGCGCTACTTCAGCGAGGACGACATGGTGACGATCCTGCGCAACATGGAGGACGTGGCAGTCACCACCGCGCTGGATCCCACCGCACCGACCGGGGTCCGTTCAGGCGTGACCGCCCACGCCTGAACGGATCCCGACTAGAAGGCTTCCGCGCCGATCGTCGTGTCCTCGCCGTGGCCGGTGTGCACCACCGTCGACGGGTCGAGCGCGAACAGCCGCGCCTTGATCGACTCCACGATGGTGCCGTGGTCGCTGTAGGAGCGGCCGGTGGCACCGGGACCGCCGTGGAACAGCGTGTCACCGGTGAACACCACACCGAGATCGGGCACCGACAGGCACACCGAACCAGGCGAGTGACCCGGCGTGTGCACCACGTGCACGGCCACGCCGGCCACCTCGATCACGTCCCCGTCGGCCAACGGCTTGTCCCACTTGGCGTGCGGATGGGCCAGCCGCCACAGCACGTCGTCGTCCGGGTGCAGCGAGACGGCCGCCTTGGTGATCTTGGCCAGCGCTGGCGCCGCGTCCACGTGGTCGTCGTGGCCGTGCGTGCACACGATGCCGACAACCTCCCGGTCTGCCACAGCCGAGGCGATCGCGAACGCGTCGTGCGCCGCGTCGACGATCAGCACCTGCTGGTCGTCGCCGAGCAGCCACACGTTGTTGTCCACGTCCCAGGAGCCGCCGTCCAGATGGAACTGGCCGGACGTGACGACCTTGTCGATCCGGGCACTCATCAGAAGATCACCACGGACCGCAGCACGTCGCCGTGGTGCATCTTGGTGAACGCCTCCTCCACAGCGTCCAGCGCGATCCGCTCGGACACGAACGCGTCCAGATCGAGTTTGCCCTGCTGGTAGAGGTTCACCAGGTACGGGAAGTCGCGACTGGGCAGGCAGTCGCCGTACCAGGACGACTTCAGCGCGCCGCCCCGGGAGAAGAAGTCGATCAGCGGCATCTCGATGGTCATGTCCGGTGTCGGCACGCCGACCAGCACCAGCGTGCCGGCCAGGTCGCGCGCGTAGAAGCCCTGCTTCCACGTTTCCGGCCTGCCGATCGCCTCGATCACCACGTCGGTGCCGAAGCCGCCGGTGAGTTCCTGGACGGCCTCGACGACGTCGCCGTTGCGCGCGTTGATCGTGTGTGTGGCGCCGATTCCCTTGGCCCACTCCAGTTTCCGGTCGTCCACGTCGACAGCGATGATCGTCGTAGCGCCTGCCAGCTTGGCGCCGGCGATGGCGGCGTCACCGACACCACCGCAGCCGATCACGGTCACGCTGTCGCCCCGCGACACCGCGCCGGTGTTGATCGCGGCACCGATACCAGCCATCACGCCACAGCCGAGCAGGCCGACAGCTGCCGGCGACGCCGACGGGTCCACCTTCGTGCACTGTCCACTGTGGACCAACGTCTTCTCGGCGAACGCGCCGATGCCCAGTGCCGGGCTCAACGGCGTGCCGTCCTCCAGCGTCATCGGCTGGGCGGCGTTGTGCGTGTTGAAGCAGTACCACGGCTTGCCCTTGGCGCACGCCCGGCAGGTGCCGCACACGGCCCGCCAGTTCAGGATGACGAAGTCACCCGGTGCCACGTCGATCACGCCGTCGCCGACGGTCTCCACGATCCCGGCGGCCTCATGGCCGAGCAGGAACGGGAAGTCGTCGTTGATGCCACCCTCCCGGTAGTGCAGGTCGGTGTGGCAGACACCGCACGCCTGCACGCGGACGACGGCCTCTCCCGGCCCCGGGTCGGGCACCGTGATCGTCCGGATCTCCACCGGAGCACCCTTCGCCAGCGCGACCACACCGCGAACCTGTTCCGCCACCACAAGCCTCCTTGCGACCCACACATGACGGGCGGTGGTGACCGCCCGCCGGACGACGCGCCCAACCCTGCCAGTTCAGTCCTGCTCGGCCAACAGCGGCTCGCCGTTGAAGATGCCTAGTTCCTCCTGGTAGAACTCGATGCCGACGCCGTTGGGGTCACGGATGTACAGACTGTCCTCGATGCCCCGATCCGGGCCGGCGTAGTCGACACCGCCGTCGTCCAGCTTCGCCTTGAGCTGCGCGAAGTGCTCGGCGCTCACCGACAGCGCCATGTGCTGGACCGCGCCGATGGTCTCCGCGTACGGCGGGTTACCGAGGCCGGGGAAGTCGAAGAAGCCGAGCAGGTTCCGGTTGCCGATGTCGAAGAAGAAGTGGCTGGACCCGGCGTAGTCGCGGTTCTCCACGAGTTCGACCAGCGGAAACCCGAGGAATTCCTGGTAGAACCGGATGGTCTCCTCGACGTCCTTGCAGACCAGCGCGATGTGGTGCACCCCGCGGGTCGGCGTGCTGGGCCGGGTGCCCATGGCCCGCAGGTAGGTGTCCCGCAGTTTCGCGCGCCGGTCCCGGATCGCGTCCAGTTCGGCGCCCTCTGGCTGTGGCATGGCAGTCCCTTCGTTAGCGGAGTCGGATGATGGTCGTGAGGCTGTCGGCGGTGAACGCCCAGGCAGGCCTACCCGGCGGCTCGGCCAGCGTGCCGATCTCGGTCGCCGGGAAGCCGCTCAGTTCCACGCAGGCCGGGAACCGGGAGCGCTGCGTGACACACGAGCCGGCCCGCACCACCGAGCCGGCGCCCACGCTGCTCCAGTCGCACACGATCGCACCGGGCTCGATCAGCGAACCTGCGCCGATGTGGCAGCCGTGGATCATGCAGCCGGGACCGATGGTGACGCCGTCCTCGACGATCAGTTCGTTGTCCGGCAACAGGTGCAGCACCGAGTTCTCCAGGATCTGCACGTCGGCGCCGATCCGGACCGGCCCGTGCGAGTCGCCGATGATCTTCACGCCGGCACCGATCACGGTCCCCGGCCCGACGACCACGTCCCCGGTGATCTCCGCCGAGTCGAACAGCACCGCGGTCGGATCGATGACCGGGTTCTTGCCCCGGTAGCCGTACAGGCGGCCCATGTCGGCTCCCACGTCCGGCCTCGCGGCCACGGATCTGTGCGGATGGTCGGTCAGGTCGGTCTGGTGGTCGCGCAGTGCGGCCAATCGCTCGTGGTCGACCTCGGTGGCGGTGCGCAGCACGTGCGGCGGCCTGCCGACGACGACGGTGTGCGGGGGCACGACCATGCCGGCCGGGATCAGCGTGCCCTCACCGAGGATGCAGCCGTCGCCCAGCCGCGAGCCGGGCAGCAGGATCGTGCCGTTGCCGATCTCGCACAGGTCGCCGACGGTCGCGCCGATGATGCAGGCCCGGTGGCCGAACACGGTCCGCTGGCCGATCTCGGTCGGCTCGTCCGGCGTGCCCCAGACGACGCCGTTCTCCAGCACCGCGGAGTTGTTGCCGATCCGCACGCCACCGGCCACGGACCGGACGACGAGACCCTGCGCCAGCAGCACACCGGCGCCGAGCCAGGCCTCGCCGATCACCACGGCCGAGTCGGCGATCTCGTGCTGTGGCCCCGGCTCCGGTGCCCGGTTCAGACTCACGCGTCCACGGTACGGCTGAGCACGGCGTCCAGCACGCCACGCAACTCCTTCGCTGCATCGTCGGCCGCCGGCCCTGCGCTGCGCCACGCGATGTAGCCGTCCGGGCGGACCAGCAGGCAGCCGTCCTCCTCGACGTCCGGCGCGCTCGCCCGGCGCCAGTCGCCGTAGGCGTCCCGGGCGTCCTCGCTGCCGATGACCACCGCCCGCAGCGGCACGCCGAGTTCGTCCCGGCAGGTCGCGGCCGCCTCCACCCAGGCGGTGCCGGACGACCCGGTGAGTACCGAGAACGAGCCGCCGCCGACCAGGTCCAGGCTGGAAACCCGCTGGCCCGCCGAGTCCACCAGCCACACGTGCGGCAGCTTCGCGCCGGGCCGGGTGCTCGGCTGGTGGCACAGTTCGGCGTCCCTGGACCACGTCTCCTGGCTGTCCTCGGGGAGCACGGCGGTGGACAGGTAGCGCTGGTTGAGCTCGACGCCATGGGCGTTGAACTCGAAATTCTTCAGCTCGATGGCCTCCTCCAACGCCCGCCGCCGCTGCCGGCCATCCGGTCCTGGTGCCCGGGTCGCGGCCAGGCCCGCGGTGATCGCGGCCTGGTCACCGCCCTCCGTCATGCCCAGCGCGGCGAAGATCGGACCGAACTGGTCCCGGCTGAGATTGGCCCGGTCCACGATCTGCTTGCCGACCGGCGCGCGTTCCGCGGTGTAGCTGTCCAGCAGGGCCGGACCGGCCCGGCCACGGATCACCATGGCCAGCTTCCACGCCAGGTTGTACGAGTCCTGGATCGACGTGTTGGAGCCAAGGCCGTTCGACGGCGGGTGCCGGTGCACGGCGTCGCCGGCACAGAACACCCGGCCTGCGGAGAACTCGGTGGCGTAGCTGTGGTTCACCGTCCACAGCGATGTCGACGTGATCTCCACCGGGATGTCCTGGTCGCCGACCAGGTCGTGCACGATGTCTCGGGCCGTCTCGTCGGTCACCTCGGGCGGCGGAGCGTCGATGTCGTAACCCCAGGTCAGCAGCCACTCGTGCCACGGCCGGATCATCCTGACCAGGCCCATGCCGATCCCGCCGAGATGCGCGCCGGGCCGCATCACCCAGTACAGGACGCTGGGCCGGTGCGCCACGTGCGCGGACAGGTCGGCCCGGAACACGATGTTCATGCTGCCGGCCTTGCCGCTCTGGCCGGCGATCGGCAGCCCGACCTGCTCGGCGACCAGGCTGCGGCTGCCGTCCGCGCCGATCAGGTACCTGGCCCGCACGGTGAACTCGTCGCCGCGCACCCGGTCCCGCAGGAGCGCGGTGACCCCGTCGGCGTCCTGTTCCAGGGACAGGAACTCGGTGTCGAACCTGACCTTCGCGCCACGCGCCGCCGCGTTGGTCACCAGGATCGGTTCCATGTAGGTCTGCGGCAGGTCGATCATGCCGCACGGGCTGGCCGCTGCGTATTCGCTGGTCAGCGAGTCGCCGGTACCCCACGTGCGGATCCGGCCGATCTCGTCGCCTGCGATCGCGGTGCAGAACACCGTGTCACCCATCAGGTGCTGCGGTGTGCCCTGGGCCAGTGCCTGGTCCTCCACGCCGAGATCACGCAGCACTTCCAGGGTCCGCTGGTTGGTGATGTGCGCGCGGGGCGTCGGTGCCAGCCAGCCGTACTTGTTGATCAGCATGACCCGGACGCCTGCTGTCGCGAGCAACAGTGCGGCGGAGCCGCCTGCCGGGCCGGTGCCGACCACAAGGACGTCGGTGTCGTAGTCGTCGTGCTCAGTCATCGGTGTGCTCCCGTGCGATCCGGAACGTGTACTCCAGCGAACTCCACCCGTCCGGCAGCTCACGGCTGTCCGGTGTCGGGCCGGTGCGCGGGACGAAGTCGACGACAAGGGCCGGCTTCACGCCGAACACGGTGTCCGAGTCCAGATACTTGCCGCCCGCCACGAACAACTGGGTGACCAGCCTGCGGAACCCGGGCGCGCTGATCATGAAGTGCAGGTGCGGTGCCCGGTACGGGTGCCTGCCGGTCGCGGCCAGCATCTCGCCGACCGGCCCGTCGTCCGGCACCGGGTACTCACTCGGCACGATCGTCCAGAACCGCAGCCTGCCATCGTTGTCGGTGTGGAACCTGGCGCGCAGCACCGGACCGTCCAGATCGGGCAGCTGGACATCGTAGAAACCATCCTCATTGGACTGCCAGACGTCGACAACCGCTTGCGGCACCGGCGTTCCCTGTTGGTCTGCGAACAGCACGTCCACCCACAGCGGAGTACCGGGCAGCCCCTCCGCGATGTCGTCCCCGTGCGCACGCGGCGGCGGTCCGTCCACATAGAACGGTCCGAGCACGGCGGACGGCGTGGTGTCGGTAGTCCGGGAGTTTGTCAGCACATCGACCACACTGGACACGCCGAGCGTGTCGGACAGCAGGATGAACTCCTGCCGCTTGTCGTCGGTGATGTGGCCTGCCCTGGTGAGGAAGTCGATCGCGTACGTCCACTCGGCCTCGGTCACGTCGTTCTCGGCGACGAATCCGTGCAGGTGCCGGACCAGGCCGGTGACCAGTCGCTGGACCCTGCTGTCAGGTGCGTCGGCGAAGCTGGCCACCACCTCGTCGGTCAGCCAGCCGATGTCGGGCACCCTGCGCGCGGTGTCGCCGCCGGGCCGCCTGCCGTGCCACGCCTCGGTGAGCAGGCCGAGTACGCCGTCCCTGGTCGGCTCCATCGGGTTCGGGTAGCGCTCGGTCATCGCCTGGTCGGCAGCCGCGGCCAGATCGGCCTCGGCCATGCCCAGTTCACGCAGCGATGTCGGCCCGGCCAGGTCGGTGACCAGGTCGAACACCCCAGCTGACGCCTCGGGCGCGCCGAGCGCGGCTGCGATCCTGGTGAACGCGTACTGGGCGGCAGGCGCGTTGTAGGCCATCACGTGCGGCAGCAGCACGGTGTGCGTCCCGGCGTGCGGGAGGCCGAACGTGCCGCCGAGCACGTGGCACAGCTTGTGGTGCATGCCCATGCCCACGGTGCCCAGGCAGGTGCCGGCCAGCCAGGCGGCCTCCAGCAGTTGGCCTCGGGCTGCCAGGTCGGTCGGCTCGACGGCGATCAGCGGGAGCGCCCTTGCGATGCCGGCGATCGACGCGAGCGCCATGCCGTCGGTGACCGGGTTGGCCTGCGGCGAGTACATCGCCTCAACGGCGTGGGCCATGGCGTTGATCGCGCTGGTCACCGAGATGTCCACCGGCAGGCCGGTGGACAGGGCCACGTCGTAGATCACCGTCTCCGGCAGCACAGCCGGCGAATTGCTGGTGACCTTCTTGCCGTTGTCGGTCTCGCCGAGTACCGGGGTCACCTCGGAGCCGGCGTACGTCGTGGCCAGCACGACCTGTGGCAGGTCGGTCCGCACGGCCAGCGCCTTGGCCAGGCCGGTGGTGGACCCGCCGCCGACGGCGACGATGCAGTCGGCGCCGGACTCGCGCAGCACCGCGAGCGCCCGCTCGGTCACGTCGACCGGGGTGTGCATGGCGGCACCGTCGAACCTGGCCACAGCGAGCGGGCCGAGCGCGTCGGCCACCGCCTGCGCCGCCGTACCCCCGCGTGGGCCGGACACGAGCAGCGCCTTCGTGCCGCCGAGCCGTTCCACCTCGGCCTTGACCGTGTCCACGGTGCCGACGCCGAACACGATCCGGGACGGGTGTGCCGAGTAGACGAATGTCCGCATGCTGCCCAGTATCGTCGCCGGTGACCGTCGTGTTCCTGCACGATCGACGCGTGGCGCGGCACGAAATCCGCGTGTCAGCCGTTCCGGCGCAGCACGGCGGGCGTGGTGCCCAGTTGGGAGCGCATCACCCTGGTCAGGTGCTCCTGGTGGGAGAAGCCGCACAGGGCCGCCACCTCGGCGATCGGCACCGAACCGGCACGCAGCAGCCGGCAGGCCGCGTCCACCCGCAGCCGGACCAGGTACCGGTGCGGCGTCTGCCCGGTGGCCGCCTTGAACCGCCTGGTGAACTGGCTGACGCTGCGCCCGGTGACGGCGGCGAGATCGGCCAGCGGCAGTGGCTCGGCCAGCCTGTTGACCATCATCTCACGCACCCTGGCCAGCTCGGAGCCGGTCAGACCGGACACCGGTTCGTTGGGGATCGGACGGGTGCTGTGGCGTTGGACCAGGTGGGCGGCGAGCAGGCCGCCGAGGTGGTCGACATAGGTCCTCGCGGACGGCTCCCAGCGCTTGACCACGCCGTCCAGCGTCAGCATCAGCTGTTCGACCAGCGGATCCGTACTGCCCAGTTCCTCGGCCAGCTCGACCGGCCGGTCGTCGTCGGTGGCGTCCTGCAGCGCCGAGTCGGCCAGGTAGACGTGCACGGTGTCCAGCAGGCCGCCGAGTTCGACGGTCAACGGTTGACCGGCCGGGTGCAGGAACAGCCCGCCTGCCGGCACCAGTTCCTCACTGGTCAGCTTCGCTCTGCCCCGACGGACGGTGACCGGGCCGTTGAGGTGCAGGACCAGCAGGTGGGTGGTGGCCGGGTCGAAGGTGGCCTGGTAGGGCCGCTCGCGCTGGGTGGACACGTAGAGGTGATCCCAGCCGAGGCCGGCGCTGGTGTGGTCGGGCCGCACCCAGGGCAGCCCGAGGATGCCGTTGGTGTCGAGCAAGCCGAGCTCAGGCATCGGCGACCTCCTCCGCAGGCGCACAATTTTACGGCACCTTTCCGAACGTCTTGACAAACACACGTGGTCTAGTCCAATTTGAGGAGTACCTCGACAGGAGGCGAACAGGACGGCCACGTCGCCGGGGCCATCGCATCGCGCGGTTGCGGTACCTCCGGCGGCGTGACCGCCGGACTATCCGGTCCTACGCCGAAAGTGGGCGATGTCGTGCCTAGACGCCGAAGACTCCCGCTGTCGTAGCAGCGCTTCAGTCGGCCGCCTGGCGGACTCCCCCGCTCCCCTTTGTTCCTCCCCGTCACTGGAGCGCGCATGCGTTTACCCAAACCACTACTGGCCGGCGGCGTGGCACTTGCCACCGCAATGGCCACCATCGGAGTCACGGTGGCGATGGCGCCAGCAGCGTCCGCAGCCACCCTGCCAGCCCATGTGTTCGCGCCGTACTTCGAGTCGTACACCGGGGACAGCCCGGCGACGCTCGCGGCGCAGTCCGGCGACAAGTTCCTCACCATGGCGTTCCTGCAGACCGCCAGCGCGGGATCGTGCACGGTGGACTGGAACGGCGACACCGGCATGCCGATCTCGTCAGCGGTGTTCGGCAGTGACATCAACACCATCAGGGCCAACGGCGGCGACGTGATCCCGTCCTTCGGTGGCTTCGCAGCCGACGACACCGGCACCGAGATCGCGGACAGCTGCACCAACGTCGCCTCGATCGCGGCCGCCTACGAGAACGTCATCACCACCTACAACGTGACCAGGCTGGACCTGGACACCGAGGACAACTCGCTGACCAACACCGCGGGCATCGACCGGCGCAACAAGGCCATCGCGATGGTCGAGTCGTGGGCGGCGGCCAACGGTCGCACGGTGCAGTTCTCCTACACATTGCCGACGACCACGACCGGCCTGGCGCCCAGCGGACTGGCCGTGCTGCGGAACGCGGTGGCCGACAACGCGCGGATCGACATCGTCAACATCATGACGTTCGACTACTTCGACGGCGCGTCGCACGAGATGGCCAACGACACGGAAACGGCGGGAGCGGGCCTGGTCAGCCAGTTGCAGTCGTTGTTCCCCACCAAGACGACCGCCCAGCTGTGGGCGATGGTCGGCGTCACCGAGATGCCGGGCATCGACGACTTCGGCGCCGCGGAGACGTTCACCACCGCGGACGCGACGACGGTCGAGAACTGGGCCGTGTCCAAGGGCATCAGCTCGCTGTCGTTCTGGGCACTGGAACGCGACAACGGCAGCTGCCCCGGCAGCGGCGCGTCGGACGGCTGCTCCGGCATCTCGCAGACCACGTGGCAGTTCAGCCACACGTTCGCGCCGTTCAGCAGCGGCACGGCGACGACACCGGCCAACGACTTCGCGGTGTCGGTCGCACCTGCGTCCGCGTCGGTGGCCGCGGGTAGTGCTGCGTCCGCGACGGTCAGCACGTCGGTGACGTCCGGCTCGGCCCAGTCGGTCAGCCTGTCCGCGACCGGCGCTCCGACCGGTGCGACCGTGTCGTTCACACCGGCGTCGGTGACGGCGGGCGGCACGTCCGCCCTGAAGGTGACCACGTCGACCACCACACCGGCCGGCAGCTACCCGATCACCGTCAAGGGCACGGCGACCTCCGGTTCGCACAGCACCACGTACACGCTGACCGTCAGCAACGGCACCACGCCGCCCCCGCCGCCCGGCGCGATCAGCAACCCGGGCTTCGAGACCGGCAGCCTGTCGCCGTGGGTCGGTCAGCCGGGTGACGCGGTGGTGAGCACCCCGGCGCACACCGGCACGCACGCTGTCGAAGCGGCCGCGACCGCTTCGCAGACCGGTGAGGTTGACCAGACGATCACCCTCGCGCCCAACTCCAGCCACACGCTGACGGCGTGGGTGCAGGGCAACTTCGCCTTCGTCGGCGTGTCCGGCGGGGCCACGGCCAGCACGTGGACCACGTCGGCAGGCTGGACGCAGTTGACCGTTCCGTTCACCACCGGCGCGTCCGGCACGGTGACAGTGTTCGTGCACGGCTGGTTCGCGCAGGGCAATGTCTTCGCGGACGACTTCAGCCTGAGCTGAAACCTGTGATTACCGCCGACCCGTCCGGAACCTACGTTTCGGGCGGGTCGGCCCATAGGGTGGGCCGCATGTCGTCGATCACCTTCGCCGCGACCGAGCGGCTGTGGCTGCTGAGCACCCCGAACTCCGCGTACGCGCTGCGGCTGGCAGATGACGACACCCCGACACACGTGTACTGGGGCGCGCCGCTCGGGCTGGCCGAGGTGACCGCGCTGCCCGAGTCCCGGCCCAGGCTGATCAGCAGTTTCGAGACCGTGCCCGACCCGGACGAACTCGCCGTCGCGGCAGGTCCCCGGTTCGGCCCACCGTCGCTGGCCGTCCGGTTCGCCGACGGGACGACCGCCGTGGAGTGGACCTGTGTGGGCCACGAGATCGACGGCAACCACCTCGCGCTGCGGCTGACCGACCGGCACTATCCGCTCGACGTGACGCTGCACTACCGGGTGCACGACTCCGACGACGTGATCGAGCGGTGGACGACGGTCAGCGCCGGCGAGCCGATCACGCTGTCACGGCTGGACTCGGCGAGTTGGACGATGCCCGGCCACCGGGTCAGTTACGTGGCCGGTGGCTGGAGTGCCGAGTACCAGGTGCACCGGACGGAGGTGCCGGTCGCCGAGACCGTGTTCACCAGCAGGCGCGGGATCACCAGTCACCAGGCCAATCCGTGGGTGATGCTGGATGCCGGTGACGCGGGTGAGGACCACGGTGAGGTGTGGTCGGCGGCGCTGGCGTGGAGCGGCAGTTGGCGGCTGACGCTGCACCGGGACCCCACGGACCGGGTCACGTGCACGGGTGGGTTCGGGCATGACGGCGTGAGTTGGCAGCTGGCGGCCGGCGAGTCGTTGACCAGCCCCGTGTTCGCCGGTGTCTACACGCGAGACGGCTTCGGTGCGGCAAGTCGGCAGTGGCACGGTTTTGTTCGGGCACACGTGCTGCCGCATCCCGATGAGCTGCGGCCGGTGCTGTACAACTCGTGGGAGGCCACGACGTTCGACGTCTCCGAGGCCAGCCAACGGGCGCTCGCCGAGATCGCGGTCTCACTGGGCGTCGAGCTGTTCGTGATGGACGACGGCTGGTTCGGCGCCCGGCGCAGCGACATGGCGGGGCTCGGCGACTGGCAGCCCTATCCCGGCGCGTTCCCGAACGGGCTGCGGCCGCTGGTGGACGACGTGCACAGGCTGGGCATGCTGTTCGGCCTGTGGGTGGAACCGGAGATGGTCAACCCGGACAGCGATCTGTACCGCGCGCACCCGGATTGGGTGCTGCACCAGGAAAACCGCCGCCGGACGACGCTGCGCAACCAGTTGGTGCTCAACTTCGGGCGGCCCGATGTGTTGGAGTGGGCCTTCGAGTGGCTGGACCGGCTGGTCACGGAGAACGGACTGGACTACTTCAAGTGGGACTGCAACCGGCCGTTCACCGAGCCGGGCTGGCCGGGCCATGGTGATCAGCTGTGGATCGACCACACTCGTGGTGTCTACTCCACTATGGAGCGGCTCCGCGCCGCTCATCCCGGGCTGCGGATCGAGGCGTGTTCCGGTGGTGGCGGCCGGACCGACATGGGGATCATGACGTACACGGACCAGGTGTGGATCTCGGACAATACGGACGCGGCGGACCGGATCTCGATTCAGCACGGGTACAGCCAGATCTATCCGGCGCAGACGATGGGCGCGTGGATCACCGACTGCCCGAACCCGACCACGGCGCGGACGACGCCGTTGTTGTTCCGCTGTCATGTGGCGATGGCGGGTGTGCTCGCGGTGGGCGGGAACCTGACGTCATGGTCGGCTTCGGATCGTTCGCTGGTGGCTGAGCAGGTGGCGCTGTACCGGAAGATCCGGTCGACGGTGCAGCACGGCAGGCAGTACCGGTTGGCGCATGGGCCTGCGTTGACCTGCGTGGAGTATGTGAGTGTCGATGAGGCCGTGGTCTTCGGTTGGCGGATCACCGAGCCGTTCGGTCATCGGCCGACTCCGGTGCGGCTGGCTGGCCTTGATCCTGTTGCGCGGTATGAGGATTCGCGTAATGGGGTGGTCTACACAGGAGCTTCCTTGCGGGAGCGTGGGATTGATCTGGACTTGCCGCGTGGCGACCATGCCAGTGTGGTGATCCGGCTGCGGCGGGTGTCGTGAGCCTTGGCCCGGCCCGCTCCCTCGTCCTCAGCCGCACTTGCTGATCAAAGGGCGAGGGAGCGGAGGCAACCAAGCCGATCAGGCCGCGTTCAGCCGTGCCAACTCGTCCTCGGTCAGCTCCAGTTCGACAGCCGCCGCCGAGTCGCTGATCGTCTCCGGCCTGCTCGAACCGGGGATCGGCACGACCGACGGCGACTTGGCCAGCAGCCACGCCAGGCACACCTGCTGCGGGCTCACCCCATGCGCGTCCGCGATCTGCGCGAAGACACCGAGATCGCCCAGATCGCCCGCCTTGCTGATGCCGCCCAGCGGGCTCCACGGCAGGAACGCGATGCCCATCTCGGCGCACAGCTCCAACTCCGGCTCGCTGGACCGGAACCTCGGCGAGAACTGGTTCTGCACCGACACCAGCCGACCGCCGAGCACGTCGTTGGCGATCTTGATCTGCGCGGGGTTCGCGTTGGAGATGCCGGCCATCCTGATCTTGCCGGCGTCCAGCAACTCGGCCAGCGCGCCGACCGACTCCGCGTAGGGCACCTTGGGGTCGGGCCGGTGGTACTGGTAGAGCCCGATGGCGTCCACGCCGAGCCTGGACAGCGAAGCGTCGCACGCCTTGCGCAGGTACTCCGGTGAACCGTCCACGGTCCAACTGCCGTCGCCGGGCCGCAGGTGGCCGCCCTTGGTCGCCACCAGCACCGACGACGTGTCGCCGCCGTAGCCTGCCAGCGCCTTCGCGATCAGCATCTCGTTGTGACCGACCTCGTTCGCCTTCATGTGATAGGCGTCAGCCGTGTCGATCAGGGTGATCCCGGCGTCCAGAGCAACTTGGATGGTCGCGACCGAGCGGGCCTCGTCCGGGCGCCCCTCGATGGACATGGGCATCCCGCCCAGTCCGATCGCGCTGACCGTCGTGTCGCCGATGCGGCGGGTTCGCATGCGGTGGAAACCTCCTCGTCCTGGGCCGCTGCCGGCCCACGTCACCAGCCTGGCCGCGGCCAGGCACCGTGTCCAACTGGAGTACCCACGGTCACGGTGCTGAACCAACGCCGCTGAATCAGAGGTTGCGCAGCCCGGTCAGGATGCGCTCCATCAGCGCGAGGCCGGGGATCTCGCCGTCGACCGACGCCGTCTCGTGCACGGCGAGCAGGCCTGAGCCCGCCATGTCGCCGGCCAGCACCCTCGCGATGCCGAGTGGGATGGCCAGCAGCGCGGCCACCTCGGCGACCGATCTCGGCTGGCGGCACAGCGCCGCCACCGCGTGGTACTCGCTCGGCGTCGAGTCGTCGTGTTCCTGGTAGAGGGCTGTGGTGGACAGCAGGGTCTCGATCTCGAACCGGTACTGCGACGTGGTCCGGCCCCTGGTCCAGGCATAGCCACGGACCACGGCGGGAGCCGTGTCGTCGGCGTCGTCGTCCTCGGCGTCGTACCGCGGGGACTCCGGTCGGGTGGCCATACTCATGTCACGCCGGCTGACGCGCTGCTGATCTCTTCAACACCTGCAGCTCCGCACGCAGTTCGGGGGTGAGGATCTGGCCGACCTGGTCGACCAGCACGGTCATCTCGTACGCGACCTGGCCGACGCTGGACTCCGGCGACGCGAGCACCGCGAGACACGAGCCGTCCCGGATCGACATCAGCAGCAGCACGCCACGGTCCATCTCCACCACGGTCCGCAGCACGTTGCCGCCGTCCAGACACCGGGCCGCGCCCTGGGTCAGCCCGAGCACGCCGGACGCCATGGCGGACAGCTGCTCGGCCCGGTCCCCGGGCAGCCGGGACGACGCCGCCAGCAGCAGCCCGTCCACCGACACGACCACCGCGTGCGCCACCCCGGGCACCCGCTCGGTGAAGTTGGCGATCAACCAGCCGAACTGGTTGACCTGTCGGGATTCCCGCGTCATCGCTGGCCCGCCTCCCCTTGTCCGTTCTCAGCGTTCGGGCCGGGCTGCCCCTGCCGGATGCCGGCTTGGTAGTCGTTCAGAAAACCCCGTGCCCTGGCCGGGTTCCGTGGCGTCGGCTCGCTGTTGGCGGCATGGCGAGCCGGGGCGTCGGCCCGCTGCCGGACCGGGCCGGACCGGTGGCTGCCCGGTGGCACCAGGCTGGGCACCGCGTGTGTCTTGGGCACCCGGCGTGGCAGGCCGACCGCCGTGAAGCTGGCCGGGCCCGGTGCCGGCTGCTCAGGGACGGGTGCCGTCTCCTGGGCGCCCTTGGTGTTGAACCACGTGAAGCCGGACGGGCCCAGGTTCACCGCCGTGTCGCCGATACCCCCGGCGAACGAACCCCATTCCGGCTCGACCGGCGCCGGCACCACCGGCAGGTCCGGCCGGGACGGCGGGTCGACGGTGCCGAACACGGGCAGCAGGCCGTTGGTGGCGTGGCCGTTGCCGTTCGTCTCACCGCCATTGAGGCTGTGCCCGTTCAGGCCGTACCGGTTCAGGCCGTTCCCGTTGACGGCGTGACCATTGGCGGCTCCGTTGCCGTTGATCACCACACCGTTGTCCGCAGGCCGCACCGGGCCGCTGCCCGGCTTGACCAACTCGGTGGGCACCTGCACGACCGCGAGCAGGCCGCCGTCCTGGACCACCTCGAGCGACACGTCGATGGAGTGCCGCCTGGCCAGCCTGCCGACCACGTACAGGCCCATCTGCCGGGACACCGGCACGTCCTCGGTGTCCTTCGACGTCAACCGGTCATTGGCGTCGGCCAGTTCAGGGGCCGCCATGCCGATGCCCTCGTCCCGGATCTCGATGCGCACCGAGCCGTCCGGGAAGCTCTGGCCACCGATCCGCACCAGCGTCTTCGGCGGCGAGAACGACGTGGCGTTGTCCAGCAGTTCGGCGATCAGGCGGACCAGGTCGCCGGACGCGTAGCCGAGCACGTCCACCGACGGCGTCGACCGCACCACGACGCGCTGGTACTGCTCGATCTCCGACACGGCGGCGCGCAGCACGTCGGCCAGCGGCAGTGGGTGACCGGACCGGCGTGCCGGGTCGTCACCGGAGAGCACCATCAGGTTCTCGTTGTTGCGCCGCATCCGGGTGGCCAGGTGGTCCAGCCGGAACAGGTTGGCCAGCTGCTGCGGGTCCTCCTCGTTGCGTTCCAGCTTCTCCATCAGCCGCAACTGGCGCTCGACCAGGCTCTGGCTGCGCCGGGACAGGTTGACGAAGATGTTGCGCAGGTTGGCCCGCAGGTTCGCCTGGCCGACGGCGGAGCTCACCGCCTGCGCGTGCACGGCGTCGAACGCCCTGGCCAGCTGGCCGAGGTCCTCGTGGGTGTGCACCGGGACCGGCTCGATCTCCAGCCCTTCCATGTTGCCGCTGTCGATGCTGGCCACGACGTCCGGCAGCCGGTGCTCAGCGACCTCCAGCGCGGTGCGGCGCAGGATGTTCAGCGACCGCAGCAGGTGCCGCCCGATCACGATGCCGATGGCCAGGGCCAGCAGCAGCACGGCGATCACGATCGCCGCCTCGATGCCGGCCGCGTCGGTCGCCCGGTACCGCAGGTTCGCCGATGTGGAACCAAGCCCGTCGGCCAGTGTCCTCGTGATGCCGGCCAGGCGCGTCGCCGCCGAGTCCGACGCCCCGATCCAGGCCGACGCGGACACGCCGATCGAAGCGCCGTTGCCGGTCTGGTTGCCCACCTCCAGCAGCGTCTGGCCGTTGGACAGGACGGTCTGCGCGAACGCCTCCCTCGCGTTCACCGCGCTGATCACCGGCGCCTGCTGGTAGCTGGCCAGTTCGGTGGGCGTCGCGACCACCTGGAAGTCCTCGATGCGGTCGCCGAGCAGCACGTCCGACGCGTTCAGCGTGGTCAGCTCGACATCCTGCAGGTCGCCGCGCGAGATGATCACGGCGACGATGGCCTGCTGCTGGCGGACCTGCTCCTGGGCCACCTCGAGGTCGGTCATGCCGGTCGCGGTGCCGGTCAGCCCCGGATCGCCCAGCTGGGTGCTCAGCGCCTGGTCCAGGTCGAGTACCGAGCTGATCACGTTGCTGTAGTTGGAGATGACGGTGACGGCGTCCGCGTCGCCGTTGAGCGCCTGCTGGTGCAGCAGGCCCAGGCCGTCCAGTTGGCCGGCCAGGCCCTGGTAGCGGATGCCGGCCGCGGTGTTCGGGTCGAGCAACCCGTTGCCGACCTTCGTGACGTTCAGCGCGTCCTGGTCCACCCGGTTGTTCAGGGTGTAGTAGTCCGGGATGCTGACGACCGTCTTCGTGCCCAGCTTCTCCGCCGCGAGCCAGCGTTCGTTCTGCAGGTCGGTGGTCAGCGGCACCAGGGCGGTACGCAGCGACACCAGGTGCTGGATCCGGGTGTAGGTGCTCGCGTTGTCGATGTTGCCGTGGATCTGGATGGCGCCCAGCGCGACGGCCGCGATGGCGGGCACCGCGAGCACGGCGGCCACCTTGACCGGCAACCGCCAGTTGCGCCACTGCGCGAACACGGCCCACCACGAGCGCATCCCGGTCACCCGGTGCGTTGCCGGGGCAGCACCGACGGGCCGCCTCGGCGGCGCCTGCGGACGCTCCGCTGCCGGCTGCGGGTCTTGCGGGTTCGGCGGCTGGGACGCGGTCATCGACACGGCCTACTTTTCACTGTCGTTTCGGAGAACAACCAATGCTGGTGCTGCCGAGCGTGTCGACGCCGGAGCAGAACCGTTTGACTACTCAGTGCCACATGTCGATGCCAGATGCCGCCGCCGGACGACATGATCGACAATTCCCGGCGAACGGTGGACGGCAATATGTGACACCTCCGGCGCGCCAGAACTTTTCACCCATTGACGACAAGCCGACATTTCCCAACGGAAGCTGGGTAGGCCGGCGGCGGTGATAGTAGGACAGGTAAACGGGCGTGACAATGGCGCATTCCACCGGCGAGTCGCGACTAAACGGACATAACGGTGCGTTTCGTGCATCGCACCCGAGTGGTGGATCTTGACGTCACCCGGATGGTCTAGCAACCGTCCGATGGTGGAGCAGGCAACTACCGCATCGGGGTGCTGACGGAGCGAAACCTACCCAACACGATGCGAGATCAGCGGCTGATTCAGGTGGGCAGCCGAAGCACCAGGCGGCCTTACCGTTCGGGGTCCACCTATCCGGTCACACCGGCACCTGACGGACAGCAGGATTTCGCCGCCGCCGGACGGCCCGATGTTTTCACCGGCGGACCGTTTTCATTTCTCGGCCACGGCGTGGTTTCTCCCCCAGGTATTCGCGTTACGTGTCCGCCGGCGCGTACACAATCCGTGACCGACCTGGGCGGCAACCGCTGGCCGGCACGGTTGTCGATCACGACGCACCGGGCGATTCGGCACATCTGCCGGTGCCGGCAAACAGTGAGTTGACGGGCCGTACGCTAGGACTGATAGCGGCTCGGGTGACTTCCCCGGGTCGAACGTGGTGCGCGTCGGCGGGACCGTCGCCCAGAGATAAGGAAACCCACAGCGATGGCTCAGGGTGGCTCGGGTCGAACCGGAAAGGCCCGGCCGGCCGGGCGCGGTTCGGCTGGCGGACGCAACTCGTCGTCCAGCCGCAGCGGCAGCACCGGACGCGGTGGCAGCACCGCCGGTACCGGGCGTACCGGCGGTCCGGGACGTGGCGGCAAGCCGCCCAAGCAGTCAGCGGTGGCCGCACAGCGGGCCATCAAGGGCGCCCGTGGCCGCAGCGGCAACTGGCTCCGGGTCGGCGTGCCGGTCGCGGTCGTGGTGCTCGTCGCGGCAGCCGTCGTGTTCGGCGTGCTGAAGGCGAACCAGAACGCGTCGGCGAACGTCCCCGCCACCGGTGACACGAGCAAGGCCATCCTCGCGTCCACGGCGGGCGAGGTCACCGGCGACGCCGTGGACGGCATCCAGAGCAACTCGCAGGAGCAGGTGCTCTTCCACGTGCACGCGCACCTGGCGATCTACGTCAACGGCAAGCCCAAGCTGCTCCCCTACGGCGTCGGCATCGTGCCGCCCTACCAGCTGCAGCAGACCGCTGACGGCCCGTTCGTGGCCGGTGGCGCCAAGTTCTACTGGCTGCACACGCACGACGAGACCGGCGTGATCCACATCGAGTCGCCGGTCCAGCGCACCTTCACCCTTGGCAACTTCTTCGACGAGTGGCGCCAGCCGATCAGCGCGACCCAGGTCGGCCCGGCCAAGGGTGCCGTCACGGCGTTCGTCAACGGCAAGAAGTTCACCGGCGACCCGAAGAACATCCCGCTGGGCGCACACAGCGTGATCCAGCTGGACGTGGGTACCGTGGTGCCGTTCGCCAACTACACGTTCCCGCAGGGCTTGTAAGCGGGTCGACGAACTGAGGGGCGAGATGACGGATCTGGACGACAGGCCGCTGGCGGAAGTGGATGTCGAACCGCCACCACCTCCGCGCACCAGGGTGACCCGGCGTGGACTGCAGATCACGCTGGGCATCCTGTGGCTGCTGGACGGCGTACTGCAGCTCCAGCCGTTCATGTTCGGGTCCGGTTTCGCAGGTCAGGTCCTCGCCCCGGCAGGTGACGGGCAGCCGGGCTGGGTGGCCGCAGGCGTGCACTGGATGGCCGGACTGGTCGGCGCCCACCCCGCACCGTGGAACGCGGTGTTCGCGATCATCCAGCTGGCGCTCGGCGTCGGCCTGCTGATCCGCCCGCTGGTCCGGCTCACGCTGGCCGCGTCGATCGGCTGGGCGCTCGGCGTCTGGTACTTCGGCGAAGGGCTGGGCGGTGTGGCCAGTGGCCACGGCAGCCTGCTCACCGGTGCACCCGGCGCTGTGCTGCTGTACGCCGTGCTGGCCGTCGTGGTGTGGCCGGAGCGGGTCGAGGACGCGCCCGCCGGTTGGCGGGGCTGGCTGTGGCACGACAGTTCCGGTCCGCCTGCCGTGTTCACGCCGGTGGTGTGGGCCGTGGTCTGGGTCGGTGGCGCCGTGCTGCAGGCCCTGCCCGGCCAGAACACCCCGACCGACCTGGCCACGTCACTGACCGGTGGCGACATGCCGGCGTGGCAGATGGGGCTGAACAACCAGGTCGCCAACCACCTGCTGTCGGCCGGCACCCAGGACAACTGGCTGCTGCTCGTGGTGCTGGTCGCAGTCGGCCTCTGCGCGCTGGGCACGCCACGGATGCGCACCATCGCAGGCTGGGTCGGCGCCGTGCTGGCCACCGTGTTCTGGTTCCTCGGCCAGGGCTTCGGCGATCTGCTGTCCGGTCAGGCCACCGACCCGAACAGCGGGCCGTTGCTGGTCCTGCTCGCACTCGCGCTGCTGGGCGCTCCGCTGCCGGTCAGCGCCTACGACGACGAACCGGAACTGGCCAGGGCGCCGGCCTGGCGGACGTCGGCCATGGCCGGCATCACGGCGGTGGCGATCGTCGGCGTCGGGCTGCTGCAGTGGGGCACCGCCAGGGTCACGCCACCGGCGCACCTGGCCATCACGGCCGTGTACACGCCGGCCGGCAACGCGGCACAGGCACCGGTCTACTTCACCCTCACCAACACCGGCGACGGCGCCGACACGCTGGTGTCGGCGGGCGTCGAGTTCCAGACCGCCATCGCCGCGAAGGGCGTCTCGGTGTGCGCCAACCAGTTCTGCACCGGAGCCGACACGATCACCGTGCCGGCCCACGGCAGCGTGGCGTTCAGCAGCACCGGACCGCACCTGTTGGTCAGTGGGCTCGGGGCGCTCACCAAGACCCACCAGCCGCTCCAGGTGACGTTGAGTTTCGCCAAGTCGGGCCTGGTGCACGTGTTGTCGCCGGTCGGCTCGCCCGCCAACCTCACCGAGGACGACATCATGACCTACGCCTACATGGGCTCCAGCACGCCCGGCATGGGTATGGACATGACGGGGAAGCCGACCAACATGGGTGGCACCGGGTCGCCTGCCACCACGATGCCGAACATGCCGGGCATGAACGTGGGCGGCGGCTGAGGTTCTCGTCAGAGCTCTCAGGGCAGGATGGTCACCTTGATCGCCTCGCCCTTCGCCACGGTGTCGATCGCGGCCAGCACGTCGGTCAGCGGCATCCGGTGCGTCACCAGGTCGGCAACCCGCACCGCGCCGGTCGCGATCAGGTCCAGTGCCCTGCGGTTGTGGTCCGGGCTGGAACCGTTGGCGCCCACGATGGTCAGCTCGCGGTAGTGCACCAGGTTCGAGTCCAGCGCGATCACCGGATTGTCCTTCGGTAGGCCGCCGAAAAAGCTCAGTCGGCCGCGCCGCGCGGCCATCTGCAGCGCGTCCTGCTGCGCCTGGCCGGATGCCGCCGCCGTGATCACCACGTCGGCTCCCCTGCCGTCGGTCAGCTTGCGTATCTCGTCGACGGCGTCGGTCTCGCCTGCACAGATCGCGGCGTCCGGCTGGACAAGGCCTGCTGCCATGGCCAGGCGCGTGGCGTTCAGTTCGACGAGGAACACCTGCCGGGCACCGCGTGCCCTGGCCAGCCGGACGTGTAGGCAGCCGATCGGGCCGGCGCCGACCACGACGACGGTGTCGCCGTCGCCGACACCCGCGATCTCCTGGCCGTTGAGCACGCACGCCAGCGGCTCGGTGATGGACGCGGAGACGTAGTCCAGCCCGTCCGGAATCCGGTGCACCCCGTCGACGGCAAGGACGTTCGCCGGGACGACCATGTACTCGGCGAACCCGCCGTCGTAGTGGTAGCCCATGGAGACCTGGTTGGGGCAGATGGTCTGCCAGCCACGTAGGCAGTCCTGGCACCGTCCACAGGGGATCGCCGCGATCACCTGCACGCGGTCGCCGACCTGCCAGCCGCCGGTCGCGCCGTCACCGACCTGCACCACCTCGCCCGCGATCTCGTGTCCGATCACCCTCGGCGGCACGATGTGGTGGTGGCCGAACCGGAAGATCTTGACGTCGGTACCGCAGGTGGAGCACGCGCGGACACGTAGCTTGAGCTCGCCAGGCCCGGCCACCGGCTCGTCGGCGTCCTCGATCCGCACGTCTCCCGGCGCGTAGAACCTGGCGACCTTCATGCCGAAATCTCCTCGTCGGTCTGGTGCAACAGGGTCAGGACGGTGGGCACGTCGGTGGCACCGCGCAGTTGTTCGCCCTTGCCCGGCGTGAGCAGGACCGTGGCCAGCGCCGACAACAGCTTCACGTGCTGGTCGCCGTCGGCCGCGATCGCGATGCACAGCCGCACGTCGTTGCCGTTCCAGTCCACGCCGTCCGGGAACTGCAACACGGCGATAGCGGTACGCAGCACGTGTGCGCGGGACGCGTCGGTGCCGTGCGGGATGGCCACCTGCTCGCCGATGTAGGTGGAGATGGATGTCTCCCGCTCGTGCATGGCGGGCAGGTAGGGCGCCTCGACGGCGCCGATCGCCAGCAGCACCTGGCCGCACTGGCTGATCGCGTCGTGCTTGTCAGCGGCGCGCAGGCCGAGCCGGACGGCGTCGGCGGTGAGCACGTCAGCCAAGTTGCCCACCGTCCTTGATCGCCTGCTCGACGCGGCCGAACAGCGGGTCGCCGAGGAACAGCTGGAAGCCGAGGATCACCTTGTCCGGCGCTGACTTCCTGGCCCTGGGCAGCAGGATCTCCTGGCACAGCACGACATCAGCGTCGGCCGGGATGTCGTTGACCGGCGTGTGCTCGACGCGCACCTTGTACTTCTTCAGCGACTTGGCCAACTGCGCTGCCAGCATCACGCTGCTGCCCATGCCGGCATCGCACGCGACGACGATCTTCTTCACGTCGGCACCGTTGATAGTGCTCATGTCGGTTCCCTCAGCTTTCGTCGGTGAGGCGTCGATCGGCGTCGATTCGTTCGTACACGCGCACCAGGTCGGTGCGGACGTCGGCGGGCCCGGGCATCCGGCTGCCCGGCAGTGACGCGGCTCCGGCGCCCCAGGCCAGCGCGACGGTGAGCGCGGCCGGGCCGACCGCGCCGCCGTAGAGGAAACCGGCGAGCATCGCGTCGCCGGCACCGACAGCGCTGCGCGGCTGAGCCGGTGCTTCGCCGTACCACTGGCCTGCCTGGTCGACCAGCACGGCGCCGTCCCTGCCGAGGCTGGCCAGCACCGTGCCGGCACCGGCGGTGCGCAGTTCGTCGGCGGCCGCGACAACGTCGCCGACGGTGCGCAGCCTGCCGCCGACGGCTGTCTCCAGTTCCTCGCGGTTGGGCTTGACGAGCGCCGGGCCCGCCTTGATCGCTGCCAGCAGGGCGGGGCCGCTGGTGTCCACGGCGACCGGGACCCCGGTGGGCCGCAGCAGGTCGACGAGGTCGGCGTAGAACGTGTCCGGGACGCCGAAGGGCAGGCTGCCGCCTGCGACGATCCAGTCCGCCTCGGCGGCGCCGGCCAGCACAGCGGCGCAGCACGCGTCCAGTTCGGCGGCGGACAGCGGCTGACCAGCGACGTTGATCTTGGTGACGGTGCCGTCCGGCTCGGCGACCGCGATGTTGCTCCTGGCAGGCGCGGTGACGGGTACGGCGACGAACTCGACGCCCGCGGTGGCGAGCATGTCGACCAGTTGGTGGCCCTCGCCGCCGCCGACCGGCAGCACGGCCCTGGAGCGGGCGCCGTGGGCACACAGCACACGAGTCACGTTGATGCCCTTGCCGCCCGCGTGCACGTGTTCAGCGGTCACCCTGTGCACGCCACCCCTGCGCAGCGCCTGTACCTCGACGGTGCGGTCCACGCTGGGGTTGAGGGTCACCGTCACGATCACCCGGCCACCTCCCCTGGTTACCGTGTGACTGTACGTTGGATTGCTTTGGTTTACAACGTTTCGTGAGGGTATCGCTGTGGTTATGCGTGGCTTTCGGTGGCATCCCTCGCGATCGCGGCGAGTAGCGACTCGGCCAGGTCGGGCCGGCAGATCACCAGGTCGGGCAGGTAGGGATGGGGCTGGTTGTAGCGCAGCGGCGAGCCGTCGATCCGGCACGCGACCAGGCCGGCGGCCTGCGCGACACCCACCGGGGCCGCCGAATCCCACTCCCACTGGCCACCGGCGTGGACGTAGGCGTCCGCGTCGCCGCGCAACACGGCCATGGTCTTGGCGCCCGCTGAGCCCATCGGCACGAGATCGGCGCCGATGGTGGCGGCGACACGGTCCGCGAAGTCGGGCGGCCGACTGGCGCTGACCAGGATCTGTGGCCGACTTCTCGGGGGTGCCGGCTTGATCGGGGTGTCAACGCTGGACCACACCTCGGCGCGTGCCGGGATGGCGACCGCTGCCGCCGTGATGCCCCGGGCCGCCGAGTGCAGCGCGACGTGCACCGCCCAGTCGTCGCGGCCGGGCAGCGTGAACTCGCGGGTGCCGTCCAGCGGGTCGATGATCCAGACCCGCTCCGCGGTCAACCGGGCGGGGTCGTCGGCCGACTCCTCGGACAGCACGGCGTCGCCAGGGCGCAGTTCCGCGAGCCTGGCCAGCAGGAACTCGTTCGCACCCTGGTCACCGGCGCGGCCGAGGGCACGCGGCTCCATGTCCTGCGCCCTGATCCGCAACAGCAGGTGACCGGCCCGCCCGGCGAGGTCGCTGGCGAGCAGTGCGTCGTCGGTGTCCATCGCCCCATCATGGCCGGTGCCGTTTCCCGTTTCCCACCGGGAGAGCCGGTGGTGAACACCTACCCGGCCGGCGTGCGATGGCTGATCCTTGGTTTACCGAGAGATGGAAAGGGAGTGGCGTAAATGGGGAACGGTTGGGGTTGATCGGGGTCCGGGGGTAACGGAGGGGGCCATTCCCGGGACATACTCGGCAACACGGAAGGGGTGTGCGGGCAGCAATGTCCGTGCACCCCTTCAGGAGGTGAAGGTGGACGATTGATGGGCGAACCTGACAGATCAATGACACTTGCTGGTCTCGTGAACCAGTCGGCGGAGTCGTTGTACTGGCGAATTCGCGCGGCCGGAGCAATGCCCACGGACACATTCCTGGCGACCGGGGACGCCGCCGCCGAACTGTTGGACACCGGCATCGCCTTCCGGTCCGGCCAGGACGACAGCCAGATCAGGTCCGTCGAACCGGCCACGGCACTGCGGCTACTGCTCGGCCACCGGCAGAACGAACTGGTGGACCGGCAGGAACGGATCATGGCCGGCTGGCAACGACTGTCCGCACTGCTGCCGCCGGCTTTCGAGGGGTCGCCCGGCGAGCGGGTGGACGGTGTCCGCCTGATGACCAACTTCGACGAGGTGGTCACCAGGGCCGCCGAGTTGTACCCGTCGCCGAAACAACGGTTGCGCGGCACCGAGACCGGCGCGTTCACCACCCGGCCCACCAAACACCGGGTCCGCACGCCACCGGTCGGATCGGTGCGGGCGGGCGTCCGGTTCCAGATGATCTACCACTCGGCCTACCTGGACACGAAGGCCGGTTCGGAGATCATCAGCGACTCGGCGCGCTCCGGCGAGGAGGTGCGACTGCGGGAGCGGATGCCGATCAAGATGCTGCACGTCGACGACTCGATCGCGCTGGTCGGCATCGGGCAGACCGCCAGCACGGCACTGCTGGTCCGGTCCGAGGCCATCCTGGCGATGCTGGCCGAGTGGTTCGACCTGCTGTGGACCGACCCGGCCACCGTGCGACTGCCCGATGACCAGAACGAGCCCGCGCCGGACGACATCCAGTTGCGGGTGCTGCGGATGATGCCCACCGACGACGACACCGCGATCGCCCGGCGGCTCACGCTCAGCGTCAGCACGGTCCGCAGACACATCAAGGCGCTCTACGTGATGCTGGGCGTGGACAACAGGTTCGCGGCCGGCATGGTCGCCGCCAAGCGCGGCTGGATCTAGATGCGACAGGCCGACACAGCGGTCGACACGCCCGCGCCGATGGTCGACAGGCGCGGGCTCCGCAAGTCGTGCGCACCATCACGCTGCCGCGATGCGCCTGCGGGCCTCCAGCTGCTGATCAGGATCGAGGGCTCAGCCGGCAGCACCGTCGGACAGTGTCGGGCCACGCAGCAGTTCGGCGAACAGCGGCTGCAGGTCGCGGACCTGGGGCTGTGCCGACCGCCTGCGGAACTCCCTGTTCAGCATGCGCATGTCGTGCCGGATGGTGGCCGAGTCGATCTGCCGCAGGTCGGGCGCCAGCCACGTCACGATCTCGCACGCCCGGTCGACCTCGTCCGCGGTCATGTGGGCCAGTGCGGTCCGCATGCCGTATCTCGCCCTCGCCCTGCTGGCCCCGGGCGCGAACCCGGAGATGCCGGTCTCCAACAGCGTGGCCGCGGCCGCGGGGCGGCCCAGGTCGAACAGGCACCAGCCCCTGGCCAACACGGTCGGATCGGGCGTGCGGGTGGCGCCGAGCACGGGTGCACCGGTGATGGCCTGCTTGGCCTCGTCCAGCAAGGTCGCCGACCTGTCCAACGCGCGGAAGCACGCGTCCGGGTCGCCGAGCAGCGCGTAGCCGTGCGCCTCCCGCTCGGCTGCCAGCCCGCGTACCCGCACCGTGGCGGCGGGATCGGCCTGGGCGCGTTGGGCCAGATCCAGGGTGCGCAGTGGGTCGTCACCGAACAGGGTGATGTCGGAGCGCCGGAACAAGGCGTACGGCCGCAGCGAGTCGTCGCCACCGATGGCGGCCATCCGGACCGCGCGGGCGGTCCACCACATGGCTTCCTTGTCGTCGCCGAGTTCCTGGGCCATCCAGCCCGCGAACTCGGCGAACTGGGCAGCCAGCCGCCACAGCGCCGCCCCGTCGTCGCCCGGCGGTGTGTGCCTTGCGATGCCGGTCAGCATGTGTGTCTCGCTGATCAGTCCCGGTAGCACCAGCGCGGGACTGAGTACCTGGCCCAGGGACCGTGTCTGGTCGAAGCGGGCCCGGAACAGCGTGAGCAGCACGTTCGGATCGGCCGGCAGCCGGTCCGCGCCGAATCCGGGCGCGAACGCCATGGAGTCCGCGGCCACGCTGCCGGTGTGCGCGAACTGGCCGGTGCCGTCCGGGGACAACCGCAGCTGCCACGGGCCGGTGTCCAGGTCGGCGGTGTCGTCGGCAGCGGCGCCGCCGGCCGGTGTCCGCGCCGCGAGGGCGACGAGTGCACCGTGCGCGCCGAGGGCGGCGTCGCACAGCCGGACCAGCGTCGGGTTGGCGGCCTTGTCCCCCGATTCGATCTTGCTGAGGTAGCCCTTGCTGTAGTGGATCTCTCTGGCCAGTTGCGCGAGGGACATCTCCGCTTGTTGGCGCCTGCGCCGCAACTCACTGCCGAATGCCGATCTTCCCGTCATGCCGCTCCCCCTACCCCGGCCTACCACCTGCATTGTCATCGGTCGAGGGCCGATCCGGGAGTAGATGAGTGATATTCATCAGTGACAGGTTCCGATCATCCAAAGGATGAGCAACTGATCAGATGTCATGGTAAAACAAGTCGTGTCAAGAAAAAGCGTGCCGCACCGAACCGGCGGCAATTCAGCGGCGCAGCAGGCGCCGTGGCGGCGCGTGTCCAGCAGCCTCGTGCACTCGAACCGGTGGTTCGTGGTCCGCCAGGACGACGTGGTCCGGCCGGACGGCTCGGCCGGTGTCTACGCACGGGTCGATTCCCCTGGCGCGGTAACGGTGTTGGCAATCGACGCCGACGACACGGTGTTCATCACCCGGCAGTGGATCTATCTGCACGGCGCCACCCAGTGGCGGCTGCCCGGCGGCGGCATCGACATAGCAGACGAATCCCCGCTGGCCGCCGCGAAAAGGGAACTCGCCGCGGAAACCGGACTACGCGCCGCGAATTGGCAGCCAATTGGTCGAATCAATTGCGCGGACAGTCTTACCAACCATGTCGTGCACCTGTTCCTGGCCACCGAACTGACCCAGGGCGAGCAGCAGCTCGAACCGGGCGAAGCCGACCTGCAGGTCGTGCGGCTGCCGCTGTGCGAGGCCGTCGAACTCGCCATGCGCAACGAGGTGCCGGACGCCGGCAGCGCCCATGCCCTCGTGATCTACGCCGCACGACAGGCCGGTATCGGCTGACACCCGGCTAACGTGCCCGGAATGGACGTTGTGTCGCAGCCCGCCGTGGTCATCCGGGAGCGCAGGCCCGAGGACCTGCCCGCCTTGGTGCCCGTGTTGGCCGAGTCGCACCAGGCCAGCGCCTACCCGGTGAACTGGCCTGCCGACCCGCCCCGCTGGCTCACGCCGGATGGCCTGCTGGGTGCGTGGGTGGCCGAGGTGGACGGCGTCGTACTCGGGCACATCGCCCTGGTCATGGCCGGTGAGGTCACCTCGGGGCCGTGGGCAGCCGACACCGGCCGGCCTGCCGACGAGGCCGCCGAGGTCAGCCGGGTGTTCGTGGCCGAAGCGGCGCAGGGCAAATCGGTGGGCAGGCGCCTGCTGGACGCGGCCTGCGCGTACGCGAAGGCACAGGGCCGGCATCCGATCCTCGGCGTGCTGGACCACAACCGGTCCGCCATCGCGATGTACGAACGGGCAGGGTGGCGTCGGCTGGCCTCCGTGGACTTCCCGCTCTCGGACACCAGGATCGCTCTCATGCACTGCTACGCGGCACCCTGACGAACTGTCGCTTCGCTCCTGGCCGTCCCGCGCCGCTGGCGCGTCAAGGCCTGCGCCAGATCCGCTCGCCGTCGTCCTCGTCGTCGGTGACCAGCAGGCCGATCCGCGCTGCCACGCTCTCCGACGCGGTGTGCTTCGGGTGGATCGCGGCCACCAGCACCGGCACGCCCGCCTGGCGCAACCACGAAGCCATCGCCACGGCCGCCTCGGTGGCGTAGCCCTCGCCCTGCCACGGCACGCCGACCATCCACGCGAGGTAGGCCGACGAGCCGAGGGTCACCGTTGCCTGCACTGTGCCGACGGGTTCGTCGGTGTCGCGCAGCCGAACGATCCAGTTCAGCCAGACCTCGTCCGGGTCACCGGAACCGGCCGTCAGCATCCGGTATCTGGTGCGCAGTTCGCCCCTGGTGGACGGCCGGCCACCGATGAACTCGTGCATCCGCTCGTCGGCCAGCACGTCGGCCATCGTCTCGGCGTCCTCGATGCGCAGCGGGGTCAGCACCAGCCGGTCGGTCACCAGGTCGACCGCTGCGAAGCCCACCAGGGGAATCTAGCTCACTCGGTGACCAGCTGATACACGCCGACCCCGAACGGGGCGAGCACTACAGCGCCCGCCACGTCGCCACCGTCCAGCGCGTGCAGCGACAGGCCGGCCGCCAGGGTCGGCTTCACGGCCAGTTCGGCGTCGGACTGGCTGACCAGCCACAGGAACCGCCTGCCGTCCTCGTGGTGGACGACGTCGGCGGCCACCCTCGGATCGTCCACGGTGGCCGGCCGGTCGATGCCGGCGTACGCGGCCAGCGCGCCGTACAGGGCCTGGCCGGCCTCCGGGTTCACCGAGGGCGTCACGGCCGCCATGTGCTCCAGCGGGTAGGTGCAGAACACCACCGACCCCTTGCCGACCTTGCGCAACAGCACCGCCGGCCTGCCGTGCCCGTCCACGGCGACCACCTCGGCGTCCACCGGGTCGACCGGCAGGTAGACGCGGCTGTTCGTGGTGCCCGCCGTGGTGAACGTCAGGTTGGCGCCCTCGGCCAGGCTGCCGAACGGGCGGGTGAAGGTGAACGTCACCTCGGCGTCGGTGACCGGGTCCACCAGGCCGTAGCGCAATCGGTGCCGGACGCCGAACATGCCGTTGAGATTGGCGTACCAGGGCCCGCGCTGCACGGGGTGCGCACCGGGTGAATAGGACACGTACACCGTGGCGCCCGCCTCGGCCAGCCGTTCGAGTTGGAGCCACGTCGGGCTGAGCAACTGCTTGGTGGAGGGCACCAGGTACAGCCTGCCGTCCTCGGTCAGCCCGTCGCTCTCCCTGCTCAGCGCGACCGGCAGGTCGGCCAGCCGCGCCGAGACGTAGGCCTGGCGCAGCGTCTCGTGCACGTACGTCCGATCCTCGGACTCGGTGAACTGGTACTTCGTGTCCAAATAGGATGGAACGACCAGCACGGCATCGGTGTCGACGCGCTGGCAGTGGGTGAAGTCCACGGCGTCCAGCACGTCGGCGAACCGGCGGAACTCCACCAGCGCGGGCTTGGGCCGGGCGTGGGAGTCGGTCAGGCCGAAGTGCATCTCGAACGCGTGGTGCCGGTACGGGTCCTGCTCGGCGAGCGCGTCGTAGTCGGTGTTGTTCCAGCCGATCCAGCCGACGGCGCCGGCCAGCAGCGAGTTGTGCAGCACCTGCCGGTAGTAGTGCGCCGCGTTCTCGTCGGACGCGAAGTCCGAGGACACGCCGAACTCCTCCAGCACCACCGGTAGGCCGAACGTGCCGGCCAGTTCGCAGACCCACGCGGCCGCGTAGTGCTGGCGGACCTGGTCGTTCTCCATCCGGTAGACGTGCGGGCCGAGGAAGTCGACGAGACCCGCGATGTCGCGCACCGAGAACCCGTTGTCCACACCGCTGATCTCCATGCCCCACGCGCCGTCGCCGAGCGAGAACGGCTGCCGGCCGCCTGCCGCGCGGACGGCGTCGCGGAGCAGTTGGGCCCACGCGGTGACGGCCTCCCGCTCGCTGGGGTCGCCATAGATCGGCATCTCGTTGGACACCAGCCAGCCCGCGACGGCCGGGTGGTCGCCGTAGCGGCGCACCATCTCGCCCGCGAACCAGGCCTGCCGCGCCACCAGCCAGACGTCCCGGTACAGGTCCCTGCCACCGCGCCACGCCGGGTCCCAGTTCTCCCCCGACATGTGGCCGACGATGAACGTGGGCACCGTCGTCATGCCGGCTTCGACGTGCCGGTCCAGGAAGTCCGCGAACCGCTCCGCCATCCGCTCGTCGATCCGGTCCGGCTCCGGCATGAAGTCCGGCCAGTAGAAGAACGACCTGGTCATGGTCATGCCGTGGTCGTGCAGCACGCGTAGTTCCTCGGCCACCAGAGCCGGGTCGTAGGTCCGCCACATCAGCGGGCCGCCGGAGGCCGACCAGAAGTTCGCGCCGAGCCAGCGGACCGGCCGGCCGTTGACGGTGAGTAGGGCTGCGGAACGGCGCATCCGACCGGTCTCCTCTCGGCAGGGTGCTGGAAATGCAATCACTATACCGGTTAAGTGTCAATGCTCGTTACCGCCGGCACCCGCTGGCGGGCGGCGCATCGTTCACTCCCTACACTGGTCAGGGGCGGTGATGTGGGTGGTTGAGAAGTCGTCGCGACAACAGCGACCGGGGTCGGAAGAACGAACTGGCGAGGCCGTGAAGCGGCCGACCATCGCCGACATCGCCCGGCAGGCCGGTCTCACCAAGGCCGCCGTCTCGTTCGCGCTGAACGGCCAGCCCGGCGTGTCCGACCAGACCAGGACCCGCGTGCTGGACATCGCGCGACGCATCGGCTGGCAACCCAACAGCGCCGCCAGAGCCCTGTCCGACGGCCGGGCAGGCGCGTTCGGACTCGTCGTCGACCGGCCGGCGGCCACGCTGGGCGTCGAGCCGTTCTTCATGCAGCTGATCTCCGGCATCCAGGCCGAGCTGTCCGGTAACAAGGTGTCCCTGCTGTTCACCATCGCAGAGGACCAGGCCGCCGAGATCGAGCTGTACCGCTCATGGTGGGCACAACGGCGGGTGGACGGCGTGTTCGTCGTCGACCTGCGGGTGGACGACCGGCGGATCGCTGTGCTGGAGGAACTGGGCATGCCGGCCGTGGTGATCGGCCATCCGTCGGTGGCGGGCTCACTGCCCGCCGTCTGGCACGACGACGTACTGGTCACCAGGACCGTGATGGAACACCTGGTGGCCCTGGGCCACCGGCGGATCGGCAGGGTAAGCGGCGTGCCGGAACTGCGCCACACGCAGATCCGCACCGAGGCGTTCGCCGACGCGGCGGCCGAACTCGGCGTGACCGTGGTGGACGTGGCGGGCGACTACACAGGTGACAGCGGGGCGCTGGCCACCGAGGCGTTGCTGCGCACCGATCCTCGGCCGACCGCGATCGTCTACGACAACGATCTGATGGCTGTGTCCGGTTTGGGCACCGCGCGCCGGCTGGGTGTCGACGTGCCCGGCGAGGTGTCCATGGTGGCCTGGGAGGACTCGCCGCTGTGCGAGTTGGTGCATCCCGCGCTGACCGCACTGCACCGTGACGTGCTGACCTACGGGATGCACGCGGCGAGCAGGCTGCTGGATGCCGAACGCGGTGTGCGGGTGGGCAACGTGAAAGACGCTTCGCACGAGCTGATCCGCCGGGCCAGCAGCGGCGTCGCCCCCAAGGACTGAAGCGATCAGGAAAGGTCCTCCACCATTCGGCCGGGTTGACACTTAACCGGTATAGTGCTTCGATCTGGCGCACCGGCCGCTGGCACGCGGAAACGGTTGTCAGCGCCGCAGATCGAACGCAGCACAACTGGACCATCCTCGCGTCGCGACGTCGCGACGCGGCCGAAAGTGGGTATCCGCGATGTCCATCAGTCGTTGGCGTATGCGGGCGACCATCGTGTCCGCAGCACTCCTCGCGGTCGGCCTGGTGGCCGGCTGCGGAGGCAGCAGCAACAGTTCCGGCTCCGGTGCGAACAGCGTGTTGACGGTGACAACCGGCGCCGCGGGCACGTTCGCCAACGACTTCAACCCGTTCTCGCCGAACGTGGAGGACCCGACCAACGGGATGATCTACGAACCGTTGTTCTTCTTCAACACGGTCAAGTCCGGCGACATCAAACCGTGGCTGGGCACCAGCTACGCGTGGTCCAACGGTGGCAAGCAGTTGACCTTCCAACTGCGGCACGGCGTGACCTGGACCGACGGCAAGCCGTTCACCAGCGCCGATGTGGTGTTCACCCTGAACCTGGCGCGCAACAACGCCGCGCTGAACAAGTACGCGTTACCGCTGGCCGACGTGACCGCCAACGGCCAGTACGGGGTCACCGTCACGTTCACCAAACCGGCCTACAGCGACTTCTACTACCTCGCCGGCAAGGTGGACATCCTGCCGCAGCACATCTGGAAGTCGGTGTCCGACCCGGCAACGTTCCTGAACACGAAACCGGTCGGCACCGGTGCGTACATCCTGTCCAAGCTGCAGGGGCAGGTCATGGAACTGACCGCGAACCCGCACTACTACCTGCCCGGCCTGCCGAAGGTGAAGACCGTGCGGTTCCTGTCCTTCAACGGCAACGACAGTTCCGACGCGGCCATCGAGTCCGGTGAGGTGGACTGGGCCGGCAGCTTCATTCCGAACGTGCAGAAGACCTATCTCGGCCGCAACCCGAAGTACGCGTTGACCAACATCCCGCTCGCGGTCGGTTTCCTGGTGCCCAACCTGAAGACCGGGCCGACCACCAGCCTCGCCGTGCGGCAGGCGATCAGCGCCGCCATCAACCGGTCGTTCATGAGCCAGTCGGTGTACAACGGCAACTCCCCGGCGACGAACCCGGAAGCGCTGCTCACGCCGAACTACAACGACGTGCTCGACCCGTCGCTGGCCGGCACGAAGATCCAGGACAACGACCCCGCCAAGGCCAGGTCGATCCTCACCGCGGCCGGCTACCACATGGGTGCCAACGGCATCTTCGTGTCGCCGAGCGGTGCCCCGCTGAACATCAGCCTCAAGGTCGTGTCCGGCTACACCGACTACGTCAGCGACGTGCAGATCATCGCCCAGGAGGCCAAGGCGGCCGGCATCAACCTGACCGTGCAGGGCGAGGCGTTCGCGGCGTTCACCTCCGACCAGGACAACGGTAACTTCCAACTGATCATCGACAACTTCGGCTACACCCCGGAGCCCTACGCGTACTACGACCAACTGCTGGACAGCCGGATCACCAAGCCGATCGGGCAGAGCGACACCGTCGGCAACTTCGGCCGCTACAGCAACCCGAAGGTGGACGCGCTGCTGGACGACATCGCGAAGAGCCAGAACGAGGACAGCGCGAAGCAGGACTTCTACCAGATCGAGCAGATCTTCGTCCAGGACATGCCGGACATCCCGTTGTTCGAGCAGCAGGACGAGATCGAGTTCAACGGCAACGCGGTGTCCGGGTTCCCGACGGTCGCCAATCCCTATGCCGCGCCGGCGGTCTACATCCAGCCGGACATCGGCTGGGTGGCGGCGCGACTGACACCGGCCTCCTGACGCAGGGGCCAGGCGTGCACTATCTGACTCGGAAGATCGGGTTCTACGTGGTCGCCGCGTGGCTGGCGATCACGTTGAACTTCCTGCTGCCGGAGCTGATCCCCGGCAATCCCGTGCAGGTGCTGCTGTCCAAGATGCAGCAGGCGGGCCCGGTGCCGCCTGGCGAGGAGCAGTCGCTGACCCGGCTGCTCGGCCTGGGTGGCGGCAACATCCTGCAGCGCTACGGCGCCTACCTGGACAACCTGGTGCACCTGCGGTTCGGGTTGTCGGTGACCGACTTCCCGACGCCGGTCACCACCGAGATCTCGACGACCATCCTGTGGACCCTGGTGCTGGTCGGCACGGCGACGGTGATCAGTTTCGTGGTGGGCATCGCGCTCGGCGCGCTGGCCGGGTGGCGGCGCAAGACGTGGCTGGACTCGTTGGTACCCTCCACCACGTTCCTCACCGCCATCCCGTACTTCTGGCTGGCGCTGATCCTGCTGTACCTGTTCGCGGACAACGTGTTGCACTGGTTCCCCGGTTTCGGCGGCTACAACGCCAACTCCGACCTGAACGTCGGGCTGAACGGCCAGTTCCTCACGTCGGCCGTGCAGCACGCCATCCTGCCCGCGCTGACCATCGTGGTCAGCTCGATCGGTGGCTGGCTGCTGGGCATGCGCAACATGATGGTGTCCACGCTGTCCGAGGACTACGTGGTGGCAGCGGAGGCGAAGGGCATCAAGCCGGTGCGGGTCGCGATCGGCTACGCGGCCCGCAACGCCGTGCTGCCCAGCGTGTCCGGGTTCGCCATCTCGCTCGGCTTCGTGGTCAGCGGGTCGATCGTGATGGAGACGGTGTTCTCCTATCCCGGTGTCGGCGAGAAGCTGCTGGACGCCGTGCAGAACGACGACTATCCGCTGATGCAAGGAATCTTCCTGGTGATCACGTTCGCCGTGCTCGGCGCCAACCTGCTGGTCGATCTCGTCTACGGCTTCGTCGACCCGAGGACGAAGGTGTCCCGATGACGACAGTGGAGGTGACGGGCACCCTGGACCGGCCGGTCGGCGGGCGGTGGCTGGCGCCGCGACTGCTGGTCGGCATGGGCATCGTCGGGTTCTTCGTACTGCTGGCCGTGGTCGGGCCGTTCCTGGTGCACGACGCGAACGCGTTCAGCAACGCGCAGTACGCGGCACCGTCGGCCCGACACTGGCTGGGCACGACGCAGACCGGCCAGGACGTATTCGCGCAACTGGTGGTCAGCACGCGGGCCACCATGGTGATCGGCGCCGGCGCGGGCCTGCTGGCCACCGTCGTGTCGGTGGTGATCGGCATCGCCGGTGGCTACGCGGGCGGCTGGGTCGACGAGCTGCTGTCCCTGGTGTCCAACGTGGTCCTGGTGATTCCCGGTCTGCCGCTGGTCATCGTGATCTCCGCGTTCCTGGGCAACAGCGGGCTGTTCGCGGTGATCCTGGTGATCGCGGTGACGAGTTGGGCGGCGTCGGCCAGGGTGCTGCGGGCGCAGACGTTGTCGGTGCGCAACCGGGACTACGTGCTGGCCTCACGGGCGTCCGGCGAGCCCGCCTGGCGGATCGTGTTCGTGGAGATCCTGCCCAACGAACTGCCGATCATCGTGTCGCAGTTCATCTTCGCCACCATCTTCGCCGTGCTCACCCAGGCCGGGCTGGCGTTCCTCGGGCTCGGCGACATCAACCTGCTGACGTGGGGCAACATGCTGCACTTCGCGGAGAACGACCAGGCGCTGGCCACCGGCGCGTGGTGGTGGTTCATCCCACCCGGCCTGTGCATCGCGCTGCTCGGCGCCGGTCTCGCGCTGATCAACTTCGGCCTGGACGAGGTGCTCAACCCGAGGCTGCGGATCTACAGGAGGCGGCGATGACCGGGCAAGCCATGGCCGCCGAGGTCGGTCCGACACCGAGCGTGGACCCGGAGGTGATCCTGCGGGCCGAGCACGTCAGCGTCGAGTACGCGGGCCAACGGCCGACCAGGGCGGTCCGGGACGTCAGGCTGGAACTGCGCAGGGGCGAGGTGCTCGGCATCGCGGGCGAGAGCGGCTGCGGCAAGTCCACCCTGGCCTACGCGCTGACCAGGATGCTGCGCCCGCCTGCCGAGCTGACCAGCGGGTCGATCACGTTCGCCGGCCGGGACGGCACCGAGGTGGACGTGCTGGCGCTGCCGCCTGCCGAGTTGCGCACGTTCCGCTGGCAGCGGATCTCCATGGTGTTCCAGAGCGCGATGAACGCGCTCAACCCGGTGACCAGCCTGCGCAAGCAGTTCGCCGACATCTACCGCACCCACCGGCCCGCCATGGACGGAGCGGAACGCGATCGCAGGGCGGCCGCACTGCTGGACATGGTCGGCATCGACCCGAAGCGGCTGCGCGACTACCCGCACGAACTGTCCGGCGGCATGCGGCAGCGGGTGGTCATCGCGATGGCCCTGGCGCTGGAGCCGGAGATCGTGGTGATGGACGAGCCCACCACGGCGTTGGACGTCGTGGTGCAGCGGGAGATCCTGGACGAGATCGAGCGGCTGCGCGCCGAACTCGGCTTCAGCGTCGTGTTCATCACCCACGACCTGTCCCTGCTGCTGGAGATCAGTGACCGGCTCGCGGTGATGTACGCGGGCGAGATCGTCGAGTACGCGCCGACCGACGCACTGCACGACGGCGCCGCCCACCCGTACACGCAAGGACTGCTGCGGTCCTTCCCCGACCTGCGTGGTGAGGCTCGTGAACTGCGCGGTGTGCCCGGCCATCCCCCGGACCTGAGCCGGACACTGGTCGGTTGCCCGTTCGCACCGCGCTGTGAGCACGCGTTCGACCCGTGCCGGCGGGTCGCCCCGGTGCTGGCCGAACCTTCGGCCGGCACCGTCGGGCGCGCCGGGTGGCAGGTGGCCTGCCACCTGCACGATCCGGCCTACCGGGATGAGCGGTCATGAGCATTCTCCAGGTGAACGACCTGACCGTCCGGTTCGGACTGCGCGGTGGCGCGAAGCTGACCGCGGTGGACGGCTTGTCGCTGACCCTGCGCGAAGGACACACGCTGGCGCTGGTCGGCGAGAGCGGCAGCGGCAAGTCCACGGTGGTGAAGGCACTGAGCAGGCTGCTGACGCCGGACTCCGGCCAGATCCTGTTGCGCGGCAAGGAAGTTGGCGGCCGGCGGGCCGCACTGCGGGACTACCGACGGGCCGTGCAGGTGGTGTTCCAGGACCCGTTCGCATCGCTGAACCCGATGCACACGGTGGACCACCACCTGCGCCGGCCACTGCTGCTGTCGCCGGACCGGCCGAAGGGGGACGCGCTGACGACGGCCGTGCACGACCTGCTGCGGTCGGTGAACCTGAACCCGTCTGCCGACTTCGCCGTCAAGCATCCGCACGAGTTGTCCGGCGGGCAGCGGCAGCGGGTGGCGATCGCGCGAGCACTCGCTCCCGCGCCGCAGGTGTTGCTGGCCGACGAGCCGGTGTCCATGTTGGACGTGTCGATCCGGTTGGAGATCCTGAACCTGCTGGACACGCTCAAACGGGAACGCGACCTCGCACTGCTCTACGTCACGCACGATCTGGCCACCGCGCGGCACTTCTCGTCGGAGATCATGGTGATGTACCGCGGCGAGGTGGTCGAGCACGGGCCGAGCGACCAGGTCATCCTGCAACCCGCGCACCCGTACACCCGGCTGCTGGCGTCCGCGGCACCCGATCCCGGCCGGAGCAGGGCCGAACTGGCGGCCGCCCGGCAGACCAGGCAGTCGGGGAGAGCCGCTGAACAGCGAGAGGCCGGCATCGGGTCCGGCTGCCGGTTCCGCAACCGCTGCCCGCACGCGATGGAGGTGTGCACGACCAGGCCACCCGATCTGCAGGCCGCACCTGGTCATACGGCCAAGTGCTGGTTGTTCGACGAGGCCACCATGGCGGCCCGGCTACCATCCGGGTAAACGCAACCGGAGGGGTGGCGCATGGGGGTACGGGGAACCGGGGCCGCGCTCGCGGTGGCCGCCGGTGCGGCAGGGGCGACCCTGAACCTGTTCGGCCGCCGCCCACCGTGGCACCGCTACCCCTGGTACGTGGCCGGCATGGTGCCCGGCCTGGTCGGCTCCGAACTCGGCGCACCGGCCGCGACCGCGCAGGCCATGGCCGCCGGCCTCGCCCTCGGCCTCGGCGCGGGCCGCAGCCGGATCGGCACCACCGGGCTCGCGCTGACCGCCGGCACCGCGCTCGGTCTGGTCGGCCTGCACCGCACCTCGGTGGCATCCACCGAGGTCCTGGACCGGGCACTGGCCGACGCGCTCGGCCCCGACGTGCCCGGGATCAGCGGTGAACGGGACCTGGTGCCGGCCAGGGCGCCGCTGGCCAAGCTGCTGGTCGACCGGAACGTGCGCTACCACGACGAGGACCCCGCCCAGGTGCTGGACATCTGGCGCAGGCCGGGGCGCCGCCCGGACACGCCGTCACCGGTGCTGGTCTACGTGCACGGCGGCTCGTGGACCGGTGGCAGCAAGGCGCAGCAGAGCAGCTACCTGACCGCGCAACTGGCCGCCCGGGACTGGCTGTGTGTGTCCATCGACTACCGGCTCGGCCCCAAGCACCGGTGGCCCGCACAGATCGTGGACGTGAAGCGCGCGCTGGCCTGGGTCAGGACGAACATCGCAGCCTACGGCGGCGACCCGTCGTTCATCGCGGTGTCCGGCGGTTCGGCGGGCGGGCACCTCGCCTCGCTGGCCGCGCTGAGCCCCAACGATCCCGCGTACCAGCCCGGTTTCGCCGACGTGGACACCACCGTGCAGGCGGCCGGCCTGCTGTACGGCGTCTACGACTTCACGGTGCTCAACGACGACGGCAGGCCCAGGCTGCGCGACCACGTCCGCAAGGCGTTGTTCGACACGGACCTGGACATCGACCCGCACATCTGGCGGGCCGCGTCACCGACCTTGCGGCTGGACGACACGGCACTGCCGATGTTCGTGGTGCACGGCGACCGGGACGAGGTGGTGGAGGCCACCACGGCCAGGAAGTTCGCCGAACGGGCCAGGGAGGTCACCCGGCAGCCGTTCGGCTACGCGGAACTCCCCTACGCGCACCACGGTTTCGACTTCCTGCCGTCACCGAGGTCGCGGGCCACCGCCCGGGCCCTGGCCAGGTTCTTCGAGGTCGTGCGCGCACGTCACCAGGAGTGCCCCGAGTAGGACACCAGTTCCGGCACGAACTGAGCGGCGTCCACGGTGCCGACGCCGGACGCCAGGTCGTAGCCGGGCTCGGCACTGAACCCGTCGACGGTGTGCTTCTTGCCGCCCTGGGTGAACGACACCGTGTTGCTGCCCGACGTCACGTCCACCAGGCCGGGTACGTGCGACACGGCCATGAAGTACAGCGCCGGGTTGATCAGCCCGAGCGGGTGACCGGCCCGCTGGGCGGCGAGCGCGACGATGCCGGCGAACAGCGGCGTGGCCTCGCTGGTGCCGCACGTCGGGTACCAGCCTGCGGGCTCGCCCGCGAAGCTCTGGTAGACGTTGACGGCGCCGTTGCACGCGCCGCTCATCGACACGTCCGGCACACCGCGCTGATCACCGACCACGTTCGCCACCGGCACCTGGTACGTGGGCCGGTCGAACACAGTGGACAGTCCCCCGCCACCGGCCAGTGCGCTCGGCCCGTCGGTGCCCGAGATGTAGCGCTGGGTCGGCACGTCGTAGCTGTCGTTCCACACCGTGTCCCGCGCCGTGCGGTTGCCGTTGGCGTCCAGGCTCAGCTTCGTGCCGCCGACGCCGGTCACCAGCGGGTCGCTGTTCGGCCAGGAGGTCACCGGGTGCTCGTACAGTTCACCGTTGACGGTGGCGTCGGTCGCGCCGGAGTCGCCGGACGCGGCCAGCACGGTGACGTCGTTGTCGTACGCGTCCTGGTAGGCACTGCGCAGCGCGAGCAGCGCGTCCTGGCTGGGGAACGTCTCCTCTGTGGCGCTGAAGCTCTGGCTGATCACCGCCGCGAGGTGGTGGTTGACGACGTACTTCTCGGCGGTGACGATCTCCGGGAACCCGGTGGTGCCCTCGTCCTCCGAGGTGGGCGTCTCGACCAGCAGGATGTTCGCCCCGGGTGCCATGGCGTGCGCCCACTCGACGTCCAGGCTGGTCTCGCCCGCCCAGCCGGTGCGGGTCGCGCTGCCGTCGTAGGCCGGCACCTTGCCGGCCGGTGCGATCACGGTCAGCTTCGGCGTCGGCAGGCCGTACGCCTGGTCGAACACGTCCAGGTCGTGCTGGACGGTCGGCGAGCCGAACGAGTCCACGACCGCGATCGTCTGGCCCTTGCCCGAGTTGCCATGGGCGAACAGCGGGGCCAGGTCGTAGGCCCGCTGCAACTGGTTGGGCCCGTAGCAGGCGATCTTGAACCGCTGCTCGCACTGCGCGGTGTTCAGCGGCAGCGCGCTGGCCGCGCCGATGTGCGTTGTGGTCGGGTGCAGCCGCACCAGGTCCGGGGAGATCGCGGCGGCGCCGGTCGCCGGCACGGCGGCGGCGCTCAGGCCTGCCGCGGCCAGCGCGACGATGGCGAGGAGGGCTGGACGGGACGCGCGCATCGGAAACTCCCCCGGGTCGGCTGGTCGGTCGGCCGGCGACGTTAGCACCGACAGTGACCGATCGATCACCGTCCGCGCCGAGCGGCCGCCAGATTCACCCGGTCGAGAGCATCAGTCCACAATGGAGAGTTTACGGGGTTCACAGGAAGCGCCGGAAAACAACCAACGCACGGCGGGCGCGATTCACCGCACACCGCCATGTGAACGGCCGTGCCCCCGAC
>DASXYT010000408.1:0-17889 GCA_036502345.1 Pseudonocardiaceae bacterium | reverse complement strand
GGCCAAGCAGGGCTGGATGATCGCCGGCTCCGAGATGATCCTGAACACCACGGGTGTCCTCGGTTCGAACAACCAGTACCTGGTGGCCATCCTCACCAAGCAGTCGGCGGGCATCGGCTACCCGCAGGGCAGGGCCAACGTGAACAAGGCCAGCGGCCTGGTGCAGAAGGCGCTGGCACCGGCGATCGCGTAGCAGTCGGTGGCGGGTGTCAGACTCACAGGGTGCGGGACGATGGCGCGGCTGGCGGTGACGACTCGATCGGCCGACGGCTGCTCGCCAGGGTGCTGGCCGGTGTGCCGCACGGCGAGTCGCCCCTGACGCACGTAGCCGACCTGCCGGCCAGCCTGGCCAGCCACACCGAGTGGCCCACCTGGGCCGATCCTTCCGTGGTCGCGGCCATGCAGGAGATCGGCGTGCCGGAGCCGTGGGACCACCAGGCACACGCGGCGACCTTGGCGCACAACGGAAACCACGTCGTCGTCGCGACCGGCACCGGATCGGGCAAATCGCTGGCCTACCAGTTGCCCGTGCTGTCGGCGTTGCGAGCCGACCCGAAGGCGACAGCGCTCTACCTGTCCCCCACCAAGGCGTTGGGCGCCGACCAGTTGCGGGCCGTCCGGGCGCTGGACTTACCGGACGTCCGATCCGCCAGCTACGACGGTGACACGCCGATGGCCGAGCGGGACTGGGTGCGCGGATACGCCCGCTGGGTGTTCACCAACCCGGACATGCTGCACCGGGGCATCCTGCCGCAGCACGGCCGCTGGGCGCGGCTGTGGCGCCGGTTGTCGTACGTGGTGATCGACGAGTGCCACGCGTACCGCGGCGTGTTCGGGTCACACGTGGCACTGCTGTTGCGGCGGCTGCGCCGGATCGCCGCGAAGTACGGCGCCAACCCGGTGTTCGTGCTCGCGTCGGCCACCGTCGCCGACCCTGCCGCGTCGGCAAGCAGGCTGACCGGTGTCGAGTGTCTTGCCGTGACCGAGGACGGTTCGCCGCGTGGGAGTCGGACGGTCGCGCTGTGGGAACCGCCGCTGCTGCCCGGTATCGCGGGCGAGAACGGGTCACCCGTCCGCCGGCAGGCCGGTACCGAAGCGGCCAGGATCATGGCCGACCTGGTGGTGGAAGGTGCGCGGACACTCGCGTTCGTGCGGTCCCGGCGAGGCGCCGAACTGACGGCGTTGGCAGCGAAACGCGTGTTGGCCGAAGTCTCGGAGTCACTGCCCGGTCGGGTCGCGGCTTATCGGGCGGGCTATCTGGCCGAAGACCGCAGGGCGCTGGAAAAGATGCTGGACAGCGGCGAACTGCTCGGCGTGGCCAGTACCAACGCGTTGGAACTCGGCGTGGACATCGCAGGGCTCGATGCCGTGGTGGTGGCCGGTTATCCCGGCACGCTGGCGTCGTTCTGGCAGCAGGCGGGGCGGGCGGGCCGGTCCGGCGACGGTGCGCTGGTGGTGTTCGTGGCCAGGGAGGACCCGCTGGACACGTACCTGGTGCACCACCCGAAGGCGATGCTGGAGCGGCCGATCGAGGCGACCGTGCTCGATCCGACGAATCCCTACGTGCTGGCGCCACACCTGGCGTGCGCCGCGGCCGAGTTGCCGCTCACCGAGGACTGCCTGCCGGACTTCGGCGGTTCGGTGGCACGGGAGTTGGTGGACGAGTTGGTCGCGGAACGGACCCTGCGGCGGCGGCCGACCGGCTGGTACTGGACATCGCGGGAACGGCCGCACGCGTCGGTGGACATCCGAGGCTCGGGTGGCGTGCAGGTGGCCGTGGTGGAGGCCGACTCCGGTCGGATGCTGGGCACGGTGGATCCGGGCGCGGCCTGTTGGTCGGTGCACCCCGGCGCTGTGTATCTGCACCAGGGCGCGTCGTACGTGGTGGACGAGCTGGATCTGGACGAGGGCTTGGCGCTGGTGCACAGCGAGGATCCGGATTGGACGACGTCACCCCGGGACGTGGTGGACATCTCGGTGGTGCGGGAACTGTCCCGACAGGACTTCGACGGTGTGAGCACGGTGCTCGGCGAGGTGGATGTGACGTCACAGGTGGTCGGGTTCCTGCGTCGACTGCCGAGTGGTGAGGTGCTCGACCAGGTGCCGTTGGACCTGCCGGCAAGGACGCTGCGCACGAGGGCGGTCTGGTACACGATCACGGATGAGTTGCTGCACAAGGCTTTGGACGAGGTACCGGATGCCGAACGCAGTGCGCCGGGGGGCGTCGGTGTGACACCGACGCGCATCCCCGGCGCGCTGCATGCCGCCGAGCACGCGGCGATCGGCCTGCTACCGCTGTTCGCGACCTGTGACCGTTGGGACATCGGCGGTGTTTCCACTGCCGCGCACGCGGACACCGGGGAGGCGACGGTGTTCGTGCACGATGGTCATCCAGGAGGCGCTGGCTTCGCCGATCGTGGCTATGCCGCGCTGATCCCCTGGCTGGTCGCCACGCGGGAGGCGATCTTCTCTTGTGAGTGCTCGGCTGGCTGCCCGTCCTGCGTTCAGTCGCCCAAGTGCGGGAATGGCAACGAACCGCTGGACAAGGCTGGTGCGGTGGCCGTGCTGGACATCGTGCTTGCCGCGATCGACGCGGGAGACGACATCGATGTCCAGCACGGCGGCGATCCCGTTCAGGCGAACGCGCGGTCCGCGCCGACGAGCTGACCGGCGGAAGTCAGGTCGTGCGACTCGATGACCGCCCGCACCATCGCATCCTGGACGGTGTGCGCAGTCGGCAGCACCCAGCCGCAGACCTCGGGACGCACTCGCCAGTGGACGATTCCGTGCTCGAAGGCCGTGGGCGGCAACGGAATCCAGCTGCCGGCACCGTGCAGGACGATGTCGTCGTGCTCGGCCAGTTCGCGGGGCAGGGGCTGCCCGGCGGTGGTGAGGAACAACCAACGGCCCTCGGGGGTGGCCGCGATCGGTACGGGCTGGCCCGCGGCGCGGAGCACGGCCGCGGTGCGGCGGCCGATGTCCGTGCCGACCTCGATGGCGTCGAGGGTGGTGCCGGTCGCGACGAGGACGCTGAACGACTCGCCGTTCCACCATTCGGCAACCTCGTCAGCGGTGGCGCCCACTCGCGAGGCCCAGTCCTCGTGCACCGGGTTCGGACCGGTCGGGAGCGGCGTGGTGCCGCCTGCCCAGGCCGAGCCCGCCGGATAGGTGCCTGGCATGACGGGCCATCCGCGGTACGCGAGGCCAATGGCCTGTGCGCGTAGCTCGATGCGGAAGGCTCCGCGCCAGCTATCCGACCAATCCATCTCGGTCAGCTCCTCAAGTTTCGTATCATCATGCGGTTGCGAGTTTGGTCGGGCTGAGCCTGAGGTAACTCGTACTGAGCGGACTCTCGGTGCTGCCCATACTTAGACAACGTCATGTGACCGGCCGGCAGTAACCCACAGTCGACAACCGGTCGGTGTCGCACGGTGAGCGAGCCCACACCTAACAGACGCCCGTTCATCCCCAGTCGTTCATCTGCCTTTCGTCGCTGGTCACCAACCGAAACGGGCATCGTGGACGGTTTTCGGGTTCCGGCCACACCTTTCCCAGGCCGACTGGCCTGCGCTGTTCAGTCGCCGGCAGGTCCCGCTCGACTGCGCTCGGTAATCACCCCGAGCCTGCTGAGGCCACCCGGCAGCGCGGCGCTGACCTCGATCAGCACGTCCCACTCGGCCAGTCGGCAGCTGGTCACCCGGACCCGCATTCCACTGGCCACCCAGCGAGCCCGCTCGCACGCGGCAGTTACGCCGTATGGCGCGTATCCCGCCCCGGCCAGCGCCGCGAGGTCAGCCGCGGCCGTGGCCCGGTGCCGGGTCTGGACCACTGCCCCGTATGCCACCGAGATGACCGCCAGCAGGCACAACACCGCGATTCCGCCCACTGCCCACAGCGTTGCTGTCCCCCGATCGTGCCCGGAACGACGAGGTCGGCGACGGTGACCGCTCATCGCCTGGCACCTCCCGTTGAGCGCGACGACGGATCGGCGCCGCTCACCGGTGCCTGGCCGCCTGCCGTGCCGGCGCTCGTGTCGTCGTCCGGGTCGGCGGCGTCCGGGTCGGCGGCGTCCGGTTCCGGCACCGCGAAGGCGTCGGCGACCACATGGACCCCGGGCAGCAGTCCGCCTGCCGCAGGATCGCGGACGGCCACCACTATTCCCTCGCCTACTGTCGTGACGGCGAACGTGGCACCGCTCGGAGCGATCTTGTGGACGGCATCGGCCGCGAGGTCCTGATCACCCCTGGCGACCAGCCGGGCGGCCTCCCGAGCGGCGTCGGTGCACCGGATCTGGTCGAGCATCGTCGACATGCCGGCCAGCACCATCGCCAACACGGTGACGAAGGCACACAGTGCGATGGCCGCTTCGACCGTGACCATGCCGCTGTCACCGTGTTCGGGTGGGCTCGCCCGGCTGGTCGCGGGCATCAGAACTTCACCGACAGGGCTTTGTTCACGAGCGCACCGAGACCGGACACCACCGACGAGCCGGTCACCACCGCGTACAACACGGCGGCGAACGCGGCAGCGGCGATCGTTCCGACAGCGTATTCAGCGGTGCTCATCCCGGAGTCGGAGCCGAGCGCCACCAGGCTGCCGAACCGCCGCGAGCAGGCCTGCCACCATTGCTTGAGCATCATTCTTGTCTCTCCCTTTCTGACCGGGGCTGTCCCGGTCGTCCACTGTGGACGTGTTCGTGGCGTCACCAGGACGCCAGCAGTCGGGTGGCCAGTCCGATCACCACGGGCACCACGCCGATGCAGAGGAACGCCGGCAGGAAACACAGCCCGAGCGGCCCGGTGACGGCGACCGCCGCGCGCTGGGCACGGGCCTCCGCCAGGTCGTCGGCACCGGCACGGACCGTGGCGGCCAGCCCTTCGGCCACCGAGGCCAGCGCCGTGCCGGACCGGGCACTACGCCGGGCGCCTCTGGCCAGTTCGGCCGTCAGCGGTTCGGCGAGCGCAGGGGCCCACGCGGACACCGGGTCGGCGCCGAGCGCGAGCAGTTCCGCTGTCTGGTGCAGGGCGTCGGCCGCCCGGGCCGGCACCTCGGCGGTGATGGCCTGCACGGCGACCGGCACCGGCAGCCCACCCCGCAGGCACGCGGCGAGCAGATCCCAGCAACTGGCCAGTTGGAGCGGATCCGTCGCCTTGGCACTGCGCCGGGCAGGCGCCGTGCGCAGCAGCCAACGGGCACCGGCGAACACCGCCAGGCCGATGGGTAAGCCGAGCACGAAGCCGGCAGGGCCGCCGCCGAGCACGACCGGGACCAGTGCGGCACCGACCGCGGCGACCAACGGCAGCGGCGAACCGCGTCCGGGCTGCGCCGTGGTTGGCGTTGGACGGAGGCCGGCCAGCCGTGCCGCGACCAGTGCCCCGCCGGGGCGGAGCAGGACGGCGACGGCGAGCGCGATCGCCGCGATGGACAGGCCGGTCATGGCGGCACCTGCCCGATACCGGGGTGTTGCGGGGCGGCCATCACAGCACCGCCTGCGATGTCAGCCGGGCGATCCAGTACAGGCCGGTGCAGATCAGGGAGGTGCCGAGTGCGAGCAGTGTCTGGCCGAGTGAGCTGGTGAGCAGGACGTGTACCGGGCTGGCGCCCATCGCCTGACCGAGCAGCAGCCCGACCACCGGCAGGACAGCGAGGACCGTGCCGCTCGCCTTCGGACCGGCCATCCTGGCCCGCACCCGGTGGGCGAACCGCACCCGACCGGCAACGTCCCTGCGCACCGCGTCCAGTACGTCGGCCAGTGGCAGGCCGTGGCGCTGTGCCAGTGACCAGGCGTGCACCAGCGGCCGCAGGACCGGCGCCAGCGTCGGGCTCTCCACCGAGAATCGGTGCAGGGCTGTGGCCAGGTCGCCACCGAGCCGGGCTGCCGCCGAGATAGCGGTGAGCACGGAGCGGGCCGGTTCCCTGGCGTCCTTGGCTGCCGACTCGGCGGCCACGACCGGGTGGGCACCGGACCGCAGTTCGGCGACCAGGCCGTGGACGGCGTCGGTCATGGCCTCGGCAGAGGCCACCTCACCAGCGAGTTTGCGGTGCGAACGCCAGAGCGCTCGGATGGTTATTCCGCCGACTGCGACCGCGACGGCCACACCGATGCCGACGAACAGCAGGGCGAGCAGTGCGGCGATGCCGATCAGCGCCAACGGGGCTGACCGCCATGTCGGGCGCCGCGAGGGGAGCCCTTGCTGATCGCCGCGCAGGCGAAGCAGCAGCTGACGCAGGCCTTGCTGGCTGATCAGCGAGCCGAGGCCGTGTTGGTTGGCGGGTGAGGCTGCCAGTTGGCGGAGCCTGCTCGCTGGCGGGTGGCCTGGCCAGCAGAGCAGTGAGCCTGCCGTGATCGCCAGGGCGGGTGGCCATGTCGCCATCATGGCTGGCCACCGCCTCGGCGAGCCAGCAGCGCGCTCAACGTCGGACAGGGCTGGACGCCTGCGCCGGCTCGGATTCCGGACAGGGCGGCAGTGCCCGGTGCCGGTGGGCGGCTGCGGGTGCCGAACAGGACCGGGGCTGTGTAGACGGGTGGGGTGGTGGACGGTTCGGGCAGCATCAGTGGGCTCCGTTCTGACGGTTGAGTAGGCCGCTCAAGGTCGGCCAGCCGATCTGGCGGCCGTCGGCGCGCCACGCGGGCAGGACGCGGACGCAGTCGGATGTTCTGGCGACGACGCCGATTTCGGCGAGTACGCGGCGGCCTGCGCTGTTGCGGCGGACGTGCACCACGACCTGGAGTGCCGCGGCCAACTGGCTATGCAGCGCGGGCCGGGACATCCCGCCCAGCGCGGCCAGTGCTTCCAGCCGGGCAGGCACCTCGGCAGGCGAGTTGGCGTGCAGGGTGCCGGCACCGCCGTCATGGCCGGTGTTGAGTGCGGCGAGGAGTTCGCAGACCTCGGCCCCGCGCACCTCGCCCACCACGAGCCGGTCCGGGCGCATGCGGAGGGCCTGCCGCACGAGGTCCCGGACGGTGACCTCGCCGACGCCCTCCACGTTGGCCGGCCGCGCCACCAGCCGGACCACCTGGGGATGGCTGGGCTGGAGCTCGCCTGCGTCTTCCACGCAGACGATGCGCTCGTTGTCGGGCACGCAGCCCAACAACGCGGCCAGCAGCGTGGTCTTGCCGGTGCCCGTGCCGCCCACCACCAGGAAGGCCAGCCTGGTCCGCACGATGGCCTTGAGCAGCGACGCCGTGCGGTCGTCGAAGGTGCCGAGCGAGCGCAGCGCAGCCAGGTCATGGGTGGCCGGGCGCAGTACCCGCAGGGACACACACGTGCCGTCCGGGGCCAGTGGCGGCAGGACCGCGTGCAGCCGGACCCGGCCGTGTGGCCCGGCGCCCGGCAGCCAGGCGTCCACATAGGGCTGTGCGTCGTCGAGGCGACGACCGGCGGCCAACGCGAGCCGTTGGGCAAGGCGCCGGACCGAGTCCTCACTGGGGAAGCGGATGTCGGTGCGGCGCAAGCCGGAGCCACCGTCCAACCAGACCTCGGCGGGACCGGTGACCAGCACGTCGGTGGTGCCGGGATCACGCAGCAGCGGCTCCAGCGCGCCGGCACCGGCGAACTCGTCGCCGAGCGAGCGCAGCGCGGCCAACAGGTCGGTGTGGCCGACCACGCCGCCTGCCTCGGTGCGGACGGCGTCCGCGACCAGCGCAGGAGTGGGCGTCGTGCCGCCGACGGCGAGCCGTTGCCGGACGCGTTCCACGAGATCGGTGGTCATGAGACGACCGCCTTGTGGCTGGTGGCCGGCAGTGCGGCGAGTACGGCCTGTGCGGCGGTGACCAGTGGCCCGTGTTTCCGAGGGCGAAGGCCACCGCGTTCCAGCGAACCGGACAGTCCCGGCTCGGCACGGACCGCGACCAGCAGCGGAGCGCCGACCGCACGGGCAACGTCCTCGGCCGGCAAGCCGCCCGGCGCCGGGCCGCGGACGAGTATGCGCAGTTGGACGCCGCGTTCCTGCACGATGCCGGCGATCCGGCGGGCCGCAGCACACGCGCGGACCTCGGCCGGCACCACGAGTACCGCGAGGTCGGTCCGGTCCAGGGCGGCGCCGGCAGCCGGTGAGGCGTGGCGCGGCAGGTCGCAGACGACGGTGTCACCACCACGCCTGCCGGCCTCGATCACCGCGGCCATGGCGTCCGGCTCGGGGCCGGGACCGTTGCGGTCACACGAGACCACGGCGAGCCGCGCCGCACCCGATGATCGGCCGGGCAGGGCGGACCGCAACGCGGATGCCGGTACCCGGCCGCCCTGGATCCGCAGGTCCGGCCAGCGCAGACCGGCCTCCACCTCGGCACCCAGCACCAGATCGAGGCCGCCGCCGAGTGGATCCCCGTCGACGAGCAGGGCTCCGCCACCCAACCGCAGCGCGGTGATGGCCGTCGCCACGGCGAGCACGGATGCACCGGCACCGCCACGACCACCGATGATCGAGACCACTGGGCCGGCCGTCGCCGCAGGGCGGTCGGTGGCGTCGGCGAAGGCGCTGAGCAGCCAGGATTCGCCGGTGGGCAAGGAAAGCACCTTCTCGGCGCCGATGGCGAGGGCCTGTTGCCACGCGTCCGGCGGCGGCTCGCCCGAGTACAGCACGACAATGCCTGACCTGCGCGGGAGGCGGGATTCCAGGCACGCCAGTACGGCTGGGCCGTCGAGCAGGACGAGCGGAGCCTCGCCCCATCGTCGGCGGGCGGCGACGATGTCGGCCGCACGGTCGACTTCGCAGCCCGCGACGGCGGCCAGTTGCAGTGCCTGGTCGAGGAGTGGCTCGTCGCTGACTACGGCAAGCGGGCGTTCGGTGTCCATGGTGTGTCCCTGTGCGTTCGGAGGTGCGTGGCTGGACTCCACGGTTCCGAGATCAGGGACAGGCCGCCACCGGTGTGGATCAACCTGTGGACAACGACATGAGATGTGGACAACTCGCTGCCAATCATGGTCACGGCAGCGGTTTTGTCAGAGCGTTCTGAGACAATTGAGAGGGGAGGACTGCGTCGCGGGCGGCAACCGCACCGGCGCTGTTTTGGGAACAGAGATGGGACGACCCCCGCCAGGGGGGAGGGACGGGGGTCGTCATCGGTTCAGCCCCGGGGGGTCGGACTGAACCTGTCCGGCAATGCCGGACGTGACTACTGTAGCCCTCTCCAGCGGCCGCTTGCATACAGTCAACGCAACTAACGTCGCGTGGGATCGGGCGCAACCGCCCGAACTGCGACGTTGGTGGGACAGGCCGTCCGGCCGCATAACAAGAACGCTCGGACGGGTGCCCTCATATGCTGGTTCGGTGAGCAAGGACGCGAACGAAAGCGCGGGCATTTCGGACACCCGCGACATGGCCGCCGGCGAGATCGGCGGCCGTGTGGCGGGGCCGGCCAGCGAAGGTCTGCGGGTGGCCGCGTTTTTCGATCTGGACAAGACGATCATCGCCTCGTCCAGCACTCTGGCGTTCAGCCGACCCTTCTACCAGGGCGGTTTGATCAATCGGCGGGCCGCGCTGCGGTCGGCCTATGCGCGGCTGATGTTCGTCCAGGCCGGTACCGATGCCGAGCAGGTCGAGCGGCTGCGCGCGCATCTGACGTCGTTGTGTCAGGGCTGGGACGTCGAGCAGGTGCGGTCGATCGTGGAGGAGACGCTGCACGACATCGTGGACCCGCTGGTCTTCGCGGAGGCTGCCGAGCTGATCCGGGAGCACCGGGAACAGGGCCATGACGTGGTTGTCGTGTCGGCGTCCGGCGAGGAGATGGTGGCGCCGATCGCGGCGCTGGTCGGCGCGACGCACAGCGCGGCCACCCGGATGGCCGTGGCCGACGGGCGCTACAGCGGCGAGATCGACTTCTACTGCTACGGCGAGCAGAAGGCCGTCGCGATGCGGGAACTGGCCGCTGCCAACGGTTATGATCTCGCCGCGAGCTTCGCCTACTCGGACTCGATCACCGATCTGCCGATGCTGGAGGCGGTCGGCCGGCCGGCCGCCGTGAATCCGAACAGGTCACTGCGGAAGGTCGCCGTGCAGCGGGGCTGGCCGGTGCTGGCGTTCTCCAATCCGGTGCCGCTGCGGGCGCGGATCGCCACGCCGACCGGTGGCGCCGTGGTGGCCGCGACCGCCGTGGGATTGGGCGCGGTCGCGGCCGGCATGACCTGGTACGGGATCCGCAAGCGCCGCAACAAGTGACGCAGACAGCGGTTACTGCTCGGTCGGGTGACTCGCGAGCACCCGTGCGGCGGTACGAACAGGCCGCTTTTACAGCTAGCGCAGACGTTACCGAGCGGTATCGGTCACTTTTCGTTGCTTGACCGGTGCACCCGTCCGAGAGCTTGAGTTCCCGCAGGTCAGTGGCGTACAAAGGAAGTGCGGAACCCCGGTTGGCCAGGGGCTCGACGAAGAGAAGTCGGGCTCACCCCGCTGGAGCTCCGTGCGCGGACTCCGGGCACTCACGCGCAGCACGCCGCGGGAGGCTTGTCGTTGAGGGACTGCGTACCGGGACGCCGGACGCCGAGAACCCTCCACATACGACATCGTTGCAGCTTGGTAACCCGGGAAAGTCCGCGCGGGCGGGCGGCGCTCACAGGCCTTCTGGCCGGTGGGCGCCGCCGCGTTTGTAGGCAATACGCCCGTTCGGAGCTTTGACCCAGCCCGTTGACGTGAGTAACTTCCCAATAATCCGCACAATGTGGTGAAGCGCTCACAGGGCTAGGAGCGGCCGATGACACGGCTCAGTCGGCGTGGTTTTCTGGCCACCGCCGCGGTGACCGCGGTGGTGGCGAGCACGGGTACCGCTGCGGCCGAACCGGCGAGACCGACACCTGCCGGCCGGTTCGACCAGCCACGACAGGGATTCGCGCCGGCATCGACCGTGTTGCGGCACGGCACTCCGCAGCAGGTCGGCCTGGATCCGCAGCCGATCCGGGCCGTGCTCGCGCAGCTCGACGGCTGGACGCGGAACGACCCGGCCACCGGCCATCCGCTGTACTCCGGGCAGGTCACGCTGCTCGCTCACGACGGCGTGATCGTCGCCAAGGACGCCGCGGGCTTCGCGCTCCGCTACGCCGACCAGCAGGGCGATCCACTGCCGGCCACCCAGCAGATCCCGATGCGCACCAACACGATCTTCGATCTGGCATCGCTGTCCAAACTGTTCACCTGCGTTGTCGCGATGCAGCAGATCCAGGCCGGCACGCTGGACGTTGCCGCGACCGTGGCCGGCTATCTGCCGGACTTCGCGACCAATGGCAAGGGCACCGTCACCGTCGAGCAGTTGATGACCCACACGTCCGGCCTGCCAGCGGATCCGGACCCGCCACTGTGGCAGTACTCGGACCGGCCGTCGCAGGTCAGGGCGATTCTCGAGGTGGCACCGCAGTTCGCGCCTGGGTCGACCTATCTGTACTCGGACCTGAACATGCTGACCCTGCAGCAGATTCTGGAGCAGCTCACCGGTAGGTCGCTGGACGTGCTGGTACGCAACGGAATCACCGCGCCGCTCGGCATGCGGGACACGATGTACAACCCGCCTGCCTCGCTGCGGCACCGGATCGCGGCCGAGGAGTACGAGCAGGGCGCGGGCGAGCCGCAGCGTGGCCTGGTGTGGGGCGAGGTGCACGACGAGAACGCGTGGGCGCTGGGCGGGGTCGCCGGGCACGCCGGGGTGTTCTCCACCGTGGACGACATCGCCGTACTCGCCCAGGCGATCCTGAACGGCGGCAGCTACGCCGGCCGCCGGATCCTGTCCGAGCAGGCCGTGACGCAGATGCTGGCCAACCACAACCAGCGCTTCCCCAGCGACTCCCACGGGCTCGGCTTCGAACTGGACCAACGCTGGTACATGGGCAGGCTGGACAGCGCGCGCACCGCGGGCCACACCGGATTCACCGGCACCACGTTCGTCATGGACCCGCTGTCGCGCTCGATCGCACTGCAGTTCAGCAACCGCGTGCATCCGACCCGGAACTGGGGTTCGACCAACCTGGCCCGGCAGGTGGCAGCCAACGGGCTGGTCAACGCGATGTCCGTGCGCGGGCCGTCCTGGTACTCGGGGATCGGCAACGCGGGCACCGCCACGCTGACCACACCGGTCATCACGACGACCGGCAGCGCCGTACTCGTCGGCTACGACATCTTCGTGGACACCGAGCCGGCATTCGACCTGGTCACACTGCTGGCCAGCACGGACGGCACGACGTGGACCACCGTGCCGGTGACGGCAACGGGGACCGGCGCGCCGCAGGGTGCCGTCACCACACTGTCCGGCGGCTCCCGGACCTGGTGGCGGGTACGGGCCCAGTTGCCGGCGAGCAGTGGGCCGCTGCGGCTGCGCTGGCAGTACGTGACCGACGGGAACTACACGGGACGCGGGGTGAACGTGGCAGGCGTGCGGGTGGCGGACACCACCGGCGTGCTGTTCGACGGCGATCGGCACCGGCAGGCGTTCACCGGAACCGACTGGGAGTTGACACTTAGGTAATTGGTCACCTTTATCCGTATTGCGCCCACGGGGTAGTAGATCTGCGTCACGTTGCGCAAAGTCCCAGTACAGCGACACGGTTGGATTTCGTTTGCCCATTGACACGTTGACCTGCGGCAGAGTAGTTAGTAAGTTTCCCACGTGTCCATCCCCGCTCCGGTAGAGCCGAGCCCGTTGGTTCGCATCCGTTCCCTGCTGCCCGGTCTCGCTCGGGCAGAGCAGCGCGTCGCGCACGTGGTGCTCGAGAACCCGGGCGGCGTCGCCCGGCGCAGCATCACCGAGGTCGCCGAAGCCGCCGGTACGAGCGAGACGACGGTGACCCGCTTCTGCAAGGCGGTCGGTGTCAGCGGGTACCCGGAACTGCGCATCGCGCTGGCCGCCGACACGGCACGCGCCGCCGCCCGCACCGACAGGGACATGGGCGGTGACATCGACCCGAGCGACGACCTGGCACAGGTGGTCGGCAAGGTCGCGTTCGCCGACGCCCGCGCTGTCGAGGAGACGGCGGAACAGCTCGACATCGCCGCCCTGCGCCAGGTGGTCGAGGCCATCGCGCTGGCCGGCCGGGTGGACGTCTACGGCGTCGGCGCGAGCGCGTTCGTAGCCCTTGACCTGCAACAAAAGCTGCACCGGATCGGCAGGGTGTGCTTCGCGTGGAGCGACACGCACATCATGCTGACCTCCGCGGCGGTGCTCGCCAGGGGCGACGTCGCGGTCGGCATCTCGCACACCGGCGCCACCACGGACACCGTGGAAGCCCTCCGCGAGGCCCACGACCGAGGCGCCACGACCGTCGCGGTGACCAACTTCCCGCGCTCCCCCATCGCCGAGGTCGCCGATTACGTGCTGACCACGGCGGCCAGGGAGACGACGTTCCGGTCCGGGGCGACGGCCAGCCGGATCGCCCAGTTGACGGTGATCGACTGCATGTTCATCGGGGTCGCCCAGCGGCACCGGGACAACGTGCTCGCAGCGCTGGACACCACCTATTCGGCGGTGAGTTCACACCGGCTCGACGTCCGCCCGGACGGTCGGCGAAGGTCCAGGGAAAGTGGTGAGTGATGGCTAGCACGGAGTCGGTGCAGGTCGATTCACCAACCGAGTTGCGTAATCCGGACACAACCGACATCGACCAGCTGACTACCGTGGAGATCCTCCGCGAGATCAACGGTGAGGACACCACCGTGCCCTACGCGGTGGCCGCCGTGCTGCCCGAACTGGCCAGGCTGGTGGACTACGCCGTGGAGGCACTGCGCGGCGGACACCGGGTGCACTACGTGGGCGCTGGCACGTCCGGCCGGCTGGCCGTGCTGGACGCGGCCGAACTCGTGCCGACGTTCAACATCCCGAGGGACTGGTTCGTCGCCCACCACGCCGGCGGCGCTCCCGCGCTGCTGACCGCCGTGGAGAACGCGGAGGACGACGAGGACGCCGGCGCCGCCGAGATGCGGCTGCACACCCAACCCGGCGACGTGGTGGTCGGGCTGACCGCATCCGGCCGCACGCCGTTCGTGGTCGGAGCGCTGAACGCCGCCCGACTGGCCGGCGCCCGGACCAGCCTGGTCTCGGCGAACCCCGGCGCCGCCGCGAACGCCGACGTGGACGTGCCGATCGCGGTGAACACCGGGCCGGAGGCCATCGCGGGGTCGACCAGGATGAAGGCAGGCACAGCACAGAAACTCGTGCTGACCTCGTTCTCCACTGCCGTGATGATCCGGTTCGGCCGCACCTACTCCAACCTGATGGTCAGCATGCGGGCGACCAACGCCAAGCTGCGCGGCCGGACGCTGCGCATCCTGCACGAGGCCACCGGTGCCGCCGTCGACGAGTGCGCCTACGCGCTGGCCGCGGCGGGCGGTGACCTGAAGGTCGCGCTCGTGCACCTGCTGTCCGGAGTGGATACTCCGGCCGCCCAGGCGGCGCTCACCAACGCCCATGGGCACGTGCGGCACGCCCTGGCGGCGCTGGGCGGCTGACACCGACCGGGCAAGATCTAGACTCCTCACGTGCGGCTACGGCGGTGCGGAACCGATGCGGTACTGGTCGAGGTGGACTCGCTGGACCAGGTGGACGCCGTACGGGCCGCGGTGAGTTCGGCCGCCGAACGTGGCGACCTACCCGGCCTTGTCGAACTCGTGCCCGCGGCGCGCACCGTGCTGGTCGCCCTGGAGTCGGAGAGCGCCCTGGCCCGGCTGCGGGACATCCTGGCCACTGCCGACCTGCACCGGCCCGCGCGGCGCGAACAGCGTGAGGTGCGCATCCCGGTGCGCTACGACGGGCCCGATCTCGAACTGGCAGCCGAGACGGCCGGGCTGAGCGTCGCCGACCTGGTCGAACTGCACAGCGGCACCGAGTACACCGTGGCGTTCACCGGTTTCGCACCCGGTTTCGGCTATCTCGTCGGACTGCCGAAACCGCTGGTCCAGGCCCGGCTGGACCACCCGAGGACCGCCGTGCCGGCCGGTTCGGTGGCCATCGCGGGCGAGTTCACCGGGGTCTATCCGCGTTCGTCGCCGGGCGGGTGGCGGCTGCTCGGCCGCACCGACCTGACCCTGTTCGACCCGCACCGCGAGCCGCCCGCCCTGCTGGTGCCCGGTGACCGGGTGCGGTTCGAGGTGGTCGGGTGAGGACCGTGACGGTGCTGGCGACCGGGCCGCAGGCACTCGTGCAGGACCTCGGCAGGCCCGGTAACGCGCATCTCGGCGTGCCGCCGTCCGGCGCGCTGGACGTGCCGGCGCTGCGACTGGCCAACCGGTTGGTGGGCAACCCCGAGTCGGCGGCCGGCATCGAGGCGCTGCTCGGTGGACTGCGGCTGCGGGCGGACTGCTCGTGCGTCGTCGCGGTGACCGGGCCCGCCGTCCGGGTCACGGTCAACGGCAGGGGCCGCGACTCGCACACGCCGGTCCACCTGGCCGACGGTGACGTGCTGGCACTCGGCGCACCTGCCGACGGGCTGCGCGCCTACGTCAGCGTCGACGGCGGCCTGGACGTGCCCGCCGAACTGGGCAGCCGGTCCACCGATCTGCTGTCCGGGATCGGGCCGGCGCCGATGTCGGCCGGGGACACCCTGCCGCTCGGCGATCCGACCGGGCAGGCCCGTGGCGCCGACCAACTGGGCTCCCGACCCGTGCCGGACGAGATCGCCGTGCCGGTGCTGCTCGGGCCGAGGGACGATTGGTTCGACCGGGCGGCCGAGCAGTTGGCAGCGGGCACCTGGCTGGTGTCGCCGGAGAGCAACCGGATCGGGCTACGGCTGACCGGCCCCGCGTTGCTCAGGGCCGCCGAGTTCGACAGCGCCGAACTGCCCAGCGAACCGGTGGTCACCGGTGCCGTGCAGGTACCGGCGAGCGGGCGGCCGCTGATCTTCCTCGCCGACCACCCGACGACCGGCGGCTATCCGGTGATCGGGGTGCTGCCGGCCGCCGCCCTCGCGCTGTTGGCGCAGGCGCGGCCGGGCACCACCGTGGGATTCCGGCCGATCGGCTAGTACTCCGACTCGTACAGCGCCAACAGTTCGGCGTGCAGGTCGGTGGAATCCTGCAGTGCCACGCCGTCCACCGAGTGCACCCTGGTGACCTTGCGCACCGACGAGGCCAGCACCACGGCGTCAGCGTCGGCCAGGTCGACCACCCTGACCGGCTCGACCTTGATCGACCAACCGGCCCGCTCGGCGGCACGGAACAGCGCCGCCTGGGTGGTGCCGGGCAGGATGCCGAGCTGGGACGGCGGCGTGCGCAGCGTGCGGCCCTCCGCGACGACAACGGTGGACGTCGGGCCCTCCAGGACCATGTCACCGGACTCGGTGAAGATCACCTCGTCGGCACCCCGGCGGGCGGCTTCCCGGCCCGCGGCCATGTTCACCGCGTAGGACAACGCCTTCGCGCCGAGCAGCAGCCACGGCGCACGCTCGGCCGCGCCGGCCTCGATGCCGCGTTCCAGGGTGATCGCGGCGACGCCCTCGGCTCGCTGGCGCAACACGGTCGGCGCGATCTCCATGCCCATCGCGAACCCGGTCGGAGTGCCGTCGCCACCCTCGATTCCCCTGGTATACACGAGTTTCAGGGCCATCTCGCCCGGCGCGGTCCAGTTGTCCAGCACCTGCCGCACACACGTCAGCCAGGTGTCCCGGTCCGGCTCGGGCAGGTCCAGCATCGCCGAGGACCTGGCCAGCCGGTCCAGGTGCGGATCCAGTTCGCGGGGCTTGCCGTCGACCACCAGTACCGTCTCGAAGACACCGTCGCCGCGCAGCAGCCCGAGGTCGTCGACCCGCAGCTGAGGCTGGTCGGGGTCGGCCAGGGTGCCGTTGAGCATCGCCAGTACGCGCATGCGGTCGAGCCTACTGGCGCGCGGCCTAGACTCGAATCGTGCATGAGGAGGCTGCTCACGAGCAGCTCGCGCTGCGCAGGACACTGCACGAGCGAGGGCTGCGGATGACACCGCAACGCCAGCTGGTGCTGGACGCGGTGCGCGTGTTGCAGCACGCCACGCCGGAGCAGGTCTGCCACCGGGTGCAGCAGACGACGCCGACGGTCAACATCACCACCATCTACCGCGCGCTGGACCTGCTGGAAGGCCTCGGCCTGGTCCGGCACACCCATCTCGGGCACGGCGCGCCGGTGTACTCCGCCCAGGCGCACGAACACCTGCATCTCGTCTGTCACCAGTGCGGTCGGGTAACGGAGCAGCCCATCGGACTGTTGGACGAAGTGACAGGGCGGTTGCGGCTGGAGTGCGGGTTCGAACTGGACGCCACCCATCTCGCGCTGTCCGGGACCTGCGAGCAATGTCGTGCCGAGGAGGATTCATGAGTGTGTCGCCGCTGCTGGCCACCCCTGGTGCTGTGGCCGTGCAGGAGGACGACTCGCCGGACGCGGGCACCGCATGGCACTACGGCGATCCGTACGCCGAGCAGCGATCCGCCGTCCGGTCGGTGGCCGTGGTCGACCGGTCCACCCGGGGCGTCATCGCCGTCCCCGGTGAGGACCGGCTGGCCTGGCTGCACGCGCTCACCTCGCAGCACTTCACCCAGCTGGGCGACCTGGCCGGCACCGAGGCGCTGGTGCTGGACCCGCAGGGGCACGTCGAGGACCACGTCGTGGTCGGCCACGCGGGCGACACGGTGTGGCTGGACGGCGAGCCGCACCGCACGGCACCGCTGCTGAACTACCTGACCAAGATGGTGTTCTGGTCGAAGGTCGAGCCGAGGGACGCCACCGGCGAACTGGCCGTGCTGACCGTGGTCGGGCCGGACGCCGACACGCTGCTGGCCGGTCTGGGTATCGACCCGCCCGCCGATGGTCGGCTGACCGTGCTGCCCGGCGGCGGGTTCGCCAGGTGGATGCCGTGGCCCGGTCGGCACTCCGTGGACCTGCTGGTGCCGCGTGACCAGCTCACCGAGCACTGGCAGCGGATCACCGGCGCGGGCGCGCGGCCGGTGGGCA
>DASXYT010000407.1:0-3029 GCA_036502345.1 Pseudonocardiaceae bacterium | reverse complement strand
AGCGCCTGGCCGAGCACCTCGGACGGGATGCCGTCCAGCTTGGTGTCCAGTTGCAGCGCGGTGACGAACTCCGTGGTGCCGGCGACCTTGAAGTCCATGTCGCCGAACGCGTCCTCAGCACCGAGGATGTCGGTGATCGCGACGTACTGGGTCTTGCCGTCGACCTCGTCGGAGACGAGACCCATGGCGATGCCCGACACCGGCGCCTTCAGCGGCACACCGGCGTTGTACAGCGACATGGTCGAGGCACACACCGAGCCCATCGACGTGGAACCGTTGGAGCTCAACGCTTCCGACACCTGACGGATGGCGTACGGGAACTCCTCGCGCTTGGGCAGCACCGGCAGCAGCGCCCGCTCGGCCAGCATGCCGTGACCGATCTCGCGGCGCTTCGGCGAACCGACCCGGCCGGTCTCACCGGTCGAGAAGGGCGGGAAGTTGTAGTGGTGCAGGTAGCGCTTGTGGGTCTCCGGCGCCAGCGTGTCCAGCGTCTGCTCCATGCGCAGCATGTTCAGCGTGGTGACGCCCATGATCTGGGTCTCGCCACGCTCGAACAGGGCCGAACCGTGTGCCCTGGGCACCACGGCGACCTCGGCGGACAACTGCCGGATGTCGGTGATGCCACGGCCGTCGATGCGGACCTTGTCGCGCAGGATGCGCTGGCGGACCAGCTTCTTGGTCAGCGCACGGAACGCGGCGCCGATCTCCTTCTCGCGACCGTCGAACGCGGAGCCCTCGCCGGTGCCGACGCGCTCCAGGCACAGGGCCTTGACCTCGTCGGTCCGGCTCTCGCGCTCCTGCTTGCCCGCGATGGTCAGCGCGGCCGCCAGGTCGTCGCTCACCGCTGCGGACACGGCCTCGAACGCGTCGGCCTGGTAGGCCGGGAACGTCGGGAACTCGGCGGTCTCCTTGGCGGCGGCAGCGGCCAGCGTGGCCTGGGCCTCGCACAGCGCCCGGATGAACGGCTTAGCGGCCTCAAGGCCCTGGGCCACGACCTGCTCGGTGGGCGCCTGGGCGCCTGCCGCGATCAGGTCGGTCATCTGCTCGGTGCCCTCGGCCTCGACCATCATGATCGCGACGTCGTCACCGACGACACGACCGGCGATGGCGATGTCGAACACGGAGTTCTTGGACTGCTCCCTGGTCGGGAACGCGACCCACTGGCCAGGTTGACCGTCTTGGCTGATCAGTGCGACGCGGACGCCGCCGATCGGGCCGGAGAACGGCAGGCCGGAGAGCTGGGTGGACGCGGATGCCGCGTTGATCGCGACGGCGTCGTAGACGTCCTCGGGGTTCAGCGACAGCACCGTGACGACGATCTGGATCTCGTTGCGCAGCCCGTCCACGAACGACGGGCGCAGCGGACGGTCGATCAGCCGGCAGGTCAGGATGGCGTCCGTGGACGGCCGACCCTCGCGCCGGAAGTACGAACCGGGGATCCGGCCCGCGGCATACATCCGCTCCTCGACGTCCACCGTCAGCGGGAAGAAGTCGAAGTGCTCCTTCGGGTGCTTGGACGCCGTGGTCGCGGACAGCAGCATGGTCTCGTCGTCCAGGTAGGCGACGACGCTGCCGGCGGCCTGCCGGGCCAGCCTGCCGGTCTCGAAACGGACGGTACGGGTGCCGAACCGGCCGTTGTCGATGGTCGCGGTGGCTTCGTGCACCGCAGTGGGTTCTGTCATTCGGTTTGTCTCCTCGTCTTTTGGGCCGCGCGGCAACCCGTAGCACCCCTGTGCTGCGAGGTCACGGCCCTGCGACGAGGCCGGTCTTCGATCGAAGCCCCCGGTTCTCCGCCGTTGGCGGCGCGAACCCGGGAGCCACTACCGAGGACCGGCGGACGCATCGAACGCCGTGGCACGCGGTCCCTTTTTGTTCTGCTGTGCTCCGACAGGGAGCGACCGGTTGGGTCACTCCCTGTCGGGACGTGTCATCGACGCAGGCCGAGGCGCTGAATCAGCGATCGGTAGCGCTCGATGTCCACCTGCGCCAAGTAGTTGAGCAGACGGCGGCGACGGCCGACCATCAGCAACAGGCCCCGGCGGGAGTGGTGGTCGTGCTTGTGCACCTTCAGGTGCTCGGTGAGGTCGCTGATGCGCTTCGTCAGCAGCGCGACCTGGGCCTCAGGCGAGCCGGTGTCCGACTCGTGTACGCCGTAGTCGCCGAGAATGGACTTCTTCTGCTCGGTGGACAGCGCCACTCGTTGTCTCCTCGTATACGCGTGCCGTGCGAATTCAGCCCGATTGGTGAGGACTGTCCCTGGGCGGGATGTGACAGTACCGGCCGCCACGGACCGCAGCCGGACTCAAACACTGAGGGTATCAGGCACGCGCGCGACACCGCGCGGCGACCGCGTGGGCGGTCAGGCGCGAGCCAGCGGCAGGCGTTCCACCGTGGTGTAGATCGGTTCGCGCCTGCCCTCGTCACCGGCGGTGAAGTCACTCCGCATCAGCAACGCGACCTCGGGCACGAACCACGGTCCAGTGTACCCGAGGAGAAAGTCGGTCGGCGCGATCTTTTCCGGCACCTGCCGCGACGCCCGCCACCTGGCCAGCGTCAGGTGCGCCCGGAACTCCGTCCCGTCCGCGCCCGCGGCCTCGGCCAGTTCGGCGAACCGCCGCTCGTCGACGACGGTTGCCGCGTGCACACCGGCCCACAGCACACCGGCGAACGTGCCGCCGCCGGTCAGCCGCAGCCGGGGCGCCACCCGGCCCTCGACCCGCTCCCGCAGCCACGCCGCCCTGGTCACGGGGTCGTCGCCGTCCCCGTAGAACCGCAGCGTGACGTGCCAGCGGTCGGCGGGTGTCCAGCGCAGCCCGGTCGGCAGGCGAGCGGACTGGTCGGCCAGGTGGTCGGTGAGGTGGTCGAGCACCGCGGCAGGTGGCACCAGGGCGGAGAACAGTCGCATCGTCAGGGGGCTTGGCGCTCGCTCGCCCTGCGCAGCAGTTCGCCCAGCTCGGGGAAGTCGTCGTCGACGAGTTCGGCGGCGGCGGTCAGGTCGTCGGCGGAGAGGATGTTGCGCAGGGCGGCCA
>DASXYT010000406.1:0-6092 GCA_036502345.1 Pseudonocardiaceae bacterium | reverse complement strand
CAGGCCGGCGGTCGGCATGGCGAGCACCAGCGTGTTGCCCTCGACCGTCTTCACGGTGGCGTTCTGCAGCAGCACCAGGGTCGGCTTGCTGCGTTCGCCTACCTTGCGCAGCAGTTCCGGCCAGATCTGCCGAATCGCCGTGCTGTCCATAGTGGACGGAGCGGATGCCGCTGCCGCAGCCGGTTCCGGTGCCGGCTGTTCCGCGACCTGTTCCGGCTTCGGGGCCGGTGGCGGGGCTTCGGTCGGCTTGGTAGCCGGCCGCTGATAGGTCGGCCGGGCGGCCTGCGCGGCGGCGACCGGGGCAGGTGCGGCGGCAGCAGGGGCGGCGGGCACGGCCGGGGCTGCTGTGCCTGCCTCGACCGGTGCCAGCGTCATCCGGCGTTCCAGGCCCTCGAGGCGTTGCAGCACCGCGGCGTCGGTGGCCGAGGCGCTGGGCAGCAACATCCTGGCGCACAACAGTTCCACCAGCAGCCGGGGCGCCGTGGCACCGCGCATCTCCACCAGGCCGGCGTGCAGGATCTCGGCGTAGCGGGTCAGTGTGGCCGGGCCGAGTTGGTCGGCCTGCGCGCGCATCCTGGCCAGTTCGTCCTCCGGCATGGCGACCAGACCGCGGTCGTGCGCGTCCGGCACCGCCTTGAGCAACACCAGGTCCCGCAGGCGTTCCAGCAGATCGGTGGTGAACCGGCGGGGATCGTGGCCTGCCTCGACCAAGCGGTCGACCGTGCCGAACACGGCAGGCCCGTCACCGGCGGCCAGCCCGTCCACGATGTCGTCGATCAGGCCGACGTCGGTCACGCCGAGCAGCGAGACGGCCCGCTCGTAGGTGACACCGTTCGGGCCCGCGCCGGCCAGCAACTGGTCCAGCACCGACTGCGTGTCACGGGCCGAGCCACCGCCGGCCCGGATCACCAGAGGCAACACCGCGGGTTCGACGTCGACACCCTCGTCGGCGCAGTTGCGCTCCAGCAGCGCACGCATCGCGCCGGGCGGGATCAGCCGGAACGGGTAGTGGTGGGTCCGCGAGCGAATGGTGGCCAGCACCTTGTCCGGTTCGGTGGTGGCGAACACGAACACCAGGTGGTCCGGCGGTTCCTCGACGATCTTCAGCAGGGCGTTGAAGCCCTGCGTGGTGACCATGTGCGCCTCGTCGATGATGAACACGCGATAGCGCGACTCGGCGGGTGCGTAGAAGGCCTTGTCCCGCAGTTCGCGGGCGTCGTCCACACCACCGTGGCTGGCCGCGTCCAACTCGACGACGTCCACCGTGCCGGGACCCTCGGGGGCCAGCCCGATGCACGAGTTGCACACGCCGCACGGGGTCGGGGTCGGCCCTTGGACACAGTTCAGCGACCTGGCCAGGATGCGCGCACTGGACGTCTTGCCACACCCGCGTGGCCCGGAGAACAGGTACGCGTGGTTGACCCGCTTGGCGGCCAGGGCCGTGCAGAGCGGTTCGGTGACGTGCTCCTGGCCGACCACCTCGGCAAAGGTCGCCGGACGGTACTTGCGATAAAGGGCGAGCGCCACGCCGCGAGACTACCGGTCAGCACCGACGGGCCGTCACCGCGCGACGCCGTAGGCCGCCAGGGCCAGCGCGACCGGCGCCGCGGTCGCCAACGCCAGCCCGAGGCCGACCACGAGCAGGCCGATGACCAGCAGTTCCGGCCCGTGCGCGAGTTGCAGCAGCAGCCCGACCGGGATCATGTTGCCGTCCGGCGTGACCGCGACGCCGAGATTGCCGTAGTCCAGCGGCGGGCGGGTGACCGTGCGCACGACGGCACCGACGGCGAGCGGCACGGCCAGCCAGGCGGCCAGCGTGAGCGGCACGGCGAACACCGCGACCAGGCCGACCCACACGAGCGCGGCGACTGCCACCATGCCGGCGCTGGCCAGCCGCAGGGTCAGGTCAGTGCAGCCCAGCCAGCGGCGCAGCCCTGGCACGGCACACAGCGAGGCCAGTGCCGCGGCGAACGGCACACCGGCGAAGTACACCCCGATGCCGACCAGCCACACCGGGTCGACCAGCGGCAACACCTGGTGCAGCACGCCGACGGCGATCGCGGCCAGCAGCGCGGGCAGCAGTGATCGCGCCCGGGACAGCACCCCGACCAGCACGAATCTCGCGACCACGGCTCGGCCGGCGAGCAGTTTCGGCCAGGGCAGCGGACCCGGCGGCGGCAGCAGCGCGAGGGCGTCACCGAAACTCACCGTGACCCGCCGCACGACCCGGCGCAGGTAGCCGTCGACCAACTCGTCCCGGCCTGCCGATGTGGCCACGGTGGGCCTGCGTGGTGCTCCCGAGCCCTTCGTGCAGGCGACCGCCGCCAGCACGGCGACACCGGCCACCACCCACAACACTGTCGGCGCGACCGTGGTCACGGTGGCCAGCACCGCGAGCACGGCCAGCCCGGCGAGGACCACGTACTCCAGCCACGTCTCGACCCGACCGGGTCTGCGACGGGCCAGCACGACGGCGAGCACGGCCACGCCACCGAACAGGGCGGCGCTGGCCGGCAGCCAGGTGGACGTGCCGAGCAGCAGCACACCGAGCACGGCCAGGTAGGCGGCAGCGACGAACCGGGTCAACCAGCCTGCCCACAACCGCCTGCCGATCGTGCCGACCCTGGCGTCGGTCAGATCGGCCCAGGTCAGCCGCGCAGGATCGGCCCAGGTGAAGTCCCGGTGCAGCAACGACCGCCACGCGATGGCGACGCCCAGCGCGAGGATCGCAAGGCCGGCGGCCGCGGGCACGGTCGCCGTGCCGAGCAGGTCGGTCCGCAGGACGGTCACCCGGTAGAACGGCGATGTCAGCACGGCGGTGGCGAACAAGCCGATCAGCAGGCGGTCGCTGATCTGGTAGAGCCAGATCGCGGCCGACCGGACCCCGGCGATCACCCCAGGTCCAGGATCAGGTCGGCGCAGGCCTCCACCAGGACGCGGGAGTGGGTGGCCAGGACCGCGGCGGCGCCCTCCTCGGTGTCCGCGTTGACCAGGCCGGCCAGCCAGTCCAGGCCCGCCGTGTCCAGGGCGCGCTCCGGCTCGTCGAGCAGGACAAGGTCGTGTGGCCTGGCCAGCGCGCCGAGCAGCAACAGACGGCGGCGCTGACCTGCGGAAAGCTGCCCGGCGGCCACGTCGACGCGGTGTCCGAGGCCAGCCGGTTCGAGCCACTCCGCGACCAGGTCGTCGGGTGGCGTGGCCCCGGGGAACGAGCGGAACAGCAGGTCAAGGTGCTGGCGTGGGCTCAGCTCGTCGAACAGCGCGGAGTCGTCCAGCAGCACCGACACGGACCGGCGGAAGTCCGGGGCACGCTCGTCCGGGCGACTGCCGCACACCGTCACGAAGCCCTCGGTGGGTGGGCGCAGGCCGTACAGGCAGTGCAGGAGGGTGGACTTGCCGGTGCCGTTCGGGCCGGTCAGGGCGAGGCACTGGCCGGCGAGCAGGTCCAGTGTCAGTTCCTGGAACAGCCAGTCATCGCCAGCGGAGACGCCGAATTCCGCGGTCACCACCGTTGCCCCCACGATTCGCAGGGTACCGCCGAACGCAGAAGACCCCGGTTCGACCAGTGGTCGAACCGGGGTCTGCCCGTACGTTAGGGGACCCCGTGCACCCGCCAGAGCCCGCTTATCCTTGCTGCCTTCCGGCCCTGGGGAGGTTCACAGGATGAACGCCGCACGAGGTCCACGTTCAGTGTAGCGGGCTGGTGCTAACGGAGGTGGACACCGGGTCGACACAGGATGGAAACACGCTCGTCGCGGCGTGTTTCTACCGTCGGTTGACGCACGACCGAGTGGATGGAGGAGACCGATGAGCATGCCATGCAGCGAGTGCGGTCGGACCAACACGAAATCACCCTCGGACTACTTCTGCTCCGACGTCTGCCAACAGCACTGGTACGCGAAGCAGACGATCGGCTACCCGGTGACGCCGGAGATCGCCCTGCCCTCCCAGGTGGCCACGGTGGCGGGTCGCTGGCGGGCGGCCTGAGCCCTCACTTCCGGGTGCCGAACAGGACGTAGCCGTAGCTGAGTTCGGCGCGGCCCGGGTGGTCGCGTAGCCAACCGTCGACGATGTCGCCGGGGAACTCGATGCGCAACACGGACTCCAGTTGTGCCGGGTCGGCGCAACGCCATGCCGACATCACCTCGACGCGGTGCGTGGCTCGGGTGCGCCACCACTCGTCGGTGGTCTCCGCGGCACCCTGTGCCGTCGCCCAGGCGGACGCCCGCAGCAGTTCGGCGAACTCGCCGTGCCGCCAGTCGTTGTCGACGACCACGAGGGCGCCGCCGGGCCGCAGCACCCGCAGCGCCTCGTGCAGGCCGGGTTCGCAGTGCGGCGGGAAGAAGTAGGCGAAGCGGGCGTGGATCACGTCGACCGAGTCGGGTTCGACGCCGATCACGCGGGCAGCGGCGGTCGCGTAGCGCGGCAGCCAGAATCCGGTGCCACAGCCCAGATCCACGATGGTCCTGCCGTGCCAGTCGGCCTGGTCGCGCAACGCCTGCCAGAGCACACCGGACGGATCGATGGCCCGGTTCTCCAACTCGTACGTCTCGTGGTTGTCCGCGATGTTCGGAGCACGACTGAAGTCGGCGAACGCGTCGGTACCGGACATCTCGCTGGTCACCAGCCCACCTTTACCGTCGAGGACCAGCCGTTTTGGGTGGCCAGTTGACCAATTTAGGCCGGTTCAAGAGACGGTTGCGTCTAGAACTCCAGACCAGTTGTTCCATCAAGGCCTATGTCCACGTGGCTGTTCGACTGCAAGATCCACCACGCGTTCAGCACACGTGTCGATGCTCTCCGCCACGGTGTCAACACATAGATCAGGAGCTTCCGGCACCTCGTACGGTGCGTCTACGCCAGTGAGCCCAGCCATCTCACCCCGGGCTTGGCGTGCATACAGGCCCTTGACGTCCCGCGTCCGACACACGACCAGCGGCGTGCCCACGGATACCTCCAGGAAATCGACCCCTGCCTGTTCGTGAAATTCCCGCATGAACCTCCGAGCACCCAAGTTAAGCGGGCACGTCATCGGAGGTAGTGCCCCAGCCCGTGGCAATTGACTGCGGTGCGGTTCACCCCGACTGGCCGAGTCGGGGTGCCGACCGCTGCGCCGGCGTGATCGGCCACTGCACGCCTGACCATGAGCGAAAGGTGGCGTGTTGCCTTTCCATGTTGTCGGATGGGGCGACGCCACCCGCGCGCTCCAGCTCGCCCAGCGCCTGGTCAGAGATGTCAGTTGGGCGCCGATTCGCCCAACGCGCGACGGAACTCGACTCGCTCTAGGTCGACACTGCCTCGGCCAGCACCAGAACGCACGTGACATCGTGGGAATCCATCAGCACTGCGCGACCGTGCACGTCCTAGAACAGCACCGGCTGCTCGCGCCCATCGGAGAACACAGCCACCAAGCCCGCCGGCGCCTCGGTGAACGGCCCGGCGGACCAAGGGGCGTGTGGACGCCGACACAAGTCATCTTGGTCTCCGCCACCTCCGGCCGAACCAGTCGCGTGCCACCCAAGCCGAGCACCAACGGATGCCCAGGAGCAGTTCTAACTCTCAGCTGCCCGGACGGTGGTGCGTCACCCGGTCGATCAGCGGGTGCCACGACCGTCTGCGGGGTGACCCGGTCGGTCTCGTCCATGTAACAGACGCTCCAATCGTGGTGTCACCGAGCGCTGTGCACCGTGAGTGACAAACAGTCGAACCGGAGTCCTTCTGACGCCTTCCCGGCGCGCACCCCCTCCGACCAGCCGTTTTGGCCGGTCGGAGGCCGGTCCACTAAGCTTCTCGGCGGAGGATTCGCATAGTGGCCTAGTGCGCACGATTGGAAATCGTGTTGGGGTAAAACCCTCGCGGGTTCAAATCCCGCATCCTCCGCGGGTTGCGCCACCGGATGCCGGTCGTCTCCATCGTGAGGCGACCGGCATCCGGTGTCCCGGCGGCCTTTCAGCGACGGAGCGGTGCTCCGCTGTCCTTCGTGGACGGTCGGCGGCCCGTGGGTTCAGGTGAGTGCGCGGCGAATCGCGTGGAACTGGTCCAGCAGGTCGGGGTCGCCGCTGAGGGTGACAGCGGTGTCCGGCGCCCGGTTCCAC
>DASXYT010000405.1:0-17668 GCA_036502345.1 Pseudonocardiaceae bacterium | reverse complement strand
CTGGCGCAGCGTCTACGTGTGCGGACCAGAAGGCATGACGACGACCGTCCTGACGTCGCTGCGCCGGTTCGGCATCCCACCACGCCAGATCCACACCGAGGAGTTCAGCCTGCGATGACCTCGACCCGCTCCCGTCGCGTGACAGGCCTGTCGGCCCTGCTGGCCGCCATCGGCCTGTTGATCGCCGCGAAAGCCGTGACCGACCAGGCAGCACCACATCAGCTGGCCCTGCAGCCCGTCACACCTCCCACCACCGAGCGGCCCCGCCCGAGCCCGACGCCCACCTCGGCACGCTCGACCGCGCCGACGACGCCGGCAGACACAGGCCCGCGCACGGTCGACGGTGCCGTGGCGCAGACGCCCTACGGGCCGGTGCAGGTGGCAGTCGTGTTCGAGCGTGGCCGGATCATCGACGTCCGCACGCTCCAGACTCCTTCGGACGCGGACCGCAGCGTCCAACTCGCCGCCCTGGCGACGCCCGTCCTGCGCAGCGAGGTGCTCACCGCCCAGTCCGCGCGTGTCGACTCCGTGTCCGGCGCCACCTACACCTCCGAGGGCTACGCCCGGTCGGTGCAGTACGCGCTGGATCACGCGGCGGGCTGAACCAGCACGCGATCCAGCCCGGCCGAACGGTGCACCCGGCGGTCGGCATCGACGGCGAAGACCAGGCAGCCCGGCTGGGCCGCCGCCCACCCGACCCCCTCGGCGCCCAACGCGAAGGCGGTGGTCGCCGTCGCGTCAGCGGTGGTCAGGTCATCGGCCAGCACGGTCACACTGAGCAGGCCCGCGGCGGGCCGCCCGGTCCTGCCATCCAGGATGTGACCGCCACGCTCGTAGCACGCCGAGGTGGCCACGGCGCCGTCCCGCAGGCCGAACACCGCACACATCCGGTCGGCCCGGTCGGGATGCCGAACCCCGATCCGCCACCGGCCACCGGGCTCCGGCTCCCCCGCGCTGATCACGTCACCACCGGCGTTGACGCAGAAGTGCCGCAGACCGGCCCCGCGCAGCAGCGTGGCCGCCCGCTGCACCGCCCACCCCTTGACCATGCCGCTGGGGTCCAACCGCCGACCAGGCACGCGGGCCCGGAACGCGCCGCCCGAGCGCCGCTCGTAGTCCGCGCACAGCGCCAGCACCTCGATCAGGTCCTCGCTGTAGTCCGACTCCGACAACTCGCCATCGGCCACGCGAGATACCTCGCTGTCCGGGCGGAACGGGCTGAACCGGGCATCGACCTCCCGCAGCAAGGCGAACGCCCGCCGCACGACCGGTTCGGGGTCACGCTGCGGTCTGCGCACGTCCACCGACACCGGCAGACCCATCACGTGGCGGACCCACTTCACGGCGTCACGCTCGCACGTCCCGACCCGATGCCGCGGCCGCCGGGCGCACGGCGGGCAGCCGCAACCGCAAGGTCGCTCCCCTGCGCCCGGTGTCCACGACGGATACCGCACCGCCGTGCTGGGCGGCGACCTCACTGACCAGCGCCAGACCCAGCCCGTAGCGGCGGGACGGCGCGCCGGCGGCCTCGTCGGACTTCGAACTGGTGAACCGGTCGAACAGCGTCGTGCGCACGTCCGGGGCGATACCCGGTCCGTCGTCGACCACGTCGACCACCACGTCCCTGCCCAGTTGTCGGATCGACACGTCCACGGCCGCGTCGGCGTGCCGGACCGCGTTGTCCAGCAACGCGGTCACCGCGCGCCGCAGGCTCGCCCGGTTGCCGTGCACCGGCGGCGGCCGATCCGCCGAGGTCCAGGTCAGCACCACGCCACGCTCGTCGGCCGACGGGCGTCCCGACTCCACGATCTGCGCCACCAGAGCGGGCAGAACGACGATCTCGTCGTCCGGTGTCTCGCGCGGATCCGCCGCCACCAGCAGGTCGTCGAGGATGTCGGTGAGATGTCGTGCGTCGGCCACCAGGCCGTCCACGTCGGAGCGCATCGAGGTCGCGTCGACGCCGCCTTCCAGGTCCTGGCTGACCAGCTGTGCCCGGGTGCTGAGCAAGGTCAGCGGCGTCCGCAGCTCGTGCCCGGCGTCGGCGACGAACCGCCGCTGCAACGTCAACGCCTCCGTCAACGGTGCCACCGCGCGTCGTCCCAGCCACGCACCGACCGCAACGGACACGAGCAGGCCCACGGCGCCGCAGATCAGGCATGCCTCGACCAGGCGGTCCCGCTCGGCGTGATCGGCGCTCAGGTCCAGCAGCGCCTGGATCACCTCGCCGGCACCCATCAACTGGGTGCGTACCCGATACTCCCGGCCATGCGCGGTGAAATCCGTGGTCATGGCCGTCCCAGTCGTAGCGACCTGACCGATCACCGCCAGGTCGGGCAGTCCCGCCGGTATGCCGGGAGTGGCCACCTGTCCCGCGCCGTGCCGGATCACCAGCCACACCCCCGCCGGCGGGTCGGTCACGTCGTCGGCCTCGGCGATCGCCCGGTCCAGCAACTGGTCGTCGGCCTGGTGCTGGCTGTGCAGCACCACCAGGAACGCGACCGCCACCAACCCGAATACGACGACGGTGACCGCTGCGGCGATCTGCCGGCCGATCCGCCACGTCGCCCGCCGAAGGGTCAGCTCGTCGCCAGTCGCGGCGTGGGCCTTCATCGTGACGCACCCAACTGGTAGCCGGTGCCACGTACCGTGTCGATCACGCCGCGCCCCAGCTTGCGGCGCACGTAGTGCACATACGTCTCCACGGTCTCGGAAGTGGCATCCTCGAACGCCAGGACCCGTAGTTCGTCGCGGGAGAAGACCTTGCGGGGTCGGCCGGCCAGGGTGGCCAGCAACGAGCACTCCCGTTCCGACAACCGCACGGCGGGCCGGCCCTCGGCCACGACCTGACGGGTGTCCACGTCCAGCACTCCGCCGGCTACCGGCAGCCGCCGCGCCGTGTCCAGATGGCGCCGCCGCAGGGCCCGCAGCCGGGCGAGCAGTTCGGGCACGTCGAACGGCTTGCCCAGATAGTCCTCGGCACCGGCATCGAGCCCGTCGACGCGGTCGGCCGGGTTGGCCAGGGCGGAGAGCACCAGCGTGGGCGTCAGCACCCCGCTGGTGCGCAGCTTCGCGAGCAGATCCAGCCCCTCGATGGCCGGTAGCCGCCGATCGAGCACCAGGACGTCGTAGGAGCGGGTCAGCCCGAGGTGCAGTCCCCGCTGACCGTCCATCGCGACATCCACCTCGTAGCCCGCGCGGGACAGCAGTCGCCGCAACAACTCCAGCAACTCGCGGTCGTCCTCCACCACCAGGACCTTCGGTGCCTGCGGTTCAGTGCCCACGACGCCATTGTGGGGGTAGCCGCATCTCACTCGCCTCTCCACGTCACGATCATGACCGCGGCTGCTGGGAGATTTCTTGGCCCGGCCGTTCCCAGAATCCCCCAAGAAACGGCAGCCAGACTTGCGCCGGTGGTCCCATGTGGGATCAGGTGGACGGACGGGGTGGTCGGTGACGCTGCGGCAATGGGCCGACGACGCGTTCGTTGAGGCTGTCGGGCGGGAACGTCGGCAGGATCCTGTTCTACCGAGCACCGGAGGTCCGGCCGGGAACGCCCGCCTGACCGCGTGGACCGGCACTTTCCTGCTGGTGCTGTTCCTGGTCGAACTGGCCACGTTGATCGACGTCAGTGGACTGATCAGCTGGCACATCGTCGTCGGCACCCTGCTCGTGCCTCCCGCTCTGCTCAAGACCGGCAGCACGGGTTGGCGAATCGTGCGCTACTACACGCGACGAGAGCCCTACGTGACCGCGGGCCCGCCACCGATGCTGCTGCGGGTCCTCGGGCCGTTGGTGGTGGTGTTCACGTTGGCCGTGCTGGGGTCCGGGCTGGCACTGGTGGCCGTAGGACCGGTCGGCGGTCGCACACCGTTCCTGCGCCCGCTCGGCTATCCCGTCAGCGCGTTGACGGTGCATCAGGGCACCTTCGTCGTCTGGGCCGTCGTGACAGGGATCCACACGCTCGGCCGACTGATACCCGCCTACCGGATCATCTCGCGCCGTGGTCGGACCGGCGAAGCGACGCCTGGGCGCATCCCCCGCGCCGGAGCGCTGGCCATCGTGCTGGCGGTCGCCGGGGTAGCTGCGGCGTTCGTGCTCGGGCTGTCCAGCGCATGGTCGACGGGGACGGCGTTCCACCACACCCATGACGATCGCATCGCCGAGCACCAGCATGCGGGGAGGTGAGTTGTCTCGACACCTGTGACAGCATCCTTGAATGTTTGCGACAACAATTAACTCCAATCGTTGCGCGGTCAATTAACGACCGCTCGATTGGAGAATTTTTCGCGTCCCGGCCCAGCACGGTCCTTTCACACACCCTAATTACGGGGTTGCCTTTTCTTGCCACGCGATCGACTCGGCTCCAGCCTGCGGAAATACGTGTTCGGTAAGGCTAAGTTTCCAATCCCCTTGGGGGTTTTTGACTATACGGAGGTATCCCATCGCGAAGGTACTTTGATGATCGAAAGATCGCCCCGACAAAATGGGGGTACCTCCCGATGTCATCTCATCCATTTGGCAAGATCACCCGACGACAGGTATTGATCGGCGGAGCCGTCGCCGGTGTGGCCGCTGTTCCGGCTCTTCGCGGGCTCGCCTCGTCGGCCCTGACACCTGCCTCGGTGTCTCGTGGCCAGACTCCGCTGCCCAGTGCCCGGATCCCCAAGTACGTCACCGCCCTGCGCACGTTCGACGGCACCCGTGTCTCCGCGACGAACTTCACCACGCGGGTGGCGGAGTTCCAGCAGTTGGTGCTGCCGCCCTCGATGTATCCCGCCGGTTACGCCGCCGGCACCTGGCTGTGGGGATACCAGGTCGACGGGAGACCGGCGTCCTGGCCCGGCGTCACCGTCGAAGCGACCCGGCACAGCCCCACCACGGTCACCTACGTCAACGCGCTGCCGGCCAGCGCGGCGACGTCCCGGCTGGAACCGTTGCTCACCATCGACCAGACCATCCACTGGGCCGCCCCGCTGGGTGACAGCCGCACCAACCAGCCCTACCGCGGCCCGATGCCCACCGTCGCGCACCTGCACGGCGCCGAGGTGCCCTCCGCCTACGACGGCGCCCCCAACGCCTGGATGACGCCGGACGGCCGGCACGGCGACGCCTACCAGAGCCTGCGGCCGACCGCCCCCAACTCGATCGTCTACCAGTACCCCAACAGCCAGCCCTCCACCACGCTGTGGTATCACGACCACGCGCTGGGCATCACCCGGATCAACGTGTTCGCCGGCCTGGCCGCCTTCTACTTCGTCCGTGACGAGTTCGACACGGGCACGGCGACCAACCCGCTGCGCCTGCCCACCGGTCCGCACGAGGTCGAACTGATGATCCAGGACCGACTGTTCGACACGAACGGCCAACTACGCTTCCCCGACGGCTCCAACACCGACGCCGACCTCAACGGCCCGCCGAGCAACCCGCTGACCCACCCCTTCTGGATCCCCGAGTTCTTCGGCGACGCCATGGTCGTCAACGGCAGGACCTGGCCCACTCTGGCCGTCGAACCGCGCCGCTACCGGTTCCGGTTCGTCAACGGCTGCAACGCCCGGTTCCTGCGGATGAACCTCACCACCCCGGCCAACGCATCCTCCACCACACCGCCATCGGCGCTGCCGTTCTGGCAGATCGGCACCGACGGCGGGCTGCTGGACCGACCCGTGCAGCTCAACAACCCGGCACACGCCGACGCGCTCAAGCTGTTCCTCGCACCCTCCGAACGCGCGGACGTCATCATCGACTTCGCCGGCCTGCAAGGTAAGTCGTTCGTGCTGACCAACGACGGTCTGTTCCCCTATCCCAGCGGTGGCCCTGTCGATCCCAACCTCGACGGGCAGATCATGCGTTTCGACGTCACCCAACGACTCTCCGGCGTGGACCACACCTTCGACCCCTCGACCGGTGCCGCGCTACGCGGTGGTCATGGCCAGCCCCGCCAGATCGTGCGCCTGGTCAACCCGACGACCGGCACCATCGCGGCCGGCGTGCGCCCGTCGGTGACACGACAGTTGGTCGTCTTCGAGCAGGAGACGGTGGACTGCGCCGAATCCGGTGTCAGCGACGGCCCGCTGGAGGCATTCCTGAACAACACCAAGTGGCATGGCCTGCGCGACGGCACCAGCACGCCCGTCCCCGGCTCCCAACCCGACCAGACCGGCCAGGGCATCTACATGACCGAGCTGCCCCGCGTCGGCGCGACCGAACTGTGGGAAATGCTGGACATCACCGACGACTCGCACCCGATGCACATCCACTTGATCGAGTTCCAGGTACTCAACCGCCAACCCGTCGACGTGGACGCCTACCGGGCTGCCTGGGCCGCGCGGTTCCCCGGCGGCCGCTACGCGGGGCAGCAGTGCGACGGCACGTTCGGCCTCACCGACTACCCCGCCGGACAGATCATTCCCGGCTACGGGCCGCCCGCCGACTATGCCACCCCGAACGCGGATGGCGCACTGGGCGGCAACCCCGCCATCTCCCCGTTCCTGTCCGGCCCGATCCAGCCACCCGATCCGAACGAGGCAGGCTGGAAGGACACCTTCAAGATCAACCCCGGCATGGTCAACCGCATCCTGGTCCGCTGGGCACCGATCGAGACACCGATCGCCGGTGTCGCCCCCGGGGTGAACCGGTTCTCCTTCGACCCGACCACCGGGCCGGGCTACGTGTGGCACTGCCACATCCTCGACCACGAGGACAACGAGATGATGCGCCCCTACATCCCGGTGACATGACGATGCGACGAATCATCATCGTCGGCGCGGCCGTGGTCGGCGGCCTGCTCGGGCTCACCGGGACCGCGGCCGCGCACGTCGTCACGACACCCGGGTCCGCGACGCAGGGCAGCGTCGCGGACATCTCCTTCCAGGTCCCCGACGAGGAGGACACCGCCACCACGACGAAAGTGGAGGTGGCCTTCCCCGCAGACCATCCGCTCGCCTCCGTCGACGTCAAGGCGATCCCCGGCTGGCACGTCACCGTCACGCACATCAAGCTGGCCACGCCGTTGGAGTCCGACGACGGTCCCGTCACCGAGGCCGTCTCGCGGATCACGTGGTCAGGTGGTGCGATAGCGCCGGGCATGTTCCAGGACTTCACCGTGTCCCTCGGGCCACTGCCCACCGACACCGCCCAGTTGGTGTTCAAGGCGATCCAGACCTACAGCAACGGCGACATCGTCCGCTGGATCGACACGTCCGCACCCGGCGGCGCGGAACCCGACCACCCGGCGCCGACACTGCGGCTGACCTCACCCGAGGCGCACACGGTCGCGGCAGGCCCCACGGTGGCCCCACCCGCCTCGGGCCTGCCGCTGGGCGCGATCGGTGTCGTCATCGGATTGGTCAGCTGTGTGCTGGCCGTGTTCGCGTTGCGACGCAGTCGTAGGTCGTCCCCGTGAGACGTGTCGTGCTGGTGCTGGCCTGCGTGTGCCTGGCAATGCTGGGCACCGCAGGCCTGGCATCGGCACACGCCGTACTCATCGCCTCCCAGCCCGGCTCACTGTCGGTCCTGCCCAGCGCACCACGCCAGGTCACGCTGACCTTCGGGGAGCAGGTGCAGGTCTCCCCCGACGGCGTGCGGGTACTGGCGCCGGACGGCTCGCGGGTGGACGACGGACAGGCCGGGCACCCGACCGGTCGCGGTGACACCATCGGGGTTGGTGTCACCGCGACCGAGCAGGGCACGTTCACCGTGGCCTGGCGAGTCATCTCGGCGGACTCGCATCCGGTGTCCGGTGCGTTCACCTACTCCGTCGGGCACACATCGGCCACGACCGCGGTGGCGTCCCAGCAGGACGGCAGCGCGCCGGTGACCGTCCTGTACTGGGCCAGCAGGGCGCTGGGCTACGCCGCGTTCGCGCTGCTGGTGGGTGCGGTCGGATTCCTGCTGCTGTGCTGGCCGGAAGGCACCCGCGACCGCAGGGTGCGGGCGTTGATCCGGCTGGGCTGGGTGGCTCTGCTGGCCACGACGATCACGGACGCGTTGTTGCAGGGACCGTACGGCACGGGTGGGGGCCTGGGGCACCTGTTCGACCGTCATCTGCTGGCATCCACGCTGACGCTGCCACTGGGCACGGGCCTGACGCTGCGCATCAGCCTGTTGGCCGCGGCACTGCCGCTGCTCAACGAGGTTCTCTCACAGCGGTGGCGGCCGGTCTACGCCTGGCTGTGCGCCGGGCTGACCGCAGGCCTGGCCGCGACGTGGTCGATGTCCGGCCACGCGGCGGTGGGACTACAGCCACAACTGGCGTTGCCGGCCGATGTCCTGCACCTCGCCGCGATGGGCGTGTGGCTCGGTGGGCTGGTGGTGCTGTGGCGGGCGAAACCACCGGCCGAGGCGGTGCGACAGTTCTCCAGGGTGGCGTTCGTCTGCGTCGTGGTCCTCGTCGCGACCGGCACGTACCAGAGTTGGCGGCAGATGGGCAGTTGGCAGGCGTTCCTGGACACCGGCTACGGCCGCCTGCTGCTGCTCAAGATCGCGGCCGTCACGGTCGTACTCGGCGCCGCCTGGTTCTCCCGACGCTGGGTCCGCACCCGATCGGGATCGCTACGGCATCCGGTGCTCGTCGAGACCGCGGGAGCCGTCGTCGTGCTCGCGCTGACCGCCGCACTGGTCAACTCCGACCCGCCCCGCACACCCGTACTCGCCGCCGCCGTCGCCCACGCCACACCGGATCGTCGAGCGATCCGGTTCGACACCGGTGGCCCTGGCGGCGCCGGAACCCTGAAGGTGGACGTGCTGCCACTGACCACCGGACCGAACATCGTCACCGTCACCGTGCTCGACCCGGCAGGCAGGCGGACCGACGTCGCCGAGGTCGACATCGCGCTCACCCTCACCGCACGCGGTATCGGCCCGCTGCGCCTGACCATGCGACACGTCGGCATGAGCCAGGGCACCTACCGGTCAGCCGACTCCGACATCCCGATCGCCGGCACCTGGCAGATGGCGATCACCGTCCGCACCTCCGACATCGACGAGACCACCGTGACCGAAGCCGTGACCGTCACCGGCTGACGCATCGTGCGACGGCCAGGACTTCCGTGTTTACGGATCAATCAGCACGAGCGCTCCGCATCTGCTGGCACACCGACCGTGACCGCGGAAGCCGCTCTGCCCCATGCCATGCTGACCGGCGATGGCGCGGACCGACGGTGGAGGTAGGGCGCGGACAGCGGAGTCGCTGGCGGCGCGTGTCCTCGCGCGACTGCCGGCGTTGACCGACGCTCTGGTGCGGACGATCCAGGAGCGCAACCCTGGCTACCGCACTGTGGACGTCGTGCCGCAGGACGACTTGTGGCGCTCCTGCCACGACAACCTGTCCCGCGCGCTGGAGATGATCGCCGAGCACACGGACCACGGACCCGCCGACACCGACCGGCGCTACGACGCGGCACGGGCCACCGGCAGACTGCGGGCCGAGCAGCGGATGCCGCTGGACGACGTGCTGCGGTCCTTCCGGCTGGGCGGCAGGCTGGTGTGGGAGGCGTTGATCGACCAGGCCCATGTGGACCACGAGGTCGACAAGGATGCCTTGCTGGAGCTGGCAACCCGGGTCTGGGAAGTGGTCGACGCGACATCGGCGCAGGTGGCGTCGACCTACCACGCCACAGAAGGCGAACTGCTCCGCGCCGACGAGCAGCGGCGGGCGGCCCTGTGGGAGGGCCTGCTGCACGGCAGGGCAACCGACCTGGCGTTCGCCTACGAGGCGTCCCGGATCATCGGCGTGCCGGTCGATGGTTGGTATGCCGTGGTCGTCGCGGACGTCGACGCGGCAGCCGACCGCAATGGCACCGTGCTCCTGCGGCGGCTGGCGGGACGGGACATCCGCTCGGCGTGGCAGGTGCGCGCCGACACCCTGGTCGGACTGCTCGCCCTGCGCGAGGACTCAGTGGACGAGTCCGCAGTGGACCCGGCGCTGGAAGTGCTCCAGGACGTGCTGGCCGTGCCAGCAGGCGTGTCGCTGGTGGTACGCGGACTGGCCGAGATCGACGTCGCCTACCGGCAGGCCGTACTCGCCCGAGGCACCCTGCCCTCCGGCCACGACGACATCGCCGTACTGGCCGAACGACTACCCGAGGCGCTGCTGCTGTCCGCGCCGGAACTGGCCGGGCACCTGGTGCGCCGCTGGCTCGGCGACCTCCTGACCGTGCCGGCCGCGGAACGCAGGCTGCTGCTGGGCACCCTGCAGATCTGGGTGACCACCGGTGGCTCGATCCGGGACACCGCGGCAGCCGCGTGCTGCCACCGGAACACGGTGATCAACCGCCTGCAGCGAATGCAGGCGATCACCGGGAACGACTTCACCGATCCCGCAGGTCAGGTGGAACTCGCGTTGGCATTGCGTGCCTCATCCCTGTTGTCCGGCCAGCAGTACGACTGAGCATGTTGTGCACGGTGCACAGTGAGACTGCGCCAAACGTAGGCAGTATGACGATGGTCACCCGTCGTACTCGCTGACACACTCTCCGGCACACCTTGATCGCGGAGAGGAACCACCGTGGCGGAACAACGCCGTTCGCCGGACAATTCAGACACCCGACCCGGTGGACTGGGCCGCCGCCGCTTCCTGGGCTTCCTGCTGGCCGCCCCGACGCTGGCCATCGGCGTCCAACTGCTCGACCCGCAGCAGGCGGATGCCGCCATCCCGTCACCGCCGCAGCCCGAGGACATCCTCGACCTCGGTGACCTGCAGAACCTGGCGGCGGCACCCACGTCCGGCCTGATCTCCGTCGTGGTCAACGCGGACGGCACCGCATCGTTCGCGATGCACCGCGCCGAGGTCGGTCAGGGCATGACGACCGCGGTGGCGATGATGATCGCCGAGGAGCTGGACCTGCCGCTGGCCAAGGTGCACGTCACCCTGGCCGACGCGCGCCCGGAGCTGCTGATGAACCAGCTCACCGGCGGCTCCAACTCGGTGCGCAGCATCTACGTGCCGGTCCGCACCGCGGCTGCCATCGCGCGGCAGCAACTGGTCGCCGCCGCCGCGAAGCAGTGGAATGTCGCGCCCGCCACGCTGAGCACCGCCAACGGTGTGGTCAGCCACCCGAACGGGCAGAGCGCCGGCTACGGAACGCTCGCCGCACTGGCGGCCGCCGCGACGACGACGCAGGTGGCCGTCCCGAAGCTGAAGTCCCAGGCGCAGTTCACCATCCTGGGCACACCGCAGAACCGGATCGACGCGCACGACATCGTCACCGGTCGCAAGACCTACGGCATGGACATGCAGGTCCCGAACGCGCTGCCGACCATGGTGGCCAGGCCGCCGACGATCAACGGCACCGTCAAGTCGGTGCAGAACGCCGACGCGATCAAGGCCATGCCGGGCGTCACCGATGTGGCCACCGTGTCGCACGGCGTTGCTGTCCGGGCGCAGACCTTCGGCCAGTGCATCGACGCCATCCAGGCACTGCAGGTCACCTGGGGCCCGGGCACCGTCGACACGCAGTCCGACGCCTCGGTGCTCGCGGCGCTCAAGAAAGCCGAACTGCCACTGGTGGTACCGCCGCTGCTGGCCCAAACGGTGGACGCCGAGTTCACGTTCGCGTTCGCCAGCAACAGTCCGCTGGAGCCGGACAACGCGGTCGCCGACGTGCGGGCCGACAGCGCGGAGATCTGGTCCAGCCTCAAGGTGCCGATCGTCGCGCAGGCGGAGATCGCCGCGCAGTTGGGCCTGCCGCAGAGCGCGGTCACCGTCCATGTCGCGCAGGGCGGCGGCTCGTTCGGCCGGCACCTGTTCCACGACGTCGCCGCGGAGGCCGCCGAGATCTCGCAGAAGATGGGCAAGCCGGTCAAGCTGAGCTGGTCACGGACCGACGACTTCCGGCAGGGTCGCACCCACCCGATGTGCACGTCCCGGGTGCGCGCGAACATCCTGCTGGGCAACGTGGTCACCTACGAGCAGCGGCACACCAGCGTGCAGACCTCGTTCAGCCATGGTCTCGGCGAGATGATCACCGCGACGGCCGCGAGCCTGCCGATCGCGGGCAACCTCAGCTTCGCGGAGACGATCTTCGAGCTGTCCCAGTCCTCGCCGTACAACTTCGGGGTCACCACGCAACTGCTCAACGAGGTGCCGCTGGAGTTCAACACCGGCAGCATGCGCAACATCTACTCCCCCAACGTGGTGTGTGCGCAGGAACTCGTCGTGGACCGGCTGGCCGCCAAGATGGGCAAGGATCCGGTCGAGTTCCGCCGCGAGTACCTGAAGGACAGTCGCCTGCTCGCCGTGCTGAACAAGGCGGCCGAGGTCGGCAACTGGGGCGCGACACTGCCGGCCGGCATGGCTCAGGGCATCGGGGTGCACGCCGAGTACCAGGGCGCGATCGCGTCGCTGGTGGAGATCGACTGCACGCCGGCCACGGTGAACCGGCAGATCCAGGACGGCATCGGCGGCCCGCGCGTGACGAAGGCGCTGATCGTGGTCGACCCCGGTTTCGCGATCAACCCGAGGGGCCTGGAGGCCCAGATGATCGGCGGCATGAACGACGCCATCGCCATGGCGCTGACCTCCAGCCTGCACATCAAGGACGGCATCCCGCTGGAGGGCAGTTGGGACAACTACTTCTACACCCGTGAGTGGAATACGCCGCTGGAGATGCAGGTCATCGTGATGCCTTCCACGTCGACCAACCCGAGCGGCGCGGGTGAACTCGGTGTCGCACCGTCGTTCGCGGCGATCGCGTGCGCGTACGCCAGGGCGACCGGCACGATGCCGACGTCCTTCCCGATCAATCACGGCACCCTCGGCTTCACGCCGTATCCGCTGGAACCCTCCACTCCCCAGTCCCCAGTCGACGGTCTGACCAAGACCTTCTGAAGGAGCCACCGTGCCCAGCCACACCTTCATTCTCAACGGCACCCAGGTCAGCGTCGACGTGGACGACAACGTCCGGCTGCTGTGGGTGTTGCGCGATCTGCTCGGCGTCACAGGACCGAAGTACGGCTGCGGCCTGGATGTCTGCAAGGCCTGCACGTCGCACATCAACGGCAAGGCGTTCAACCCGTGTTCGGTGCCGGTGTCCCAGATCAAGCCCACCGACGAGATCACCACGATCGAGGGACTGCCGGCCACCGTCGGTCAGGACCTGCACCCGATGCAGGAGGCTTGGCTGGACGCCGACGTCGCCCAGTGCGGCTACTGCCAGCCCGGCCAGATCATGGCCGCGGTGGCCAAGGTCAGGCAGGTCAAGGCCGAGGGTCGGGACATCACCGACGACGACCTGGACGGGATCCGGAACATCTGCCGGTGCGGTACCTACTCCCGGATCCGGGAGGCGATCAAGGCAGGCGCGCAGCAGATGTAGCTGTTCCGTCGAGGCCGGGAGCTCGGCCTCCCGGGCAGGCCATGAAATGCCGCATCGTGCAACAGGATGGATGTCTCAATTCTTGCCCGCTGACCGTTGATGTTCCCGATCGCCCATTGGGCCTTGCCCAGAACATCATTTGTCGACGGACCACCTTCTATGTTCACTCGATCGAGTGATGGGTGGTTCTGGGGTTGGCTCAGGTTTACGTGATGCTCCCGCTCCACTACGGACCTGATCCGCAAGAGGGATCGTGGGCGCTTTCTTCGTCACCAACCCATAAGTGGGCATTTGTGCGACATCGGGCCGGCAGGGTGGACCCTTTCGCTCTCTTGGCGGGTATTCGCAGCGTGGCGCGCGGGATACTGTTCCTGTTGGTCGATCACCTTTCGCGTCTGCCCCGGAGGAATTTTATGTCTGATCCGCTTGTCCAGATCCAGAACAACGGCGCGAACCTCGTCATCATCAATCAGCAGGTCTATGCGGCGCTGCTGCCGACCCCCGGCGCGGCCACCTGGGTCGTCACCTCGGGTACGGACGGCACGCTCGTCCTGACCGACCAGGCGAGCGGATTGGTGCTCAGCGACGCCAGTACCGCTGCTGGTAGCGGCCTTCAGAGGCCGTCCCCGGCGGTGATCGCTCCAGATGGCTCCGGGCTCCCGGTCACCTCCTGGAACCTCGTCGGGTTCTCCGACGACGATGGCGACGACGCTGCCGCGATCACCGACCCGAGCCAGCTCACAAGCGGCTACTACACGATCCAGGACCCGGGGTCGGGCAACTTCTTGTTCCGTAACCAGGTCGAGGACCGCAGCCTGCTGCCCAAGTACGTTGGCCTGCAAGACCCGTCCAATGGCCCGTTCGAACTGGTGATCCAGGTCGTCTCGGACTGAACCCTTATCCGATCGGGGGTCCGATCATGTTGTAGATGAAGGCCACCGTCACATAGCTGATGGCGGCGACGGCCGTGATCGTGTACGCCACCCGGCCCGTGGCCGTCCACCGTCCCCTGACCCACGCGGCTCCCGTGCCCGCGATCATCACTGCCGTTGTCGCCACCACGACTCCGTTCAGTACCAGCAGTGTCGTCAGGGCCGCCGAGCCCAGGAACACCGTCTCGGTGAAGGCGTTCAGGTCCGACGCCATCAACACGAACCAGCCCGTGAACACCGTCGTGAGTCCGCCGGTGAGCCACGCCACGACACGCGCCGCTCGCGCCCAGCGCGAATGCACTTGCCTGCCCCCACGCCATCGCACCAACGCCAGTACCGGGAACCAGAAGAACGCGAGCAGCAGCACCACCACGCCGAGCCCCAGCATGATCTGGTGCAGGGATGGCGACGAATACCAGGCCAGTTTCGTGTACGCGACCGTCGGATCGTCCGTCGTGAACAGATCACCCTTGCCGTCGAAGGCGATCCGGGCCTGGCCGCCCTGCTCCCGGAACAGCCCCGCGCCGATCGGGTACCAGTGCTGGTCGTCCGCGTTCGGATTCAACGACAGACCGCTCGTGGTCAGCGAGCCGTCCGGGGCCACGGCGACGGTGACCGGCGAGAAGAGCGCCACCGACTTCGTCACCTGGGTGTGGCTGGTGCGGTCGACGCGATAGTTGCCCGTGAGACCGGACGTGTCGATCCCGCTGACCGCCTTGGGTGCCGGACTCGTGTTCGGGACGTAGCGGTCCACGATCCGGTCGATGAGGTCCTTGCCGTCCCAGTTCGCGACGCCGTTGGTCCCGTCGCCGTTGTAGACCACGTAGATCCCGAGTCCCTGGTCGGGCAGCATCGCGAGATTGGCATGGAAGCCGGGGACATCGCCGTCCTTGAACAGCAGCGGCCGTCCGTCGCGCGGCTCCTCCTGGAGGATCCAAGAACTCGGTCGAGGCCGCATCGACCGGCGTCCCGGCCGGCACGTTCGAGACGCCGTATCCCTTGGCGAACACCTGCTTTCCACCTGCCACGACGACGACCGCGGCGCCAGGGATCCGATCGCGCGCCAACTGTGTCGGGACGACCTGATCGACCAACTGTCCGATACCGGTGAGCTCGGGGGTCGCGGCGTTCGCCGGCGCCACGGTACCCAGTGCCAAACCTGACACGATCATCGCGACGGCGAGCTTTCTCAACATGCGACCGAGCATGCCGGGCACGAAAGCCCTGCTCACTGGTCATAACACCCAACCTCGGGTGGACGTAGGTACACCCGACACCGGAACGACCACCGTGGACATTCACGTCGGCAATCGCATGCCGGTGTCCGTCAGATCCACTCCATGCGTTCATGGGTCGCAGGCGGCTCCCCGCCTGCCTCGTTGAACGCGTCCAGACCATCGACGAGCTGCGTGCGCTGTCGCTCGGGCATCCTGGCCACGATGCGCGCGATCTCGCGGCGCCGCTGCTGGGTGACCTGGAGGACCGTCTCGCCGCCTGCCTCGGTCAGGTCGAGCAGCACCTCGCGACGCGAGGTCGGGTTGATCTGCCGGTCGACCAGGCCTGCGAAGACCAGTCGATCCACCATCCGAGTGGCGGTCGAGGGATTGACGCCGAGGCGGTCGGCCAGGATCGACAGCTTCATCGGCCCCCTGGTGTGCAGCACGACCAGCAGCCGGAACTGAGGAATGGTGATCGACTCGTCCACGGACGCGATCGAACTCGCCGAAACCGCGATGAGCAGCCTGGACGCGGTCAGCACCGCGTCGGTGACCGCGTCAGCGGCTTGGTGCGCGGGCCTGCGACGGTGCGGACTTGCCATACCTAAGTATTACCTGAATCACTCGCTACGGTGTGTCATACCCAGGTCACCCGTCTGCGAGCAGTGCCGAGCGGCGGCCGAGTTTCTGCCTCCCTGGTCGCTCTTCGCTACGTGGAGCCCTTCCTGACTCGATCACGACAGGTCCCGCCAGACCAGATTTGACCTGTGCATATCGCCCCAACTCGGCCCATGGTGACGCGGCGGGTGACAACACACTCGGTGACCGCAGTCGCGGCCGCACCGCAATGACAGCACGGCAGAAGAACATCCCCATCCCGCAAGCCGCGTCGTTTCGCGGTCAGATCCAGTCCTTCCGGACGTCGGTTGCCGGCGGTTCCCCGCCGGCCTCGTTGAACGCGTCCAGTGCCTCGATCGAGCCGGACGTGCAGAGCCTGCCCGCCGGGTCCGAACTGGTTGCCACGTCAGGCAATGCGATGCGGTGGTGACCAACGCCCACTTCACCGTCGAGGTGACAGGCGCGCTCGTGGACGTGCCGGTCAAGAGCGCAGAGGGCGACCTGGACGCGCGCACCAAGGTTGGAGCGACCGGGTTCGCCGTCCAGATAGGGGATCGGTGGTCTGTGCGACCTGGCCTCTCCCAGTTGATGGACATCCCGGGTAGTCACCCCCGGTCGAACTCCATCACAAAGCCGCGGAGCAACTCGCCAGCCAGGATCGCGCTGATTGCGTGATCAGATTGATGAGCACGATTTCGTGACACTGGAAGCGGTCCATGTCACAGCTGAGCAATTGATCGCGCTCCGCGGGCGCCGTCCAAGCCTGGTTCACCATTGCCCGGAGGAGCCTTCCACGCCGACATTCGGCGGCTGCGCGGACGCCATTTGGGGGTGGCCTCTGGGCCTGGTTTTCCGCAGTCGATCATTCGTGATTCCGGTACCTTCACCCGTTCGCGCTTCGACATGCCGTCCTCTGACTCAGGGGGTACCGTGGGTTCCGCTCTGGACTACCGACGGTTCCAGCCGGGTCGACATGGTTCTGCGCGTTTCAGTTGGCTCGCTCTTCGCCGCTCGGGGAACGGGAGCAGCGCCAACGTCCACCATGATCGAACCGGAAGGGATCAGTCGTGCGTGTCCTCGTGGTTGACGGTGACCCTGTCATCGCCGAAAGCCTGACCAGCGGCCTCCAGCGACACGGACATGTCGCCAAGAGCGTCAACACGGGGACGGAAGCACTGCGGGTCTGCCGCAGGGTCGATCTCGTGCTGCTCGGTTTCGGCCTGTCGGACCTGGATGGCCTTGAGGTCTGTCGCTGCATCCGGAGCGCCGGGGACACCGGCATCATCGCCGTCACCGCACCCTGTTCCGAGTTGGACCGCGTGCTGGGCCTGCAGGCCGGCCTGGACGACTATGTCGTCCGCCCATACGGGCTGCGGGAACTCCTGGCTCGGATGGAAGCGGTCATCCGTCGCGTCCGGCCACACAAGGCTCCGGCTCAGACGATCTCCTGCGGATCGTTACAGATAGATCCCGGCGCCCGCGAGGTCCGCGTCGACGGTCGACTTGTCGATCTGACGCTCAAGGAGTACCAACTCCTCTACCTGCTGGCGTCCGAGCGCGAGATCGTCGTCCCCCGCAAGCGGATCAT
>DASXYT010000404.1:0-48664 GCA_036502345.1 Pseudonocardiaceae bacterium | reverse complement strand
CGAGTACGCGGAGGCCGCGTTGACCGAATTGACGCCCGCACAGTGGGGGGTCGCCATCGGGTTGCCGCTCGGTGTGGCGATCCTGGCCAACACCCGACTCGGCCGCTACCAGGCCGCGGCCACGCTGCTCGCCCAGCCGGTCCCCGACGAGACGTTCGCCAGCCGCTACGGGCTGCACTATCTGCACGCGCGGGGCCACTACCACCTGGAGACCAGGCACTGGCATGCCGCGCTGGCCGACTTCCTGACCTGCGGCGACCTGATGCGGGACTGGGCGCTGGATCTGACAGGGCTGATCCCGTGGCGCACCAGCGCGGCCGAGGCCTGGCAGCGGCTGGGCAACCTGGACCAGGCCAAACAGCTGATCCAGGACCAGCTCACCCGGTCGGCCGCCGGCAGTGCACGCACCCGCGCGCTGTCGCTGCGACTGCTGGCGGCCACCAGCCCCGTCCGCCGCAGGCCGCAACTGCTCGCCGAGGCACTGGAACTGCAGGAGGACTGCGGCGACCAGTTCGAGCAGGCCAGGGTCCTCGCCGACCTGGGCAGGGCGCACGGAGCGCTGGACGACGCCCGTAGGGCACGGACGGTGTTCCGCAGGGCCTGGTACCTGGCCGGCCGGTGCGATGCCGCGCCGCTGCGCGGGGAACTCGTCGCGGTGCACGGCGACTTCGAGGACACGACGGACGGCGAAACACCAGAGGTCGCCGACTCGCTCACCGGTTCGGAGCGCCGCGTGGCCTGGCTCGCGGTCATGGGCTACAAGAACCGGGAGATCGCCGACCGGCTCTACGTCACCCCGAGCACGGTCGAACAGCATCTGACCCGCGTGTACCGAAAGCTCAACGTGCGGGGCCGACACGATCTGCCGGGCGATCTCCAGGTCACGCCGGCCGGAGCACCCGAACCCATTCCTGCGACCCACCACTGAGGCCTCATGTCCGTGATGACAGAAACCCTGCCGAATCCGCTGTCCCGACGACTGTCCAGCGCGCTGACCATGACGGCGGCGCAACAACCGACGTGGCCGAGCGAGGGCCACGTGGCGCAGGTGCGCGCCGAACTCGGCCAGGTACCCCCGATCGCCATTCCGGCGGAAACGGCCCGGTTACGCGAGCGGCTCGCCGCCGTGGCCAGAGGTGAGGCGTTCCTGTTACAGGGTGGCGACTGCGCGGAGACCTTCGCGGAGAACACCGAGGCGCACGTCGCGGCCAACATCCGCGTGCTGCTGCAGATGGCCGTGGTGCTGACCTACGCGACCGGCCTGCCGGTGGTGAAGCTCGGCCGCATCGCAGGCCAGTACGCGAAGCCGCGCTCCAAGCCGATGGACGCGCTGGGTCTGCCGGCCTACCGGGGCGACATCGTCAACTCCGTCGAACCGACGCCGTCGGCACGGACGCCGGACCCGGAGCGGCTGGTCAGGGCGTACGCCAACGCCAGTTCGACGATGAACCTGGTCCGGGCCCTGACCGGCTCCGGCATGGCGGACCTGGAGAGCCTGCACAGCTGGAACATGGACTTCGTCCGCAACTCGCCGGCAGGCGAGCGGTACGAGCTGCTGGCCGGCCAGATCGACCAGGGCAGGCGGTTCATGTCCGCCTGCGGCATCGACCAGCGGGCACTGCACGCGACCGACATGTACGCCAGCCACGAGGCACTGGTGCTGGACTACGAGCGGGCGATGCTCCGCCTGGTCGACTCGCCCGAGGGACCAAGGCTGCACGGCGGCTCCGGCCACTTCCTGTGGATCGGCGAACGGACCAGGCAACTGGACGGCGCTCACGTCGCGTTCGCCGAGTTGCTGACCAATCCGATCGGCCTGAAGATCGGCCCCAGCACCACACCACAGCAGGCCGTCGAATACGTACAGCGACTCGACCCGGAACACTCCCCCGGTCGGTTGACGATAATCAGCCGAATGGGTAGCGAACAGGTTCGCGATGTGTTGCCACCCATTGTGGAGGCCGTGACCAGGTCGGGCCATCTCGTCGTCTGGCAGTGTGACCCGATGCACGGCAACACCTACGAATCCCCCACCGGGTACAAGACAAGGGACTTCGACCGGATCGTGGACGAGGCGGCCGGCTTCTTCGAGGTGCACCACCGACTCGGCACCCACCCGGGCGGTATTCACGTCGAGCTGACCGGCGAGGACGTCACGGAATGCCTTGGCGGCGGCCAGAACCTGTCCGACGTCGAGTTGGCGGGCCGTTACGAGACGGCGTGCGATCCTCGGCTGAACACCGCACAGTCGCTGGAACTGGCATTTCTCGTCGCCGAGATGCTGCGCAGGTGATGGTCTGATGCGGGCCGCCGTACTGACGGAGCGGGGCCGGATCACCACGACGTCCATCGTCGATCCGGATTGCGGCGTAGGCGAGGTTGTGGTGCGAATGCGGGCAACCGGGTTGTGTGGCACCGATCTGGCCATGTTCCACGGCATCCGCCCACCACCGAGCACACCATGGATCCTCGGTCACGAAGGAGTGGGCGAGATCGTCGAGGTGAGCGATGACGTCTCGAATCGCGTTGTAGGGCAACAGGTCGCGATCGAACCGGACTACTGCTGCTTCACCTGTGCGGCCTGCCGCCGCGGCCACACGTCGTCCTGCGTCAACCGGATCAGCCTGGGCGTCAACCATCCGGGTGTACTTGCCGAATATATTGCCGTTCCCGCACCGTTCGCGTGGCCGATGGACCTGCCACTCACGGACGCCGTCTGCGTCGAGCCGATGACCGTCGCCCGTGCGGCGGTACGTCGATCCGGAATCAGCGCCGGTGACAGCTGTGTGATCGTAGGAGCAGGCTCACAGGGCTTGTTCCTGTGCCGGACACTGGTGGAGCGGGGCGTGACACCGTTCGTCGTCGAACCGGATCCCGCCAGGCGCGAACTAGCGGAAACCATTGGCGCCCAACAACTCCCGGGCACATCAGTGGAAGTCGACTATCTCTTCGAAACGTCGGGCGCACCGAGTGCTCTAGAATCGGCACTGCGGCACGTCCGCGACCACGGCGTGGCGGTGCTGATCGGTATGCACCAGCAGCCGCCGGCCGTGAGCACAGCCGAGTTGGTGCGCAGGCAACTCACCCTGACCGGGTCGTTCATCTACGACCATCCGGACGATTTCGCCACCACCATCCGGCTGCTGGAAAGCGGCCGAATCTCGGAGTGTGAAGTGCTGCGGGCGAGGTACCCCTTCCCAGATGTGCAGGATGCGTTCTCGAAGGCGCCCGGGATTGCCGGCAAGTCCTGGATCGAGTTCGACCCGGCCGGGACTTTCGGCGGCGACAACCTGGCCGACCAGTAAGGACACATCAATGTGACCGGGTGACAAGAAAGTGCCCTCTGTCGGGCACCGTCATGAACACGGACACTGGAGCCGTACGTATCCATCACGGCCTCCGTTAGGAGAGGAGCATCCATTGGAGGCGAACAGAACCATGGACACTACTCATCCATCAAGGCTGTCGCTCTGGCTGTCGGTGGTCGTACTCTGCGCCGGCCAGCTGATGATCGTGATCGACCAGAACATCGTCAACGTGGCGTTGCCGACCGTCCAGCACGACCTCGGGTTCTCCCAGGCCAACCTGGTGTGGATCGTGAACGCCTACGTGATCCCGTTCGGCGGGTTGCTGCTCCTGGCGGGACGCCTCGGTGACCTGTTGGGGCGCAGGACGGTGTTCCTCACCGGTATCGGGCTGTTCAGCCTCGCCTCCCTGGCCTGCGGACTGTCGTCCAGTCAAGGTGAGCTGATCGCGTTCCGGCTGGTACAGGGCATCGGCGGCGCTGTGGCGTCGGCGTGCATCCTGGGCATGGTCGTCACGCTGTTCACCGAACAGCGTGACCAGGCACAGGCCATCGGCGCGTTCAGCTTCGCCTCCGCAGGTGGTGGCGCCCTCGGCCCGCTGCTCGGTGGCGTGTTCACCGCAGAGGTCACCTGGCACTGGATCTTCTTCATCAACGTGCCGATCGGTGCCGTGGTCGTGCTGTGTGCGCTGCGGCTGCTCAAGCGTGACGCCGGCATCGGCCTGAACAAGGGCGCCGACGTCCTCGGTGCCGTACTGGTCACGGCCGGACTGATGCTGGCCGTCTACACGGTGGTCCACGCCGAGCAGATCGGCTGGGGCGCCACGCAGACACTGATCCTCGGTCCGCTGGCGATCCTGCTGCTGATCGGGTTCGTGCTGCGTGAGAAGACCGCGAAGACGCCACTGCTACCGCTGGGCATCTTCAAGTCCCGCAACCTGTCCGGCGCGAATGCGATCCAGTTCATGATGATCGCGGCCATGTTCGGACTGCTGTACTTCGGCACCCTGTACGTGCAGCGGGTACTGCACTACAACCCGCTACAGGCAGGCCTCGGCTTCGTGCCGATCGCGGTGGTCATCGCGGCGGTCTCGTTGGGCCTGTCGGCCCGTATGACGATGAGGTTCGGCGGCCGGTCGGTCCTGATCGCGGGACTGGTGATGATCGTCGTGGCGTTCATCCTGTTGGCCCGCGCACCGGCGAACGGCAACTATGTCGCCGACTTCCTGCCGGCAACGCTGGTCATGGGTCTCGGGTTCGGTACCGCGATGCCGGCGCTGATGATGCTCGGCATGTCCGATGTGGCGCCGAGCGACTCCGGTGTCGCGTCGGGCCTGTTCAACACGACGCAGCAGATCGGTGGAGCGCTCGGCCTGACGGCCCTGTCGGCATTCGCCACCACGCGAACGCTGAACGAGTCCGGCGGCCGCGCACCTTCACCGGGCGCGCTGACGGCCGGGTACCACCTGGCGTTCGAGATCGGCGCGGGCTTCGTGATCGTGGGCATCATCATCGCGCTGGTGGTCCTCCGGGCCATGCCGAAGGGCGACGCGGCAGAGGATGGTGGCAACGAGCAGGAACACGACGCAGTAGCGGTCAGCTGACAGCAGTTGAGTGGAATGGGGACCCGGCTGGGAGGCTGGGTCCCCGTTTCGCGCGCGGGCCAGACGGCACGAGTCGGTGGACAGTTGGCGTGCCGGGCGGCGGTTGCGTGTGGTTTGGGCTTGGCTGCCCCCGCTTCCTCGCGTTCAGTGTTCAACGCCGAATCCCTGGCCTCAAGGGCGGCGATGAACGCCCTGACGGCGTTCACCCTTGACCCCAGTGCTCCAGCGTCAAGTGCGGCTTCGTGCGAGGAAGCGGGGAGGTCTGGATCGTGTTCCTGACTTGCGCCTGCCATGCCCGAACCTCTGACACAACACAACAAAAGGGACCCAGCCGCCGCCGCTGGGTCCCTTTGTCGTGCGCGAACGGTCAGACGGCAACCACCGCGGGAGCGAACGTCCGCGACCTCATGTCGTCGACCAACTCGATACAGTCCGCCCGGTCCCGCGCCGCACCGAACACGTACATGTCGGGCCGCACCAACATCGCCCTGGCGCCCTTGTCCGCCAGGTAGGGCAAGTACACGTCATCGACATCGACGACCGTGCCCTCGCCGCCATCCTCACTCCCGGCGGGTAGCACCCGTACCACGTGCGCACCGATGCGCTCCAGGAACTCCAGGCCGTCAGCGTCCAGCAACTCACGCGGATCCTCGGTCGTGATCAGCCCGAACCCCCGCCCGACCACCTTGTCGAACAGGTCCGTGCGACCATCCGCCCGGACCCTGCCCTGCGGGCTGAGGTCACCGGCCGGCCACCGCGGTGCCACGCCATCCCGATCGGTCTGCAGCAGGCCGGTCTTGAGCGGGTGCACCGGCGCCTGGGGCTTGCCAGCACCGACACCACGCTTCCTGGCCGCACTCATCACCATGTCGCGGTCCCTGGCCGCCTTGGGATCAAGCTGGCAGATCACCTTCCCGAGGTCCACCGACATCTTCACGGCATGCGGCACGTGCGCGCGGCGCTCCTGCTCGTAGGAGTCGAGCAGTTCGTCGTCAGCGGCGCCCCGCAACACCAGGTCCAGCTTCCACGCCAGATTGGCCGCATCACGGATACCGGAGCACATGCCCTGCCCTGCGAAGGGCGGCATCACGTGTGCCGCATCGCCCGCGATCAGCAGCCGGCCGGACCGCCACCTGTCGGCCCACCGCGCCTGGAACGTGTACACCGCGTGCCGCAGCAGGGTGGCGTTGTCCGGCGTGACATCGAACAGTGCCAGCAGTCGCCACGCGTTCTCCGGGGTGTCCAGCTCCTCGACGCTCTCGCCGTCGGTCCGCATGAACTCCCACCGGCGATGGCCGGGCCCCGCCGACGCTGCCGTGCGGGGTCGCTCCGGGTCGCAGACCTGCAGATTGTTCGGCTCGAACGGGTGCGGGTCGTCCAGTACCACGTCGCAGATCAGCCAGTCGTGCGAGAACCTCAAGTCCTGCATGCCCGTGTCGATATGCCTGCGGACGAAGCTGTTCGCACCATCGCAGCCGATGACCCAGCGGGCCGAGATGGTCTGCCGCTGCTGGTCCCGACCGACGATGTCCACATCGACGCGCGAGTCGCGCTCAACCAGATCCACGGCCTCGTGGCCACGCAGCACCCGCAACGTCGACAGCGCAGTGCCCCGCTCGGCCAGTGCGGCTTCCAGACCAGGTTGGAACATGGACGTGGAGTCCGGCCAGTGGCACCACCCGCGCTCGTTGCCCTCGATCCGCAGTAGCGTCTCCCCCTCGGCGTTCTCCCAGCAGTAGGTGCCCGACGGTTCCGTGTCGCCGGCGACGAAGTCACCGATGCCCGCCGCGCACAGGATGCGGGCGGCTTCGCTGTCGAACGCGACCGCCCGCGAGATGCTGAACGCCTCCGGCCACCGTTCGACGACGGTGACGGGCCAGCCCCGCTGAGCCAGCAGGATCGCCAGGGTCTGGCCGACGGGGCCGTCGCCGATGATGAGCACGTCGGTCTCGGATGTGGCGTTCACGGGATTCACTCCTCTCGATACTCAGGCGTCCTGCAGCAGGACGTGGCGCACCATGGCCTCGTACTCGTCGGACTTGGTGAGCACGCGCGTCTTGTCCTGGCCGCCCACCGCGTCCAGGAACCTGCGGCCCACCAACAACAGCTGGCCGTCGTCGTAGGCGCGGCCGTAGATCAGGGTGCCGAGCTGGATCATCTCGCCCGCCCAGTGCCACACCGGGTCGTCGTTCTCACCGTTGGCGATCTGCTTCCACAGCCGCAGGTCACGCTCTTCCAGGGTGAACCGGTAGACGGCGTGCCAGTCGGTGCCCCCCATCCGACGGTCCAGGACGTGGTACTCGCCGTCCTCGACCACCCGGTAGTCGAAGCCGTTCTGGCTCTGCACGTCCGGCGACACCCGCACGGGCTCGGTGAACGACGGGCCCGCGAAGCCGACATCGGCCAGCCACAGGTCGTCACCCAGCCGGACCAGGTTGATCATGTGCTCCAGGTCGGGGCCGAACTTGTCACTCGCTCCGCGCACGCCCGCCGAGATGACCGTGACGTCATAGCCGAGCTCACGGAGCAGACCGCGGAACAACCCGGACAGCTCGTGGCAGATGCCACCCCGGCCCTCCTCGATCAGGGGCTGGTAGAAGACGTCCAGATCGGCGTCCACGTCATCCCAGATGGCCAGGCCCTTCGCCGCGTTCCTGGAGTTGTCGAACGGCACCGTCATCATGTGCCGCTTGTGCAGCTCACGAAGATTGTCGGCGTTCGGCTCCTTCGTGCCGGTGTAGCCGAGATGCTTCAAGTAGGTGTCGACGTCGAACATGTTTGTGCTACCTCCTTGTCGGTTCTCTCGTTCAGTGCGAGACGAGCTCGCCACGCAGGTAGTCGGCCACCATGGCGGGCGTCGGGTAGTCGAACAGCAGCATCGGCGGCAGCTCCAGGCCGCTGATCTGGGCGAGTTGGTTACGGACCTCGACAGCGGTCAGCGAGCTGAAGCCGACATCGAAGAAACCGGTCTCGTCCTCGATCTCCGCCGCGTCGTCGTGACCCAGTGCTGCCGCCGCGATGTCGATCACGGTGTCGGTCAACTGCCTGGTCTGCTGCTCGTCGGACAGACCGCCGAGGGATTCGGCGAGGGTCTGTTCGGTCACTGCCTCCTGGACAGCCTCCTGCTGGCGAACCACGGTCGCTCCTTCCAACCAGTAATGCTGATGGGCAAAGGCATAAGTGGGCAGACGCACCCGCTGCGGGTCGCTGCCTTCGAACAGGGCGGGCCAGTCCACGGGGACACCACGCGCGTCGAGGCCACCGAGACCGGCCACCACCGAGACAGGCTCGTCCTGGTCCTTGCGCAGCGTGGGTACAGCGGCCACGTGCTTCGTGTCGCCGGCAAGGCAGTCCTGCACCATCGCGGTCAGCACACCACCAGGCCCGACCTCAAGGAACGTGGTCACGCCGTCGTCGTGCATCGCGGTCACCATGTCCTGGAACCGCACGGGGGCCCGCAGGTGACCGACCCAGTAGTCGGCATCAGGAGCGACAAGGCCGTCGTTGGACACGATGGGAACGACCGGCTTCTGGTAGTCCAGTCCCTCAGCGATACCTCGGAACTCGTGCAGCATCGGGTCCATCAACGACGAGTGGAAGGCGTGGCTCACGTTGAGCCGCTTGACCCGGTGACCCTGCTCCCGCAACCGGTCGGCCAGCGGCAGAACGGCATCCTCACCACCGGAGAGAACGACCGACGTCGGCCCGTTCACAGCGGCGATATCCGCGCCATCCACCAACAGCGGTCGAACGTCACCCTCAGCAGCGTTCACCGCCACCATGCAGCCACCAGCCGGCAACGCCTGCATCAACCGACCACGAGCAGCCACCAACATGCACGCGTCCGCCAACGACAGGACACCCGCGATATGTGCCGCGGCCAACTCGCCGATCGAATGACCAGCCACCACATCCGGCCGCACACCCCACGACTCCATCAACCGAGCCACACCCACCTCGACAGCGAACAACGCAGGCTGCGTGAACTCCGTACGACCCAACAACTCCGGATCACCCAGCACATCACTCAACGGCCGGGACACAAGCGGATCCAACTCCACGCAGATCTCGTCCCACACCCCCGCGAACACCGGAAACGCCCCATACAACTCACGGCCCATACCCACCGACTGACTACCCTGACCCGTGAACAACAACGCCAACCGACCACGGGTCACATTCCCCCGGACCACTCCGGCGGCGTTGTCACCGGCCGCGAGAGCACGAGCGCCACGCAGCAACGCATCCCGGTCGGCACCGGCCACCACAGCCCTGTGGTCCAGTCGCGAGCGCGTGGTCAGCAGGGAGTGGCCAACGTCCTCGGGCCGCAGTTCGGGCCGCTCCTCCACCCAGGACGCCAGACGCTCGGCCTGCCCACGCAACGCGGCCGAGGACCGGGCGGACAGCGCCCAGGGCACCGCCGGCAGGCTCGCAGCCGCATTCGTGTCAACCGGCTCGACACCAGGTGCCTGCTCGATGATCACATGCGCATTGGTGCCACTCACACCGAAGGCCGACACGGCGGCCCGACGTGGGCGATCGACCTCCGGCCAGTCCTGGGGCTCGGTCAACAGCCGAACTCCACCCGTCGACCAGTCGACATGTGTCGACGGCTGGTCGACGTGCAGCGTCCTGGGCAGCACACCATGGCGGATCGCCTCGACCATCTTGATCAGGCCTGCCACACCAGCAGCCGACTGAGCGTGCCCGATGTTCGACTTGAGCGAACCCAACCACAGCGGCCGATCCGAGGACCGACCCTGACCATAGGTGGCGATCACGGCCTGCGCCTCGATCGGATCACCGAGGCTCGTCCCCGTCCCATGGCCCTCCACGGCGTCCACATCGGACTCGGACAGGCCTGCGTTGGCCAAGGCCTGCCGAATCACCCGCTGCTGCGAAGGACCGTTCGGCGCGGTCAACCCGTTGGACGCGCCGTCCTGGTTCACCGCACTGCCCCGCACCACGGCAAGCACCTCGTGGCCCTGCCGCTCAGCGTCGGACAGCCGCTCGACGGCGAGCACGGCAACGCCCTCGGACCAGCCGGTGCCGTCCGCACCGGCAGCGAACGCCTTGCACCGGCCATCCGCGGCCAGACCACGCTGCCGGGAGAACTCCACGAACGACGAGGGCTGCGACATCACAGCCACACCACCGGCAAGAGCCAGATCCGACTCACCCGACCGCAACGACTGACAGGCCAGATGCAACGCAACCAACGACGAAGAACACGCCGTATCCACCGTCACCGCGGGACCCTCGAAGCCCAGCGAGTACGAGACGCGCCCGGGTACGACGCTGCCCGAGTTGCCGAGGCCGAGGAATCCCTCGACCTCCTTGGGCACCTCGGACAGGTTGGTGCCGTAGTCGTGGTACATGACGCCGGTGAACACACCGGTCCTGCTGCCGCGCAACGTGGCGGCGTCGATGCCGGCGGACTCGCACACCTCCCACGACGTTTCGAGCATGAGCCGCTGCTGCGGGTCCATCGCCAGGGCCTCACGCGGCGAGATCCCGAAGAACCCGGGGTCGAAATCGCCTGCGTCGTGCAGGAAGCCGCCTTCCTTCACGTAGGACGTCCCGGGGTGGTCGGGGTCCGGGTCGTACAGGTTCTGCACGTCCCAGCCCCGGTCGTCGGGGAACTCGGTGACCCCGTCGACACCGTCGGCGACGAGCCGCCACAGGTCGTCCGGTGTGGCGACGTCACCAGGCAGTCGACACGCCATCCCGACGATGGCGACGGGTTCGTCCGCCGCGCTGCTCAGCCGCTTGTTCTCCCGTTGCAGCCGCTCGTTCTCGGTCATCGATGCCCGCAGAGCGGCCACGAGCTGGTCATCGTTGGTCGTCATGTCTGCCTCCCGCCCAATGCCTTTGCCACGAGGTCGTCCACGGTCATGTCCGCGATCTCGCTGTCGGTCTGATCGCTGTCGGTCTGATCGATGTCGGGTTCGTCGTCGGGCATCAGTTCCGCGCCGAGTTGCAGGCCGAGAGCCGTCGGGTTCGGGTAGTCGAAGACCACCGTGGCCGGCAGCCGCAGTCCAGTTGCCGCGATGAGCCGGTTGCGCAGTTCGACTGAGGCCAGCGAGTCGAACCCGAGGTCCTTGAAGGCCTGTGTCTCACCGATCGCGTCGGAACCCGCGTGCCCGAGCACCGCCGCGGCCTCGCCGCGCACCAGGTCCAGCAGCATCGCGGCACGGTCACCCGCCGGCAGCGACGACAGCCGCCCTGCCAGGGATTCCGGTGACATCCGGTCCTGGTCCGACGCCACCCGCCGACCACGCGGCACCAGGCTGCGCAGGACCGCCGGTAACGGCCGCGTCCCGGCCTGCCGGCGCCACTCGCTCAGGTCCAGCCGAGCGGGCACCAGCGCGGACGTGTCGCCGCGCACCGCCGCGTCGAACAGCGCCATGCCTTCGGCCGGCGGCATCGCCCTGACACCGTGACCGCCCCGGGCGCCGCCGGTGAGCTCGCTGGCCTGGTCCCAGAGGCCCCAGGCCAGCGATACGCCGGCCAGCCCACGCACGGACCGATACCTCGCGAGCCCGTCCAGGAAACCATTGGCAGCCGAGTAGTTGCCCTGACCCGCCGTGCCCAGCACGCCGGCGGCCGACGAGAACAACACGAAGCCGGCGAGATCACTGGTCAGTTCGTGCAGATGCCAGGCGCCATCCGCCTTGGGTTCGAACACCGAAGAGAGCCGATCGGGCGTCAGCGAGGAGAACACACCGTCGTCCAGCACGGCGGCCGTGTGCACGACGGCGGTCAACGGGTGTTCATCGGGCACGCCGGCCAGCAGCCTCACCACAGCTTCCCGGTCTGCCACATCACACTCCACGACGGTCACGTCCGCACCCGCCGAGACCAGCTCGTCCCGCAGTGCGGTGGCACCGTCGGCGGCCAGGCCGCGCCTGCTGGTCAGCACGAGATGCCGGATGTCGTGCTCGGCGACCAGATGCCGGGCAACGAGACCGCCGAGCGCACCGGTACCACCCGTGATCAGCACTGTGCCGTCGGGATTCCACGGTTGCCCGTCGCCGAGTTGGTCCGGCACGGTCCGCGCCAGCCGTGGCGCGGTCGCCGTTGCGCCATGCAGGGCAAGCTGCGGTTCCCCGGTGGCAACGGCTGCCGGGAGGAGCGAACGCGACTCCTCGTCGACGTCCACCACCACGACCTGTCCCGGGTACTCGGCCTGCGCTGTCCTGACCAGGCCCCACACCGCCGCGGCGGCCGGGTCCGAGTCGGCGTCGCGTGTCAGCACGACAAGGGAGGCGCCGTCCGGCTGGTCCTGGATCGCCGCCAGGGCACGGGCCGTCAACGCCCTCGTCCTTGCGGGCACGTCGCCGTCGACCGGCTCGGTCAGGTCGAGCACGGCATCCGGTTCCACCGCCTCGACCGGGAGTTCGACCGGCGTCCACGTCACCGCGAACAGCGAGTCGGCCAGGCCGGGCCGGCTGTTGGCCAGTTGGCCGGGGTCGACCGGCCGGGTGACCAGCGAGCCGACGGTCGCGACCGGGGCACCCGTGGCGTCGGCTGCCTCGACCGACAGCCCGTCACCGCCAGAGGGGGTAACCCGGACGCGCAGCGCGGCGGCGCCGGTGGCGTGCACGGTCACGTCGTGCCACGCGAACGGCAGCCGGGGCTCGGTGCCGGCAGGACCGAACGCGCTGGCCTGGACGGCAGCATCCAACAACGCTGGGTGCACCCGGAAGGCGTCCACCATGTCCCGCTGGTCCTCGGGTAGCCCGACCTCGGCGAACACCTCGTCGCCGCGCGTCCACACCGCTCGCAGGCCCTGGAACAGCGGGCCGAACGCGAAGCCGGCCGCCTTGCGGTCGTCGTAGAACCCGTCCAGCGACACCTCATCGGCATCGGCGGGCGGCCAACTCGTCAGGTCGGCAGTTGGCTGGTCCCCGTCGGCCCGCAGCACGCCGGACGCATGGCGGACCCACGACGAGTCCGAGCCGTCCAGCCTGGCGTGGACGGCGACCGCGCGGCGGCCGTCGCTGTCCGCGTCGGCGACCCGGACCCTCAGTTGGAGTCCGTCCCGCTCGGGCACGATCAGGGGGGTCTCGATGATCAGTTCGTCCACCACGCCTGCGCCGACCTCGTCACCGGCCCGCACCACCATGTCGACCAGGGCGGTACCGGGCAGCGGCACCACGCCGGACACGGTGTGGTCGGCCAGCCACGGCTGGGCACGCAACGACAGTTGACCGGTGCACAGCACGCCGTCCGAATCAGGCAGGTCGACCGTCGCACCCAGCAGTGGGTGGCCGGTGCCGCCGAGACCGGCAGTGGCCAGATCGGCTCCGGTATCCGTGCTCTCCAGCCAGTAACGGTCCCGCTGGAAGGCATAGGTGGGCAGGTCGACGCGACGACCCCCGCCGAAGAACGCGGGCCAGACGACCGGAACACCCCGGACGTGCAGGCCGGCGAGCGCGGTCACGGCCGACAGCGGCTCGGCCTGGTCCTTGCGCAACGCGGGCACGGCACTCGTGGTGGCGTCGGTCAGGCAGTCCTGCACCATCGCGGTCAGCACGCCGCCTGGCCCGACCTCGAGGAACGTGGTCACGCCGTCCTCGTGCATCCCGGTCACCATGTCCTGGAACCGCACAGCGGCGCGCACGTGACCGACCCAGTAGCCGGCATCAGGAGCGACAAGACCGTCGTTGGACACGATGGGAATCGCCGGCCTGGCGTAGGAAAGGCCTTCCGCGACAGCGCGGAAATCCTCCAGCATCGGGTCCATCAACGACGAGTGGAAAGCGTGGCTCACGTTGAGCCGCTTGACCCGGCGACCCTGCTCCCGCAACCGCTCCGTCACACCGAGCACGGCGTCCTCGGTACCTGAGACGACAACCGACGTCGGCCCGTTCACAGCAGCGATATCCGCGCCATCCACCAACAGCGGTCGAACGTCACCCTCAGCAGCGTTCACCGCCACCATGCACCCACCAGCCGGCAACGCCTGCATCAACCGACCACGAGCAGCCACCAACACGCACGCATCGCGCAACGACAACACACCCGCGATGTGTGCCGCTGCCAACTCGCCGATCGAATGACCAGCCACCACGTCCGGCCGCACACCCCACGACTCCACCAACCGAGCCACACCAACCTCGACAGCGAACAACGCAGGCTGCGTGAACTCCGTACGACCCAACAACTCCGGATCACCCAGCACATCACTCAACGGCCGGGACAAAAGCGGATCCAACTCCGCACAGATCTCGTCCCACACCCCCGCGAACACCGGAAACGCCCCATACAACTCACGGCCCATACCCACCGACTGACTACCCTGACCCGTGAACAACAACGCCAACCGGCCGTCGTTGACGCTGCCGCGTACCGCGTCATCGAAGCCCTCGATCAAGCCACGCCGATCTGGTGCCACGACGACTGCCCTGTGCTCAAGCTGGGCCCGTGTGGTGGCCAGCGAGTAACCGATGTCCTCGGGCCGCAGATCGGGCCGCTGCTCCACCCAGGACGCCAGGCTCTCGGCCTGCGGCCCCAGGGCGGCAGCGGTCCGCGCCGACACCGGCCACGCCACCACCGGCAGGTCAGCGCCCGGCTCACTCGCGGGGTTCTCGTTGACCGGAGCCTGTTCGAGCACGACGTGGGCATTGGTGCCCGTGGCACCGAACGCCGACACGCCTGCCCGGCGCGGTCGGTCGGTGACAGGCCAGTCCCTGGCCTCCTGCAGTAGTCGCACCGACCCGGCCGACCAGTCCACGTGCGGGGTGGGCTCCTCGGCGTGCAGCGTCCTGGGCAGCATGCCGTGCCGCATCGCCTGGACCATCTTGATCACACCGGCAACACCTGCCGCGGACTGCGTGTGGCCGATGTTGGACTTCAGCGAACCCAGCCACAGCGGCTCGGACCGTTCCTGGCCGTAGGTGGCGAGCACGGCCTGCGCCTCGATCGGATCACCAAGGCTCGTCCCCGTCCCATGGCCCTCCACGGCGTCCACATCGGACACCGAGAGGCCGGCATCGGCCAGCGCCGCCCGGATCACCCGCTGCTGCGAGGGACCGTTCGGCGCGGTCAGCCCGTTGGACGCGCCGTCCTGGTTCACGGCGCTGCCCCGCATCACGGCGAGCACGTCGTGGCCTCGCGCGACAGCATCGGACAGCCGCTCCACCAGCAGCACGGCAACGCCCTCGGACCAGCCGGTGCCGTCGGCGTCGGCCGAGTACGCCTTGCAGCGGCCGTCCTTGGCCAGACCGCGCTGCCGCGAGAAGTCGACCAGCGTGTTCGGCGTCGCCAGCACTGCCGCGCCGCCAGCCAGCGCCATCGAGCACTCGTCGTTGCGCAGTGCCTGCGCGGCCAGGTGCAGCGCCACCAGCGACGACGAGCAGGCAGTCTCCACCGTCACGGCCGGTCCCTCGAGCCCGAGGGCGTAGGACACCCGACCGGAGGACGCGCTGCCCGAGTTCCCGATGCTCAGCAGGCCTTCGACCTCCTGCGGCGTCCTGCCGACCCCTGGGTCGTAGTCGTGGTACATCACGCCGGTGAACACGCCGGTCCTGCTGCCACGCAGCGTCGAGACGTCGATGCCGGCTCGCTCGAACGTCTCCCATGACGTTTCCAGCAGCAGCCGCTGCTGCGGGTTCATGGCCAGCGCCTCGCGCGGGCTGATGCCGAAGAACCCGGCGTCGAAGTCGGCGGCGTCGTGCAGGAACCCGCCCTCGCGGATGTAGAACGTCCCCGGCTCGTCCGGGTCCGGGCTGAACAGGCCGTCCACGTCCCAGCCTCGGTCGTGCGGGAACTCGGAGATGCCGTCCACGCCGTCGGCGACCAGGTCCCACAGTCCGTCCGGTGTGGACACTCCGCCGGGTAGCCGGCAGGCCATGCCCACGATGGCGATCGGTTCGTGTCGCTTCGACTCGACATCGTGCAACTGCTCACGAGTCTGCCTGAGTTCACCGATGGTGCGCTTCAAATAGTCGCGTAGCTTCTGCGTTTCGTCAGTCACGGCAACAGATTCCTTTGCGGTGAGCGTAGGTGTGGTCAGGACCGGCCGAGTTCGGCGTCAGCCACGGCGAAGATGTCGTCATCGGACACGTCGACACCGGGTGCCGAACCGCGCAGCGCCGATACCAGCTCACTCAGCCGAGCGGCCACCTTCGCGCCGCTGTCCTCGTCCAGTTCGGCGGCCAGCAGGGTCGCGTCCAGTCGGTCCACCTCAGCGAGCACCGACGACGCCTCGGCCGTCCCGAAGTGGCCCTGCAGCATCGCGGCCAGTGCGGCCGGATTCGGGTGGTCGAACACCAGCGTGGCCGGCAGCCGCAGCCCGGTCGCCGCCTTCAGCCGGTTGCGCAGTTCCACCGCCGCCAGCGAGTCGAACCCGAGGTCCTTGAACGCCTGGTTCGCGCCGATCGACGACACTCCCGCATGGCCGAGCACCGAGGCCGCCTGGTTTCGCACCAGGTCCAGTAGCTTCCTGGCCCGGTCCGCCCCCGGCATCGAGGCCAACTGGTCGGCCAACGACTCCGCCCGCTCGTCCCGCACCAGCGCGCGCCTGCCCTGGCGCACCAGGCCACGCAGCACCGCCGGCACCGGCCCGTCGTGGTGCTGCCACGCACGCAGGTCCAGCTTGGCCGGCACCAACGTGCTCTCGGTGCCACGCACGGCGATGTCGAACAGCGCCATGCCCTCCTGCGATGTCATCGCCGGCACGCCACGGTGACCGCGGCCGCTGTCCAGGACCCGGCCGGTCATCTCGCTGGCCTGCTCCCACAGGCCCCACGCCAGCGACATCCCTGGCAGCCCGGCCGCTGTGCGCGATCGGGCCAGCGCGTCGAGGAAGCCGTTGGCGGCGGCGTAGTTGCCCTGGCCGGCGTTGCCCAGCGTGCCGGACGCCGAGGAGAACAGCACGAACCCGGCGAGGTCGAGCTCCCTGGTCAGCTCATGCAGGTGCCAGGCACCATCAGCCTTCGGCCCGAGCACGGTCGCCAGGCGTTCCGGGGTCAACGACGAGAACACGCCGTCGTCCAGGACACCGGCCGTGTGCACGACCGCGGTCAGCGGGTGCTCGTCCGGCACGTGCGCCAGCAGCTTCACCACAGCTTCCCGGTCGGCCACGTCGCACGCCACGATCGTCACGTCAGCACCCGCCGCCGTGAGCTCGTCGTGGAGTTCGGCGGCGCCGTCGGCGTCCGGTCCGCGCCTGCTGGCCAGCAGGACGTGCCGAATGCCGTGCTCGGCCACCACATCGCGGGCGACCAGGCCGCCCAGCACACCGGTCCCACCGGTGATCAGCACGGTGCCGTCGCGATCCCACGGCCTGGCCTGCGCCTCTGGTTCGGCGCGGACCAGCCTCGGCGCGACCAGTTCACCGGACCGGACCGCGACCTGCGGCTCGCCGGTGCCGACCGCGTCCGACACCGCGGCCGTGTCGCCGTCGACGTCGACCACGACGACCTGGTCGGGGTGCTCGGTCTGCGCCGTGCGCACCAGGCCCCACACGGCACCGACGGCCGGGTCGGTCTCCAGACCGCGCGTCACGATCGCCAGCGGCTCGGCAGGCTCGGTCGCCACGTGCTCCTGGATGGCCGCCAGTGCCCGGGCCGTCAGGTCGCGGGTCCGGGTCGGCAGGTCGCCGCCCACCGGTTGGGTCAGGTCGAGGACCGCGCCGGTCGAGGACGAACCTGCGGCCACCGGTGTCCACGTCATGGTGAACAGCGAGTCGGCCAGGTCGGTACGCGAACCCGCGAGCTGTTCGGTGTCGACCGGCCTGGTCACCAGGGACCGGACCGAGGCCACCGGGGCGCCGGTCGGGTCGGCCACCTCCACTGACGTTCCGTCGGCACCCTCGGGTGCCAGCCGCACGCGCAGCGCGGACGCGCCGGTCGCGTGGACGGTGACGCCGTTCCAGGCGAACGGCAGCCGGGCCTCGTCCGGGTCACGCCGAGGGCTGAACGTGTTGGCCTGCAGGGCGGCGTCCAGCAGTGCGGGGTGCACGCCGAACGTGGCCACCGTGTCCCGCTGGTCCTCGGGCAGTGCGACCTCGGCGAACACCTCGTCGCCGCGTGTCCACGCCGCCCGCAGACCGCGGAACAGCGGGCCGAACTCGAACCCCGCGTCCCACTGACGTTCGTAGAACCCGTCGACCGACACGGCTTCCGCGTTCGACGGCGGCCAGGTCGACAGATCGCTGGCGGGCTGGTCGGCGGCGGTGCGCAGGGTGCCCGTCACGTGTCGGGTCCAGGGTGCGGCCGAGCCGTCCGGCCTGGAGTAGACCTCGACCGAGCGGTGGCCGTCGCCGTCCGGCTCGCCGACCCGGACCCTGGTGCGCAGCGCGTCCCGCTCCGGCACGACCAGTGGTGTCTCGATCAGCAGTTCGTCGATCACGCCTGCTCCGACGTGGTCGCCTGCCCGCACGACGGTGTCCACCAGCGCGGTCCCGGGCAGCGGCACCACACCGGACACGACGTGGTCGGCCAGCCAGGGCTGCGTGCGCAGCGACAGCTGTCCCGCGAACAGCGCTCCGTCCGACCCCGGCACGTCCACCTCGGCGCCCAGCAGCGGGTGCCCGGTGTCGCCCAGCCCGGCGAACGACGTGCCGGCGGGCGTGCCGTTCGACTCCAGCCAGTACCGCTGGTGCTCGAAGGCATACGTCGGCAGGCTCACCCTGCGGGCTCCTGTGCCTTCGAAGAAGGCGGCCCAGTCCACCGGCACGCCACGGACGTACGCCCCCGCCAGCGAAGACAGCAGCCACGCCACGGAGTCCTGCTCACGGCGCAGGCTGCCCACCACGACGGAGGCGACGTCCTCGTGCTCGTCCACGATCTCCTGCACCGACGGCGTCAGCACCGGGTGCGAACTGACCTCGACGAAGGCGTGGTGGCCCTGCTCGACCAGCGCACGGATGGCGGGCGCGAAGCCGACCCGGTGACGCAGGCTGCGGTACCAGTAGCCGCCGTCCAGCACCGGACCCTCGATCCAGGTGCCGGTCACCGGGGACATCATCGGGATGTTCGGCTCGGTCGGGGTCACGTCGGCCAGCACGTCGGCCAGCTCGTCCTCGATCCGCTCCACGTGCGAGGTGTGCGACGCGTAGTCCACCGAGATCCGCTTCGCACGCACCTCGTCGGCGTCGCAGACGGCCTGCAACTCGTCCAGCGCGTCCGGCTCACCGGCCACCACGGTGGAGGTCGGGCCGTTCACGGCCGCGATCTCCAACCGGTCGCCGTACTCCTCGATCAGCACCTGAGCGTCCTGTTCGGACAGTGCGAGCGACATCATGCCGCCGAGACCGGCGAGGCCGTGTGCGATCGCCTTGCTGCGCAACGCGACGACACGGGCGGCGTCGCGCAGGGACAGTGCCCCTGCCACATGAGCAGCCGCGATCTCGCCCTGCGAGTGCCCCACCACAGCATCCGGCCGCACACCCCACGCCTGCCACACCCGAGCCAACGACACCATCACCGCGAACGAGGCGGGCTGCACCACATCGACCCGATCCAGCGAACCACCCCGGATCACCTCCAGCAACGACCAGTCCACGAACTCGGCCAACGCATCAGCACACTCGACCATCGACTCGGCGAACACCGGGCAGGTCTCCAACAGCGAAGCACCCATGCCCACCCACTGCGTGCCCTGACCGGGGAACACGAACACCGTCCGACCGGTCACATCGGCGAGGCCGGACACCACGTTCTCGGCATCCTCCTTGGCCGCTACGGCCCGCGTGCCGGCCAACAGGTCGTCCACCACGACAGCCCTGTGCTCCAGGGCGGCGCGCGTGGTCGCCAGCGAGTAGGCCACGTCGACCGCGCTGTACCGCGGGTCCGCGGACAACAGCCGCTCGGCCTGGCCGCGCAGCGCGGTCGGCGTCCTCGCCGACAGCACCCACGGCACGGCAGGCAGATCGTGCCGCTCGATGTCGACCGGTTCGGCTGCGGGCGGCTGCTCCACGATCACGTGGGCGTTCGTGCCGCTCACGCCGAACGCCGACACGCCGAACCTGCGCGGGCGGTCGACATCGGGCCAGTCGCGCGCCTCGGTCAGCAGTTCGACACCGCCGTCCGACCAGTCCACGTGCGGTGTCGGCTCGTCGACGTGCAGCGTCCTGGGCAGCAGGCCGTGGTCCATCGCCTGCACCATCTTGATCACGCCCGCGACCCCGGCCGCGGCCTGGGTGTGGCCGATGTTGGACTTCAGCGAACCCAGCCACAGCGGCTCGGCGACCGACCGGTCACGGCCGTAGGTGGACAGCAGCGCCTGTGCCTCGATCGGATCGCCGAGCGTGGTGCCGGTGCCGTGGGCCTCGACGGCATCCACGTCGTCGGCGGTCAGACCCGCGTTGGCCAGCGCCTGGCGGATCACCCGCTGCTGCGAAGGGCCGTTCGGGGCGGTGAGGCCGTTGGACGCGCCGTCCTGGTTGATGGCGCTGCCCCGCACGATGGCCAGCACGTCGTGGCCGTTGCGCCGTGCGTCGGACAGCCGCTCCACCAACACCACCGAGACGCCCTCGGACCAGCCGGTCCCGTCGGCACCGGCGGCGAACGCCTTGCACCGGCCGTCCACGGCCAGGCCGCGCTGCCGGGAGAACTCGACGAACGCCGCGGGCTGCGCCATCACCGACACGCCACCCGCCAGCGCCAGGTCGGACTCGCCCGTGCGCAGCGACTGGCAGGCCCAGTGCAGAGCGACCAGCGACGACGAGCACGCGGTGTCCACTGTGACGGCAGGTCCCTCGAACCCGAACGTGTAGGACACGCGGCCGGACAACACGCTGGTCAGGTTGCCCTGCGACATGTAGCCGGCGACGCCCTCCTCCACCACGTCGGCGCCGACGCCGTAGCCGGTCTGGAAGCCGCCTGCGAACACGCCGGTCCTGCTGCCGTGCAACGTGGTCACGTCGATGCCGGCCCGCTCGCAGACCTCCCACGCGGCTTCCAGGAAGATCCGCTGCTGCGGGTCCATCGCCAGCGCCTCACGCGGCGAGATCTTGAAGAACGCGGGATCGAAGTCGCCGGCTCCGGTCATGAAGCCGCCCTTGCGGGAGTATGTCTTGCCCGGCGTGCCCGGCTCGGGGTCGTACAGGTCGTCGGTGTCCCAGCCTCGGTCGGTCGGGAACTCCAGCACCTTCTCGTCACCTGCCGACACCAGGTCCCACAGTTGCTCGGGAGTCGCGATGCCACCGGGGAACCGCCCGCTCATGGAGACGATCGCGATCGGGTCGTCGTCGACGGCAGCGACAGTTGTCGCGGCCTGCTGGCCACCGGCACCGCTGGGCGCCAACTCGGACAACAGGAACCTGCCGAGCGCGGCGGGTGTCGGGTAGTCGAAGACGAGAGTGGTCGGCAGCCGCACACCGGCACCGGCCATCAGCCGGTTGCGCAGTTCGACGGCGGTCATCGAGTCGAAGCCCTGCTCCTTGAACGCGGAGTTGGGTTCGACGGAGTTGGCGTCACCGTGGCCGAGTACCGCCGCGGCCTCGGTGCGCACCATCGTCAGTACGGCACGGTCCTGTTCGGCTTCGGCCAGGCCGGCAAGGCGACCGGCCAACGCCGAGGTCTGTTCGGCCTCCGGTTCGGCGGCCCGTAGCGCGTCCTGGACCTCCGGCAGTTCACCGAGCAGCGGGCTCGGGCGAGCGGCGGTGAAGCCGGGCGTGAACCGCTCCCAGTCCACGTCCGCCACCGACACGACGGTCTCGTCGTGCTCGACGGCCTGCGCCAGCGCGCTGAGCGCCAGGTCCGGGTCCATGCCGGGCAGGCCAAGCTGCCGCAGGCGTTCCGCTGCTCCTTCGACGGCACCGAGACCGAGGCCACCCCAGGAACCCCACGCCACCGACGTGGCCGTCCTGCCCCGCTGCCGGCGCCGCTCGGCGAGTGCGTCGAGGAAGGCGTTGGCCGCCGCGTAGCCACCCTGGCCACCGCCACCCCACACGCCCGCGTTGGAGGAGACCAGCACGAAAGCGTCCAGGTCCCGGTCGCCGAGCACGTCGTCCAGGTTGATCGCGCCCGCGACCTTGCTGGCCAGCACGCCCTCGTAGTCGGCCGGGCTCATCTGGGCCATCGGGCTCTGCTGGCCGACACCCGCCGCGTGCACGACGGCGGTCAACGGCCGATCGGCGGGCACGGCGTCGACGATCGCGGCCAGCGCGTCCCGGTCGGCGACATCGCACGTGGCGACGGTCGCGGCGGCACCGAGCTCGCCCAGTTCCGCGGTCAGCTCGGCCATGCCCTCGGCGTCCGGACCACGCCTGCTGGCCAGCACGATGTGCTCAGCGCCGGCAGTGGCCAGCCAACGCGCGATCGTGGCGCCGACACCGCCGGTGCCGCCCGTGACCAGCACGGTGCCGCGTGGAGTCCACGGGTGCCGGCCCGGCGCGTCACCCAGGGGGGCGTGCACCAGGCGCCGCCCGAACACCCCGGCGGTGCGGATCGCCAACTGGTCCTCGTCGCCCCTGCCGCGCAGCACACCGGGCAGCAGGCGCAGCGCCCGCTCGTCCAGATCGGCTGGCAGATCCACCAGGCCGCCCCAACGCCGTGGGTATTCGAGCGCGGCGACGAGGCCGAGACCCCAGGTGAGTGCCTGCACGGGCCGGTCGGCGAGAATGCCGTTGTCCGCGGACACCGCTCCCCTGGTCACCGACCACAGCGGCGCCCCGATGTCGGCGTCCTCCATGGCGAGCACCAGTGCCGCGGTGCCGGTCAGGCCGGCCGTCAGCGTCCGCTCGTCCAGCGCCAGCAACGACAGCACGCCGCTGATCTCCTGGGCTTCGGTGGCGGTGCGCAGCGATTCGGTGAGGTCGGCGTCGGCGGCGACGGTGACCACGTCGGCGCCACTGCCACGCAGCACGTCCAGCACGGCGTCGCAGTCGTCGACCTCGGGGACGACCGCCACCCAGGTGCCGGTGAGCCGCTGCTCGGCCGTGCCGGCCAGCCGCTGCCAGTTGATCCGGTAGCGCCATGCGTCGACCGCGTTCTGCTTCCTGCGTTCCTTGCGCCACTGCGACAACGCGGGCAGCGCCGGGGCGAGCGCGGCGGCGTCCGGGAGGTTCAACGTCCTGGCGACGATGTCGATGTCCTCGCGCTCGACGGCCGCCCAGAACCTGGCGTCGATCTCGGCCCCGGCCCCGGCCCGCTCGGCGCCCGGTGTCCCGCCAAGCCAGTAGCGCTCGCGCTGGAAGGCATACGTCGGCAGGGCGACGCGCCGCGCGCCCATGCCCTCGAAGAAGGTGTGCCAGTCGACGGCACCGCCACGCGCGTGCCACTGCCCCAACGAGGACAGCAGCCGCTCGACGGAGTCCTGCTGGCGGCGCAGGCTCGGCACGGCGACCGTGGCAACGTCCTCGTGCTCCTCGACGATCTCCTGCACCGCGGGGGTCAGCACGGGATGCGAGCTGACCTCGACGAACGCATGGTGGCCCTGCTCGACCAATGCGTGGATGGCCGGTGCGAAACCGACCTGGTGACGCAGGCTGCGGTACCAGTAGCCACCGTCCAGCGCGGCGCCCTCGATCCAGGTGCCGGTCACCGGGGACATCATCGGGATGGAGGGCTCTCGTGGTTCCAGACCGGCCAGCACGTCGGCCAGCTCGTCCTCGATCCGCTCCACGTGCGAGGTGTGCGACGCGTAGTCCACCGAGATCCGCTTGGCCCGCACCTCGTCGGCGTCGCAAACGGCCTGCAACTCGTCCAGCGCGTCCGGCTCACCTGCTACGACGACGGACATCGGCCCGTTGACGGCGGCGATCTCCAGCTTGTCGCCGTACCGGGCGAGTCGCGCCTGAACGTCCTCTTCGGACAGAGTAAGCGACATCATGCCGCCGACGCCGGCCAGGCCGTGCGCGATGGCCTTGCTGCGCAACGCGACCACCTTCGCCGCATCCCGCAACGACAGCGCGCCAGCGACATATGCGGCGGCGATCTCACCCTGCGAGTGCCCCACCACAGCATCCGGGCGCACGCCCCACGACTGCCACACCCGAGCCAACGACACCATCACCGCGAACGAGGCGGGCTGCACCACATCGACCCGATCCAGCGAACCACCCCGGATCACCTCCAGCAACGACCAGTCCACGAACCCGGCCAACGCATCAGCACACTCGACCATCGACTCGGCGAACACCGGGCAGGTCTCCAACAGCGAAGCACCCATGCCCACCCACTGCGTGCCCTGACCGGGGAACACGAACACCGTCCGACCGGTCACATCGGCAGGCAGGCTGTCCCCGGTGACGGTGGCAAGTTCGCGGAGCGCCTGGTCGCGGTCCTCTCCCGCCACGACAGCCCGGTGGTCCAGAGCGGCCCGTGTGGTGGCCAGCGAGTAGGCCACGTCGACGGGACGCAGGTCGGGGTCGCTGGTCAGCAGCGCCATCAGGCGGTCCGCCTGTGCCCGGAGCGCCGTGGGGGTCTTCGCGGACAGCACCCACGGCACCATCGGCGTGTCGGTGTTCGACTCCTCGGCAACCGGCTCGTCAGGCGCCTGCTCGACTATCACGTGCGCGTTGGTGCCACTCACACCGAATGCCGACACGGCTGCCCGACGCGGACGGTCGGTCTGCGGCCAGGCACGCGCGTCGGTCAGGAGCGCGACGTTGCCGGCCGTCCAGTCGACGTGCGGCGACGGCTCGTCCACGTGCAGCGTCCTGGGCAGCACACCATGGCGCATCGCCTCGACCAGCTTGATCAGGCCTGCCACACCGGCCGCCGCCTGGGTGTGGCCGATGTTCGACTTCATCGACCCGAGCCACAGTGGCTCTGACCGATCCTGGCCGTAGGTCGCGATCACGGCCTGCGCCTCGATCGGGTCACCGAGGCTGGTACCGGTGCCGTGCCCCTCCACAGCGTCCACATCGGACGACTCCAGGCCGGCATTGGCCAGCGCCTGGCGAATCACCCGCTGCTGCGAAGGACCGTTCGGCGCGGTCAACCCGTTGGACGCGCCGTCCTGGTTCACCGCACTGCCCCGCACGATGGCCAGCACGTCATGCCCGTTGCGCCGTGCGTCGGACAACCGCTCCACCAACACCACGGCGACACCCTCGGACCAGCCGGTCCCGTCGGCACCACCCGCGAACGCCTTGCACCGGCCATCCGCGGCCAGACCACGCTGCCGCGAGAACTCCACGAACGACGAGGGCTGCGACATCACAGCCACACCACCGGCAAGAGCCAGATCCGACTCACCCGACCGCAACGACTGACAGGCCAGATGCAACGCAACCAACGACGAAGAACACGCCGTGTCAACGGTGACGGCGGGACCCTCGAAACCCAGCGTGTAGGACACCCGGCCGGACACCACACTGCCCGCCGTGCCGGTGCTGCGGTAGCCCTCGACGCCGGCCGGTACGTCGGTCAGGTGGACGCCGTAGTCCTGGTCCATGGCGCCGGAGAACACGCCGACCTTGCCGCCCTTCAGCGAGGTCGGCACGATGCCCGCCCGTTCGAACGTCTCCCAGGACGTTTCCAGCATCAGCCGCTGCTGCGGGTCCATCGCCACCGCCTCGCGCGGCGAGATCCCGAAGAAGCCCGCGTCGAACTCGGGGGCGTCGTGCAGGAAACCGCCCTGCCGCACGTAGGAGGTGCCGGCGCGGTCGGGGTCGTCGTCGAACAGGTTGGTCAGGTCCCACTCGCGGTCGGTGGGGAAGCCGGTGATGCCGTCGTGGCCACCGTCCAGCAGTCGCCACAGGTCCTCCGGCGACGTGACTCCACCGGGCAGCCGGCAGGCCGTCGACACGATGGCGATCGGCTCCTCAGAGCCGGCAACGGCGGCCTGTGCGGTCTGTGTCTCCCGGTCGCCGCCGAGTACCTGCGCACGCAGTTCCGTTGCCACCGCGGCCGAAGTCGGGTGATCGAACACCAGGGTGGCCGGCAGCCGGAGACCGGTGGCCTCGACCAGCTTGTTGCGCAGTTGCACGGCGTGCGTCGACCCAAAGCCGAGATCCTTGAACGCGCGCTCCGGCGCGATCCGGTCATCGGTGCCGCCGACCTCGGCGGCCGCCGTGCGCACCAGGTCCAGCAGGACGCGGGTCTGCTCGGACTCGGGCCTGCCGGTCAGCGTGGCGCGCAGCGCATCCGTGCGCCTGCCATCCGCTGCCGTGTCAGCACGCGGGAAAGTGTCGATGAGGTCGCGCAGGGCAGGGGGCACGGGTGCCGCGTCCTGGCCGAGCAGCACGGTGTCCAGCTTCATCGGCAGCAGGCACGGCTCGTCGGCGGCGAGGGCGGCGTCGAACATCGCCAACGCCTCCTGCGTGGCCAGCGTGCTGACACCGGTGGCTGCGACCTGGTCGTCGCCCAACCACGGACCCCACAGCAGCGCCACGGCAGGCAACCCCTCTGCGCGCCGGCGCTGGGCCAGCGCGGCAAGGAAGGAGGCGGTCGCCGCCTGCTCAGGATCACGAGCGGTGCCCAGCACCCCGGTCGCGGACGAGCACAGCACGAAGGCCGACAGATCGGCATCCCGAGTCACCTCGTCGAGGTGCCGAGCGACGTCAGAACCGCCACCGGCGTAGATCACGGCGCCGACCTTGACCGGATCGCACGACTCCACGACATCGACGGACGCACCGAGCGCGGTCAACGGCGCGGCAGCGACCTCGTCGGCGCCGAGCAGCAGGACGTGCCGGACACCGTGTCCCGCAACGACATGCTTGGCGATGGCGGCACCGAGATCGGTGTCGGCGCCGGTGATCAGCACCGGCCGCCGAGGATCGATTGCGACGGTGTCGGCGACGGTGACCGGGGTCCTGGCCAGCGACGGCCGCAACGCGGTACCGCCACGAACAGCGACCCAGGGCTCGTCACGGGCAGCCGGCAGATCGCCATCGCTGTCGACCAGTGTCAACCGGTCGGGATGGGTGGCCTGGAGGCCACGAAGCCGGCCGACGATGGCGGCCGTATCGGGGTCGGGCAGGTCGTCAGGACTCACACCGACGCCGTACCTGGTCACCACGACAATCCGACCGTCGCCATCGGCCAGTGCGCGCTCGGCATCGGCCGCGTCGACGACGGACCAGTCATCGTTCGTCGGCTTGGCCGGCAGCGAGGACAACGGGATCCAGTCCAGCCGTAGCAGCGACTCGTAGTGGCTGCTGCCGGCCGCGCGCAACCGTGCGGGCTGGTCCAGCAGGACGTGCCGGGTGATCTTGCCGGACGGGGTACGCGGGATGCTCTCGATCTCGTAGAGCTCCTCCGGCACCTTGAAGTACGCCAACCGCTCCCGGCACGCGGCGAACGCGGCATCCGTGTCCACGCCACCGGACCCGGGGACCACGAACGCCACCGGCACCTCGCCGAGCACGTCGTGCGGCTTGCCGACGACGGCGACGTCCGCGATCCCCGGCAGGCCGCGCAGCACGTCCTCGATCTCACCGGGATGGATGTTCTCGCCACCTCGAATGATCAGTTCCTTGATCCGGCCGGTGACGGTGAGGTAGCCGGCGTCGTCACGCCTGGCCAGGTCACCGGTGTGGAACCAGCCGTCCTGCACGGCGGCCGCCGTCTCGTCGGGCCGGTTGTGGTAGCCGACCATCACGTTCGGCCCACGCACCCAGACCTCGCCCTCGGCGTCGGCGCCGACGTCGTGGCCGGTCTCCGGGTGGACCAGGCGCACCTCGAGGCCGGGCACCGGCAGTCCGCAGGATCCTTCGACGCGGGCACCGGAGGGCCAGTTGATGGCGATCGACCCGCAGGTCTCGGTGCTGCCGTAGGCGTCCAGCAGCGGGGCGCCGAAAGCATCCTCGAACGCAGAGCGCAGTTCCGCCGTCGTGACAGCGCCACCGACGAGGCACATCCGCAGGTCGGGTGCTGTGAAGCCCTGCTCACGAGCGGCCTGCACCAGGTAGCGGTACATGGTGGGCACGCCGGCCAGGAAGGTCGAGGAGTCCTCCGCGAGCGCGGTCAGCACGTCCTGGGCGGAGTAGCCGTCCACGATCCGCGCCGTGGCACCCACAGCGGTCACGCCGAGCACGCACGCTATGTGGGACAGGCTGTGGAACAGCGGCAACGGCCACAGGACCCGGTCGTCCTCGGTCAGGTCGGGTACCGGCGCGTAGCAGGCGGCGACGGACCACAGGCAGTTGCGCTGCGTGGACAGCACGCCCTTGGGCTTGCCGGTGGTGCCGGACGTGTAGAGCATCCAGGCGACGTCGTCCAGCCCGAGGTCATCGGGCGCGGGCGTTGCCGGATCGGTGGTGGCCAGTGTGGTGAAGGAGAGCGTGCCGGACGGGTTGGCGTCACCGGTCACGACCAACCGCACCCGCCGGTCGGCCAGCACCTCGCGGAGTTGGTCGACGTGGCCGGGATCGGTGATCACCACGCGGGCGCCACTGTCGTCCAGCACGTGGGCCAACTCGGCAGCGGTCAGCCTCGGGTTGACGGGCACACCGATCGCGCTGGCCCTGGTGATCGCGAGGTAGCTCTCCACCATCTCGACGCGGTTGCCGAGGCAGATCGCGGCGCGGTCACCCGGCCGCAGTCGCAGGTCGGCGAGGTGACCCGCGATCCGACCGGTGCGTGCTTCCAGTTCCGCGTAGGTCACCCGTCGCCGGGCATCCTGGAAAGCGACCTTCTCGCCGAAACGATCCGCGTGTGCCTTCAACAGTGCGGGCAGTGGACGGATCAATTCGGTGCGCAACATCTCACCACATCCTCGTTCGACTGGAACCGGGGCCAGGGTGGGCATTTCCTCGTGCTGTCGTAATTCCAGTGTTGCTCGGAAATGCCATGTCAAACCCCCTTACCACCCCCCTATTCCCTCCCTAACTTTGGAAAACCGGAGGCTCGGCGGTCGAACGAATAGAACTGCCCCCACATCGAAACTACGCTGCAGGACATACCAAGTCCCCGGAAATGACCGCTCGACGACATCTGTGAGGTGACATGCTGTGAGGCGTGGCTGGTCTTCCTTCCACATCCCGAAAACACTCACGACGAATCCGGACGTGCCCACTGAGCAAGCCATTTCCGACCTGGTCCCACCGCTGGTGGACCACCTGCGGGCCGCCGACCCGGACGGCCGGTGGTTCTTCCAGCGCACACCGGACGAGACCGAACGGACGTTCGGACTCTGCTTCCACTCGACGGAACCGGTACTCGGCGAACTGGAGCACCTGGTCGAGGTGGAATCGGCGAAACGTGACTGGGCAGTAGGTGTCCGGCGGGCCGATTCCGCTCCGACGCAGTACCCGGACGGGCAGTGCGCCGAATTCGCCGAGGACCTGTCGTCGGCCTCCAGCGACTTCGCGCTGGACCTGCTGCGAATGGGCGATCTCGGCGATTCGGACGAGCAGCTCTTCACCGCGGTGCGCCATCTGTGCTGCCTCGTCGGCATGACACCGGAGGCCGACCGCCACTCGTTCCTGTTCTCCTGCTGGGAGCAGGCCGCCAGTGGCCTTGATCCCGCGCAGCGCATCGAACTGGGCCGCCGGGCCGACGAGGACGCGGTGCGGATCGTGCGGGACGCCGCTGGCACCCCGGACGAGGCGCAGACCCGGTTGTGGCAGCACTACCTGCACGCCGTGCGGGCCATCACCACCGAGTGCCGCAGGCACGAGGACCTGCCGACGAACTACCTGCTGTTCGACCACGCACACCTGACGCACAGCAGGCTGGGCATCCCACCGGCGACCGAGGCGCTGGCCGCCAGGGTGACGCGGACGGCGCTACGCGACGGCGACAGCCCGGTCGACCCTGACCTGATGGTGCGGACCACCACCAGCGGGGTGAGCGTATGACGACAACCCAGCCCGGCCTCGTCGAGTTCGCGCCCGCCCACCACACGATCGACGTCGACCTCGGAGACCGGTCCTACCCCGTGGTGATCGGGTCGGAGGCGCGACACGACCTGGCCACCGTGCTGGCGGGCATCGGGGTCCGGCAGGTGGCCGTCGTGTCGGCCCGACCCCGTGAACTGCTGCCCGATCCCGGTGTGCCGTCGATGTTCCTGCCGGCGCAGGACGGTGAGCACGACAAGACGCTGGCCACCATCGGCGGCATGTGTGAGCAGTTCGCCGGGTTCGGGCTGACCAGGGCCGACGCGATCGTGTCCTGCGGTGGCGGCACCACGACGGACACCGTCGGCCTGGCAGCGGCGCTCTACCACCGCGGCCTGCCCGTCGTGCACCTGCCGACCACGCTGTTGGCGCAGGTGGACGCGAGTGTCGGCGGCAAGACCGCGGTGAACCTGCCGTCGGGCAAGAACCTGGTCGGCACGTACTGGCAGCCCAGCGCGGTGTTGTGCGACACGGACTTCCTGCACACGCTGCCCGAGCGCGAATGGACCAACGGCTACGGCGAGATAGCCCGCTGCCACTTCATCGGCGCAGGCGACCTGCGTGGCCTGCCGCTGCGTGAGCAGATCGCCGCCAGCGTCGCGCGAAAGGCGGAGATAGTGGCGGCCGACGAGCGCGACAGCGGCCTGCGCCATCTGCTCAACTACGGCCACACCCTGGGGCACGCGCTGGAACTGGCCACGGACTTCGACCTACGGCACGGCGAGGCGGTCGCGATCGGCACGGTGTACGCCGGCAGGCTGGCCGGCGCCCTGGGCCGCATCGGCGCTGCCAGGGTCGCCGAGCACGAGGACGTGGTGCGCGGTTACGGCCTGCCGACCACACTGCCGCCCGGCATCACGCTGGAGGCCCTGGTCGGATTCATGCGCGCGGACAAGAAGGCGACAACGGGCCTGACGTTCGTACTGGACGGCCCAGCAGGCCCGGACATCGTGCGCGACGTACCAGAACCACTGGTCATCGCGACACTGGCGGACATGCCGGTCGGCTGACAGCACAGCGAAGCAGCGGCCGTGGCGAAAGCTCGCCACGGCCGCTGGCGCGCGACATGCCAACTGAAACGTGACACGTGAGCGGGGAACGATCCATACCCCCCGCTTCCTCGCACGAAGCCGGCGATCCAGCGTTGAACACTGAACGCGAGGGAGCGGGCAACCAAGCCCCCACCGCACGCAACCGGCACCCGGCAGAGCAACTGTTGAGCCACACGAACCGGACCGGCATTCAAGCACGCCACCCGGCGTGTCGACCGTTCAGACAATGCGCAGCGGCCGTGGCGAAGAAGACGCCACGGCCGCTGCTTTCCACTGTCCTCAGCGAGTTGCACAGAGCGGCAACAGCTCCGCCGGCCGATGCACCAGCGCATCCGGGTGCGCGCGGCGCATCGCCATCTCGTCATTGCCTGCCCACACCGCCGCCACCGCCCGTACTCCGGCGGCCCGCGCGCTGGCCAGGTCCGTCACCGCGTCGCCGACCATCATCGCCTCGTCAGCCGGCACGTCCAACAGATCCAGCGCACGCCACACGATGTCCGGCGCAGGCTTCGCGTGTGCCACCTCGTCCGATCCGACGACGTGGTCGAACTGCCGCAGCAGGCCGAGTTGATCGAGCAGCGACCTGGCCCTGTCCCCTGCCTTCCCGGTGGCCACGGCCAGGCCGAGACCACGCCCGCGCAGCGAGCCGACGGTCTCGGCCACGCCGTCGAACAGCGTCGCCCGGTCGGCGAGGCGATAGCTCTCCCGGACGAAAGGCTCCTCCATCTCGGCCGGCAGCCCCATGATCTCCATGATGTCCGGGAAATATCGGCCCAGGTGCCGGTTGTACTCGTCGAACGGCGCGTCATCGCCGCCGACGACCTCCTCGTACGCGGTCCGGAACGCCTGCCGCATCACGTCGAACGTGTCGACCAGAACGCCGTCCAGGTCGAAGATCACAGCGGCGACATCGGTGTCGGTCGTCCTAGTGGCTTGGCTTGCAGCAGTCATGGCTACTCCCGGGTCTACTCGACGGAGGCGACCCCCACGGGACGTCGCGCATCGCGGCGCAGGCCCGCCGACTCGTAGATGCGCTCGACCACCGCGACGGTGCCACGGACGTTGTCGATCGTGTCGGGCCGGACACGCTGTTCGGCCAGCAGCGCGGGTAGCTCGTCCAGTTGACGGTCGTACTCCGCGCCGATCGGCTCTTCCGGCACCGGCAGGACCATCGTGTCGCCGTCCCTGGTGTGGGTGACGACAGGATTACCGGCCCGGTTGGGACTGAAGCCGAACGTGCAGTTCAGCGTCGCCGCGCCGGTGGTGCCCTCGATCGTGACGGTCGTCGTGTCGCACGGTTCGTGCGATGCCCACCGCGCGCACAACGACACGGAGACGCCGTTCTCGGCGACCAGGAAGGCACGCGCGGTGTCCTCGACATCGCCGTCGACCGAGCCGTTCACCGTGACGTGCTGGTCCGGCTCGTCATCCGCCCGCCAGGATGCCCGCCACGAGCCCGCGTTGATGAAGTCGCGGGACGCCGTGCCGAGCACGTGGTCGAAGCGTGCCGTGCCGACGAACGGGCCGACGGCGTCCAGCAGGTGCCAGCCGAGGTCGACCAGCGCACCGCCACCGGAGAACCGGCGATCGGTGAACCAGCCGCCCGCGTCCGGTATGCCCCGTGCCCTGACCCAGGACACGTCCACGTGCCGGACCCGGCCGATGGTGTCGGCCAGGCCGTACAGCACGCGCATGTCGGCCCGGTGCCGAGAGGCGCTGCCGGCCAGCAGTGTCGCACTGGTCGCCCGTTCCGCCGCGGCGAGGTCCTCGACCTCGGCGGAGTCGAGACAGACCGGCTTCTCCACGAACACCGAGATGCCGTTGCGCAGCAGCCCGCAGGCCACCGGGGTGTGCAGATGGTTGGGCACCGCGACGACCGCCAGGTCGATCTCGTCGGGTCGCAGGTCCTCGTAGCGCGCGAGCGACCGCAGGCCGTCCCGCGCTGCCGACGCCCTGGCCAGCGGGTCAGGGTCGACCACGGTGGCCACAGTGAACGCCGGATGGGCCAGCAGCCTGGGCAGCCAGATCGACCGCGCCGCCCAGCCGAGCCCGACGACGGCGACCCGGATCGGACCGGTGGAGACCCGCGGCCCGGTCATGACGCCGCCAACACCTCGGCCACCACGCGCGCGATCTCGTGCATCTGCGCTTCGGTGCCCAGCAGGGTCCTGTGGTGCAACCAGATGCTGTCCCGGTAGATGGCCTCGGTGTTGGGGCAGCGGGCCGCGATCTCGGCCACTGTCTGCTCGGGCGCTCCGGTCTCCCAGAACCCGTCACAGCGGTAGATCGCCCGGAACGCCACGAACGCGGGCAGCCCGGCGGCGACCATGGCCCGCACGAGCTCGTCACGGCGCTCCTCGGTGACCCCGGGCAGCCGGAACATGGCCATGTAGTGGGGGTTCCGGTCGGCCCTCGGGTCGGCGCCCTGCGGCACCACGCCCGGTATGTCGGCCAGCAGCCCGGCCAGCAGCGGCCAGCGGGCCTCCCTGGTGTCGATCTGCCCGTCCAGCCTGCCGAGTTGGCCACGCAGCACACTCGCCGAGAACTCGTTGAGCCGGAAGTTCGAACCCGACGTCCGGTGCATGTACTTGGTGTCGGACCTTGGTCGCCCGCAGCTGTGCCGCAGGAAGCCGAGTTCGTACAGTTCGGCGTCCGGGAACAGCACGGCGCCGCCCTCACCGGCGGTCATCAGCTTGCCGTTCTGGAAGCTGAATGCCGCGATGGAACCCAGCTCACCGACCTTCTTGCCGTGCCACTGCGCACCATGCGCGTGCGCGGCGTCCTGGACGATCTGGATGCCGTTGTCGGCCGCCAGCTTCGGCAGCGCGTCCATGTCGGCCATCATGCCGGCCATGTGCACAGGCATGTTGGCCTTGGTGCGCGGCGTGATCGCCGCCTCGGTGGCCGCCACCGAGATGCAGTAGGTGTCCGGGTCGACGTCGACGGGCACCGCGACCGCCCCGAGCCGCTGAGCGGCCTGGGAGGACGAGATGAACGTGAACGCCGGCACAATGACCTCGGAACCCGGTCCGACTCCGGCAACCTGGAGGGCCAGTTCAAGGGCGTGCGTGCCGTTGGTCACGGCGAGCGCGTGCTCACTGCCGTGATACGCGGCGAACTCGCTTTCGAACGAGTCGACCTCGCTACCAGTCATGCGCCACCACTGGCCCTGGTCCAGTGCTCGGATCAGACCGGTCCGTTCCTCGTCGCCGTACTGCGGCCACACCGGGAAATTCAATGCGTTCCGCGCCTGATCAGTCATGATCCTCCGCTCTTCGGAAAGGGGAATTCATTGACGTCCGAGACGGACTACCAAGTACGTTAGCCGTGGTCCCGCGACCTGTCATTCCCCTTCCCACCCCCCTATTCACCCCCAGAATGCAGGACACTCGACCATGAATGGCCAAATGCGGATTACGCTGCGAACAATGAACGAGCTGTTGCTGCTGAACGGACCGAACCTGGGCATACTCGGCCGCCGTGAGCCGGACGTGTACGGCACCGATACACTGGCCGACATCGAAAAGGCGGTCGCCGAGGAGGTAGCCGACCGGGAGTGGCACGTCAGGTCGATCCAGCGCGATTCCGAGGGTGACCTGATCGGCGACATCCAGGACAACTACGACTCGGTCGCCGCGATCGTGAATCCCGGCGCGCTGATGATGGCGGGCTGGAGCCTGCGGGACGCGCTGGCCAGCTACCCCCGGCCGTGGATCGAGGTGCACATCTCCAACGTGTGGGCGCGGGAGTCGTTCCGGCACGAGTCGGTGCTGGCCGAACTGGCCAGCGGAATCATCGTCGGCTTCGGCCCGCCGGGTTACCGGCTGGCGGCCCGGGCGCTGCTGGACATGGTCGGATAGCTCAGCTGGCGACGGCCGGGTTCCTGGCCAGCTGTACCGCCCCGTAGAGCGACGACACACCACCGAGCGCCGCCGCCCGCACCGGAGGCTGGCGGTGGCCTGCTCGCCGCAGACCGGCCACCTGCCGCCCGATCTCGGTCACGAAACCGGGCAGTCCCATGGCGAAACCGCCGCCGACCAGCACCAACTCCGGACGGGTCAGCTCGACGACGCCCGTGATCACCGCGGCCAGCGCGTGGCTCGCCTCCCGGATAGCGTCCAGTGCCCACGGCTGCGCCGCCGTGAGGCCGGCGCGCAACTCGTCGAACGTCACACCTGCCCCTGCCCGCCGGAGCACCGCCGGGCCGGACGCCATCGCCTGCACACAACCGGTGCGGCCACAGTCACAGCGCGGCCCGTCCAGCGCGACCACGACATGGCCGAGCTCGCAGGAGCCTCTGCCGGCACCCGGAATCGCGCGGCCACCGCTGACGATGCCGCCGCCGACACCGGTTCCGACACCGACGTAGAGCAGGTCCGAACAGCCTGCCTCGGCAGCCTCCGCCACGGCCGCGAGGTCGCCGTCGTCGGCGGTGTGCACCGGCGTGCCCTCGAACAGTGCGATCAGCCCGGCGGACAACGCGTGGCCTACCCAACTCGGCCGATTGGGCCAAGCGACGACGCACCCCGCCGCGTCGAGTGTGGCCGGGGTCGCAACCCCCACCGATTCAATCGGCTCACCCATCCGCGCGGCCAATGCACGCACCTGTTCGCCGAGGTCGTCCAGATCGGCGTGGACGTTCCCATTGGGACCCCACCGGAATGCCGTCTGCACCGCCTCCGCCCCGTCGACGTCCGCACGCAGCGCGACTTTGGTGCCGCCGATGTCGATTCCGAGGTAACTGATCGCGAGCCTCCCAGGTCGTCGGTCCGGACACTCCGCATCGGTCCAGAAGGTGGCATCTTCCAGGATCCCGCAACCGGCGGCGGAACAGGTAATCGCACGGTCATTGTCGCTGTTCAGCGTGGGGTCACCGAGATAGCCGGAAGTGTTGCTGTCGCACCAATGGAAACAGCGTTCGGGATGACCCGCCCGGTACCCGTCCGTATGGTGGGGCATGTCTATTGGGTACCCACCGGAACAAGGACAGGGGAGGCGATAGGGTATGGACATCGATCTGTTGGGGCCACTGCGGGCTCGCCTTGCGGGCACGTGTGTGACGCCGACGGCGGCGAAGCCACGACAGGTACTGGCCATGCTCTCACTGTCGGCCGACCAGTTCGTGCCGAAAGAGGACCTGCACCGGGAGTTATGGGGCGACAGGGTTCCGCGCAGCGCGGCACAGACCCTGCAGACCTACATCCTGCATCTGCGCAAGCACATCGGGTCGGCGCCCGTCGACGAGACCGGCGCGGTGCCTGACCCGAAACAGATCCTCGTCACCAGGCTCGGTGGATACCTGCTGAACACGGCCGACGGTGTCGTCGACGTCCGTGAGTTCGAACGGCTGGCCGAGGCGGGCCACCGAGCGGGCGAGTCGGGTGACTTCCATACCGCGTCCCAGAAGTATGCCGCCGCGCTGGACATCTGGCAGGGCAGGCTGGCGCTCGCCGACGTGCGGACCGGCCCTGTGCTGACCGTCGGCCAGCGCCAACTGTGCGAGGCGCACCTCAACGTGTTCGACCGGCGCATCGACGCCGATCTCCGCCTCGGCAGGCATCACGAGGTCCTGGGCGAGCTCACCGCGTTCGTCGCCGAGAATCCGAGGCACGAGGGCCTGTACGCCCATCTCATGGTGGCGCTGCACCGCTCCGGCCGGCGCGACGACGCGATCGTGACGTACCACCAGGCGCGGGAACGCATGGGCAGCGTCGGCACGTCACCGACGCTGGACCGCCTGCACGGTGTCATCGTCGCCGCCCGCTGATCACGCTGCCGAGCACCTGGGGGATATTCAATGCGGTTGAACGTGCTCGGACCCCTTGAGATCGTCCACAATGGCCAGTCCGTGCCGCTGCACGGTGTCAAGCAGCGTGCGATGCTGGGCTATCTTGCTCTGCATCCCAACGACGTGGTGTCCAGCAGTGCGCTGCTGGACGCGTTGTGGGGTGCGGACTGCCCGCTCACCGCACGGAAGATCCTGCACAACGCGGTCTCCCGCGTCCGGACGGCGTTGGCCTGCGACAAGTCCGTCGACCTGGTGACCTGCAGACCCGGGTACGTGCTGCGGATCGACACCGGTGACATCGATGTGTACCGGTTCCACGAGCTCGCCGACCGTGGTCGTGGCGAACTGGCCGCGGGTGCGGCGCACGATGCCGCTGCGACGTTGGGTGAGGCGTTGGCACTGTGGCGTGGGCCCGCGCTGGCGGACCTGGCCGAAACCGGTGTCGAGTGGCCGGAGCTCGACCGGTTGCGCAGCGCGAGGACAGCGGTGTTCGAGGACCGCATGGACGCCGAACTGGCCGCCGGCAGGCACCGTGACGTGGTCGAGGAACTGGCCGCGGCGGTCCGGCAGCACGGCTTTCGTCGCGAACGGCTGTGCGGCCAGCTCATGCTCGCGCTGTACCGCGCCGGACGGCAGACCGAAGCACTCGCCGTGTACGGCAATGCGCGAAGGACGCTGGTCGAGGAGCTGGGCCTCGATCCAGGAGCCGAACTGGTCGAGTTGGAACGCGCGATCCTGGCGCACGACCCGAAACTCCGGCCGGCGCGGCCCACGAAGCAGGTAGCCCGCTCCCCCACGTCGGCAGCGGAGCCGAGCAGCCCGGACGTCGCCGAGCGCAAGCGGGTGACCGCCGTCGCGATCGCGACGGCCGCCGACGACCCTGACGACGTCATGGATGTCCTGGCCAGGGTGGATGCGGTGGCGCGCCCCGAGGTGGCGCGCTTCGGCGGGACCGTTCTGCCTGTCGTCGGCTCGACGTGGCTGGCCATGTTCGGCACCCCGCGCACCGGCGAGGACGACGCCGAGCACGCGGTGCGCACCGCACTGGCGACCGCGGGCGAGTTACCCGACGCCGGTATCCGGATCGTAGTGGCGACAGCGCCTGCCATCGTGCGCCCGACCGGGCAGGTCGTCGGTGGGCCGGTCGACCGGTGCCTACGGCTGTTGGACCACGTACCGCTCAACGGCGTACGGGTCTGTGGGACGACCCGCCGAGCCACCGCCCGTCGGGTGACCTACGCCGGCGTTTCCGGCCCACTGGGTATCGCCGAGATCGTCGCGACCCGGGCGCGGCACGCCGATGGCCCATTCGTGGCCCGAGCGCACGAGCTGGACACCCTGCTCGGCCTGCTGGCCGACGTGCGTAGGACGGGTACGTCGCGACTGGTCACGGTGCTGGGCGAACCCGGCGTCGGCAAGACCAGGCTGGCCGAGGAGGTCGTGCGTGCGGCCGAGCCGGTCCGGGTGGTGCGCTGCGACATGCATCCCGGTGAACTCCCCGCGCCGGACGAGCCCACGATGGTCCTGCTGGATGACCTGCACAAGGCGGACGATGCGACACTCGACGCCGTCGACGGTCTCGTCGCGCGCACGTCAGGGGTCCTGGTGCTGGCGACCGCACGTCCCGATCTGCGGTCCCGACGCCCCGCCTGGCCGGTCACGTTGACCCTGGCACCGCTGCCGCGGGACAAGACCGAGGAACTGCTCGCGGCGCTGCTGGAGCGGTGTGGGCTGCACGGCCTCACCGATGTCGTGCGGTCGCTGGCCGAGGATGTCGGCGGCAACCCGCTGTTCGCAGTCGAGTACGTGCGGATGCTGCGCGATGACCTGCTCGGCGACATCCCCGTTCACGCGGACGCGCGGATGCCGGTGCCCGGCCCGGTGCACGGCATCGTCGCGGCACGCCTGGACAGCCTGTCGCGCTGTGAGAAGAACGTGCTGCAGGACGCGGCAGTGCTCGGTGACGCCGCGTCCGCCGACATGCTGGCCGCTGTCGGTGACACCGATCCAACCGATGTGACCCGCACGGTCGAACGGCTGGCGGAGGCGGCGCTACTGCGCAAGTCGGATGACGGCTACCGCATCGGGAGTACACCGCTGCGTGATGTCGCGTGCTCCCAACTACCTCGTCCCGTGCGCGCGGACAAGTCCGTGAAGGCGGCCGCGATTCGGCAGCTGTGAGCAGCGCATCGCTTGGTACGACGGCATTGTAGGGGGTTGTGTGGGGTTGACCCTCCCCGTGTTCGCTGGCACATTCGAACGGGTGAAGAACACCACAACGGACTGGATCAGGCGGTTTCATCCCGCCCCCGAGGCGCCGGCCCAACTGGTGTGCCTCCCGCACGCGGGTGGTTCGGCGAGTTTCTTCTACGGCGTCGCCGAGGCGATGGCCCCCAGGCTCGACGTGCTGGCCGTTCAGTATCCGGGCCGGCAGGACAGAAGGAACGATCCGATGCTGGACGACATCGGCGAGCTTGCCGACCGCATCGCCGACGAGCTCACGCCGTTGACGGACCGACCGACGGCATTGTTCGGCCACAGCATGGGAGCGACGCTGGCGTTCGAAGTGGCCAACCGGCTGGTGCGGCGTGACCGTCCGCCGTTGTGCCTGTTCGTGTCGGGGCGCAGGGCACCGAGCCGCCATCGCCCGGAGACCCGGCATCTACTGCCGGCGGCCCAGTTGGTTGGCGAGATCAAGGCGGTCGGCGGCACCGATGCCCGACTGCTGGACGACGAAGACCTGATGGACGTCGTTCTTCCCGTACTGCGCAACGACTATCGTGCCATCGAGACGTACGAGTACGTTCCGACGGCGAAGCTGTCCTGCCCCATCTTCGCCCTTGTCGGCGATGCCGATCCCATGGCCGACATCGGCGACACGGAAGCGTGGGGCGAGCACACCACGGGACTGTTCGAGATGCGCACGTTCCCTGGTGGCCACTTCTATCTCACAGCGCACGCGGCGACGGTGACGTCACTGCTGCTGGAACGCGTCACGGCCATGGTCTGAGACCGAGACTCACCAGACGAAGGGTAGGACGATGTCCGACAAGAGGGTGCTCCTCGCCGGTGGTGACATCGACACGAGGGTGCAGCAGGTTCCGGAGAACGCAGATGTCGTGAAGGTGCCCATCGGTTCCGGCTACGACCACTTCAGCCACCAGGGCGCGTACACGAAGGTGGACGACCAGGAAGTCCCGGTGTACCAATGGGTCATGCACACGGCGATCGCCGAATAGCCGATCGGCTCTGAGCCGTCCGGAGCGGTGTGACGGAACCTAGCCGAACAGGCCGCCCGTGGCCCTGATGTTCTGGCCTGTCACCCACTTCGAGTCCGGGCCGGCCAGGAAGGCCACCACGTTCGCGATGTCGGCCGGCACGCCCAGCCTGCGCAACGGCGTCTGCTCGATGACCGACTCGAACGTCACACCGGGATTGGACTCGCGCAACAGATCCGTGTCAGTCGCACCGGGTGACACGGAGTTCACGGTGATCCCCCGTGGTCCGAACTCGATGGCCGCGACCCCGCTGAACAATTCCAACGCCGCCTTGCTCGCCGCGTAGAGCGCACCGCCGGGCGGCGGCAGCGCGGTGTTGATCGTCGAGATGTTGATGATCCGGCCGCCGTCGCGCAGTACCCGACCGGCGTGCTGGATCGCGAAGAACGGGCCCCGCGCGTTGACGTTCATCACCCGGTCGTAGTCCTCGGGCGTGACGGCCAGGATCGGGGTCGGCGGGCTGATGGCCGCGTTGTTCACCAGGATGTCCAGGCCGCCGAGCCGTTCCTGCGCCACCTCGAACAGCCGCCGCTGGTCGGCCGGATCGCCCTGGTCGGCGCGGACGGCGTGCACCCGTCCCTGGCCTGCCGCGACGACATCGTCGGCGGCCTGCTGGTTGCTGGCGAAACTGAACACGACCGACGCGCCGTCAGCGGCCAGGCGCATCACGATCGCCCTGCCGATCCCGCGTGCACCGCCCGTCACCACCGCGGCCTTACCCGCCAGTACCCCACCCATCCTGCGGCCCTCCCTCGCTTGTCCGGAGGGCAGCATCACACGGCGGTCCGGCGGTCGGCCGCTCAGCTCCCGCTGGGACAAGTCAACAACCGCACGACAAAACCCCCTGGGGAATCCAGCAGTCGGTGCACCGCACGAGCGTCGCACCGGCCGTCACCATCAGTCAACGAACGAACACCGAATGATGTCACCCACCGGTCAGGCGGGCGCGGGTGCGGAGAACGCGGCCGGCATCCGGCGGCCGGTCGTCTTGACCGTCCTGATCACCGGCGCCGTCTCCAGGTGCTGGATACCGGGCAGCGCCGCCACGTCCGTGGTCAGATACCGGTACAGCGCCTCGTTGCTCGGCAACACGATGCTCGCGTACAGGTTCGACACCCCGGTGGTGGCAGCGACGTAGGCCGTCTCGGGATGCCGGGCCAACGCCTCACCGGCCTCGGTCAGCTTGTCCGGCGCCACCGACAGCCACAGCGTCATCCGCACGTGCGGGCCCAGGATCGCCAACTCGTAGTCGACGTCGAAGTACAGCACTCCGCTGTCCTGTAGGTCGGTCAGGCGCCTACGCACCGTTGTCAACGACCACCCCGTCGCCGAAGCCAATTCGGCGAAACCGGCCCTGCCGTCCTCGGCCAACACCTCCAGCAGCCTGCGGTCACCGTCGTCGATGTCGACGGTGTCCACAACAGACTGCCGTTCCGGTGGCGAGAGCGCAGCGACCTGCTCGTCGGTCAGCACACCGGTCTTGTTCAGCAGACTCTTGTGATTGCCGAAGAACGAATGCAGTGCGAAGTGTGCCGACATGCTCGTCACCCGCGCCGAGTTCGGCAGGATCCGCAACAACAAGTCCTCGTCCTGCCCAGGATCGGTACGCAGGCCACACATCACCTGCGTGCCACCGGAGTTCAGACTGATCCACGAGGTGTCCGGCCGCCTGGCCAACGCCTCGGCCAACCGCACCGACACACCGGGAACACAGTCGATCCGCACGAACCACTGCGTCTGACCCAGCCGGGTCGCATCCGGTAGCCCGCGCACCCGCAACAAACCATTGCCGCGCAACCGGGCATAACGCCTGGCCACCGTGTGATCCGAGACACCGAGCACCGACGCGATCCGACTGAACGGCGCCCGCCCATCCAGCTGAAGCGCATGACCCAGCTTCAGGTCCAACGGATCAGCGGCGTCGAAAATCACCATCTCAGAGTAGCCGACGGCGGAATCCGCCGAATACAGTCGATCGACTGGCTACGCAGCCGCACCTGTCCGCATCGTGGGGGCTACACAACCCACAACCGGAAGTACGGAGAACAACCCATGCGCGACAAGTGGTGGCCGCTGCTGGCGATCTGCCTCGGCACGTTCATGCTGCTGGTCGACGTGACGATCGTCAGCGTCGCACTCCCCTCCATGGCCGTCGAACTACATGCCTCCTTCTCGTCCCTGCAATGGGTCATCGACGCCTACGCCGTGGCACTCGCCGCGCTGCTCCTGGTCGCGGGCTCCATCGCCGACCGGTTCGGGCGGCGCAAGCTCTACGCCATCGGCCTCGGCCTGTTTGCCGTGTCATCACTGTGCTGCGGCCTGGCACCCAACGTCGGACTGCTGATCACCGCCAGGATCGTGCAGGGCATCGGCGGTGCGGCCATGTTCTCCACCAACACCGCACTGCTGTCGGTCACCTACACCGGCCGCGACCGGGGCGTCGCCTTCGGCGTGTGGGGAGCGGTCAACGGCGCCGCCGCCGCCATCGCGCCGATCTTCGGCGGCCTGCTCACCCAGACCCTCGGCTGGCGCTCGATCTTCCTGGTCAACCTGCCCATCGCCGCCATCGCCCTGCTGTTGACGTGGAAGGTGCTGGCCGAATCGCGCGGCGCGAAGGTCCGCATCGACTGGCCGGGCGCGTTCCTCATCACCGCGTTCGCGGGCCTGCTCACCTTCGGCCTGATCCACGGTGGCGACGCGGGCTGGACCAGCATGTCCAGCCTGACCGTCCTCGGCGCATCGGTACTGGCCCTGGTGACATTCGTGCTGGTGGAGCGGCACTCCGACGCGCCACTACTGGATCTGGCGCTGCTGCGCAGGCGGTCGTTCGCCACCCTGATGCTGGCCGCGCTGGTGCTCACCGCGTCCGCGTTCGCCCCGGCCGTCTACCTGTCCCTGTGGCTCCAGTCCGTACTCGGCGAGGACGCCATGCTCGCCGGCCTCGTCCTCGCACCACTGGCCATCGTGTCCTTCGTCGTGTCCATCAGCGTCGGCCGCTACATGCACCGCATCGGCTACCGCTGGCCACTGGGCATGGGCCTCGTCCTGATCGGCATCGGCGGCATCATGCGGATGTTCATCACCGCCGACTCCGGCGCCGGCGCCCTGTTCGCCGGCCTCATCGTGACCGGCGTCGGCGTCGGACTGGCGTCGCCGGTGCTCGTGTCCGCGGCACTGGGCGCGGTCCCGTCCGCCAAGGCGGGCATGGCAGGTGGCGCGGTCAACACGTTCCGCCAACTCGGCTACGCCCTCGGTATCGCCGTCCTCGGCAGCGTCCTGACCAGCAGGATGACCGGCGTGCTCGCCGGTAACCCGCTCACCCCCAACCCGGCGGCGACCGCGGGTGCGATCAGCGAGGGCAAGGCACTACAACTGGTCGGCACCGCCCAGCCGAGCCTGCGCGGCCAACTCGACCACCTCCTGCACGGCGCGTTCGCGAACGGCCTGGACCACATCCAACTCATCGCAGGCGTCATCGGCGTACTCGGCGGCGTGCTGGTGCTGGTCGTGGTGAACAACGACGGCGAGCGGGAGCAGGTGGCTGCCGCCCCGGCCGGCCGGACCGACGAGGACCCGGTCCCCGCGGGCCGGTGACAGCCGTTCATTCCCCTACCCGCCGATCCACGACGAGCCGTCGGGGCCCGCACCGTATTCGGGCATCCTCATCGGTGTCCCCCCAGTTCATGCCGTAGCCGGCCAGCAGCCTGGAGGGTCGATCTGGAAGGTGACCTGGACGATCGCCTGGAAGTTCGGCACAGTTTCGGCGGGCGAGCGACACAGGGGGACCGATGGTGGCTGTGCGGGCGACGCAGATCCGCGCGTTGGGGCCGTTCGAACTGGAGCACGACGGCCACGTCGTGTCGGTTGGTGGTCCGGTCGGGCAGGCGATCCTGACCGCCCTGGCCCACCGGCCGGACACCAAGGTGCTGCCGGCCCAGCTGATCACGCTGGTGTGGGGCGACCCGGACGTCGTCAACGTCGACACCCTGTACCACCACGTGACCCGGCTGCGCCAAGTGCTCGCCACCGTCGGGTTGGACATCATCGGGCACCGCCCCGGCTATCGGTTGCCGATCGCGGCCGAGCAGGTCGACGTGGCCCGGTTCGACGAACTGCTGCGCACCGCACGGGCCCTGACCAGCACCGACCCCGACCAGACCGCCGAACGGCTACGAGCGGCGCTGGCGCTGTGGCGCGCGCCTCAGGCGGTGGACAACATCACGCTGCCCGGCATCCGCAGGCTCGCCGCCGGTTGGGAAGCGCGACGGCTGGACGCCGAGGAGGACCTGGCCGAGATCGACCTGAGCCGCGGCAAGCCCGAGCAGGTCCTGGACCGGCTACACACCCTGGCCGCGGCCAACCCGGACCGACCGCGACTGACCGCTGCCCTGGCCAGGGCGCTACACGCCACCGGCCGCACCGAACAAGCCACCACACTGCTGGCAGGCACCGACCCGGCACTGGTCACAGCGCGACGCGAGTTGTCGATCCGGGAGCCACCGGCACGGCACGACCCGGTGGTGCCCTTCCAACTGCCTGCCGACACCGTCCGCTTCACCGGCCGCACCGAGCACCTGGCGCACCTGCTCGACCTGAGCCCCGACCAGTCGACCAGCCCCGCGACAGTCGTGGTCACCGCGGTGGAAGGCATGGCCGGCATCGGAAAAACCGCACTCGCAGTGCACGCCGCCCACGCGCTGGCCGACCGGTTCGCCGACGGTGTGCTGTTCAGCGACCTGCACGGCTTCACACCGGAAGCCGAGCCAACCCCGCCCGAGCAGATCCTCGACCAACTGCTGCGCGGACTCGGCATTCCGCAGGTGCCGCCCGATCTGGCCGCTCGTGTCGGGCTCTACCGCAGCGTGCTGGCCCGCCGCCAGGTGCTGATCGTGCTGGACAACGCCGCCGACGAGAACCAACTCGGCCCGCTGCTGCCCTCCGCACCGGGCTGCCGGGTGATCATCACCTCCCGCCGCCACCTGGCCGGCCTGGACGACGCCACCCACCTCACCCTCGCCGTCCTCGACCCGATCGAGGCCGCCGAACTGTTCCGCGGCCTGGCCGGCGACCGAGTCACCCACGGCGACCACCAGACCGTCGAGCAGATCGTCGCGCTGTGCGGCCGGCTACCACTGGCCATGCGCATCGCAGCCGCCCGCCTCCGCCTGGCCCCAGCAGGCACCCCCACCACGCTGTGCGCCGAACTGACCAACGCGCTGGGCACCGGGCGAGGCCTGGACTGGCTCTCGGACGGACACCGTGCCGTCGGCGCGGCGCTCGCCGTCTCCTACCAACACCTCACCGACGACCAGCAGCGCGTCTTCCGCCTCACCGGCCTACACCCCGGCCACAGCATCGAGCCCTACGCCATGGCCGCCCTTGCCGACACCACCGTGGACAGTGCCGCCCGGCTACTCGACGACCTCTACGCCGCCAGCCTCATCGACCAGCCGAGCCACCGCCGCTACACCCAGCACGACCTGGTCGCGGCCTACGCGACGACACTCGCGACCGAGATGTCCGGAAAACAGACCGCACTGAACCGCCTCTACGACCACTACGCGGCCACCAGCTCACGGGCGATGAACCTCAGCCACCCGTGGGAACTCGACCGACGCCCCAACCCGCCAGCCACCCACACGCCCATGCCCACCCTGTCCACCGAACAAGACGCACAGGCCTGGCTGGACACCGAAACCGACAACCTGCTCGCGGCCGCACAGCACTCCGCTGCCCAGCACACCCTCCACCAGTCGGCCACCCTCGACCGACACCTGACCGCCCGAGGCCGCTACAGCGCCGCGGTTCTGCTGCACCAGCAGGCACTGACCATCGCCAGGCAAACGGGCAACCAGAACACCGAGGCAGTGGCACTGATCAGGCTCGCCCTCGCCCACCGCGTCCAGGGCCGGCGCGAGCAGGCGACCGACTGCTTCGAGCAGGCACTGGCCGTCGCGCGCCACATCGGCAACCTCAACGCCGAGGCGGAGGCACTGATCGGTCTCGCCGTCGCCCACCGCCTCCGGGGTGGTGACTCGCCGACCTTCGACTTCCTCGACCAGGCACTGGCCATCACCCGCCAGACCGGCAACCGCGACACCGAAGCGGAGGCCCTGATCAGTCTCGGCGCCGCTCACCGCCTCCAAGCTCGACTGGGGACGGCCGCCGACTACTTCGAGCAAGCGCTGGCCATCATCCGCCAGACCGGCAATCGCAACACCGAACACAAGGCGCTCAACAATCTCGCCTCCGTCCACGCCATGCAGGGCAGGCCTGCGGCAGCGCTGGACTGCTTCGAGCAGGCACTGGCCATCGCCCGCCAGATCGGCAACCTCAACGCCGAGTCGGAGGCCTTGATCGGCCTCGGCGCCCTCAACTACATGGAGGGCCGGCACGCGGACGCCGTCGACCGCCTGGAGCAGGCACTTGCCCTCACCCACCACATCGGCAACCTCAACGCCCACTTGGAAGCCTTGATCGGTCTCGGCGCCGTCCACAACACGCAGGCTCGGCATGCGCACGCCGTGGACCGCTACCAGCAGGCACTCGACATCGGCCGCGAGATCGGCAACCGCAACGGGCAATTCGAGGCTCACCACGGCATTGGCCGGGCCCACCACGCCACGGGCGATCATCAGGGCGCGCTCCACCGGCATCGAGACGCACTGGAGCTGGCCGTCGACCTCGGCCAAGCGCCCGACCAGGCCCGCGCTCACGACGGACTCGCCCACGCCCAACTGGCCCTGGGCAACACCGGCCAAGCCCGCCACCACTGGCAGACCGCTCTGAGCCTGCTCACCGGCGTCGGCACCGATCACACCGACGAACCCGACGTAACCACCGAGGCCATCCGCGGCCACCTGCACGGCCTCGATGACCACGCCACGGCCGGGTAGGCCGTTCAGACCCCGAGACCGCCCACGATGGTCAGCTCCTGGCGGGTGAACTCCCCCGTCAGCAACGGCATCGCGGCGGCGATCGCGGCCTGCGTCTCGGGCAGTCGCAGCGACGCCTCGTGGTGCTCCTTGCTCTGCCACACCTCCGTCACCCAGATGACGTTCCGGTCGACGTCCGACACGCCGACCACGTACAACTCGCAGCCGACCACCCGCAGGCCGTCCACTCCGCTGAGCAGGATGGCCACGACCTCGTCCCGGTGTCCGTAGCGGGCTGTGAGGGTGCCCAGGTAGCCGTAACTCATGAGCTGATTCTGCCGCAGGTTCAATTTCATTTATCACTGAAGTAATAGTGATCTGAACAACGACATGGAACCCGGCAACGAAGCACCGGTCCACCCGGGGACGGCTGCAGCAGAATATGACGATGCCACTCGATCCCCAGGTCCTGGCGATGCGCGAACGGCGGGCCGCTGCCGGTGGCCGGCCGCTGTACGCGATGACCGTCGATGAGGCGCGGGCCGAGGACCTGCGCTCCATCCAGGAGGGTGGCGGGCAGCCGGAGCCCGTGGCGTCCGTCGTGGACGACCGCATTCCCGGCCCCGGCGGCGACCTGCCGATCCGGATCTACCGACCATCGGCGGACGGCCCGGCAGATGATCAACCACTGCCGGTGCTGGTCTACTTCTTCGGCGGCGGCTGGACGCTCGGCACGATCGACACCTCGGACGGCGTGTGCAGGGCGCTGACCAACGCCGCTGGCTGCGTCACCGTGTCCGTGGGCTACCGACTGGCACCCGAGCACAGGTTCCCCGCCGCGATCGAGGACTGCTACGCCGGCACTGTCTGGGTCGCAGAGCACGCTGCGGAACTGGGCATCGACCCGGACCGGATCGCGGTCGGCGGGGACAGCGCGGGCGGCAACCTGGCCGCCGGGGTCACCCTGCTGGCCCGCGACTCCGGTGGCCCGGTGCTGGCACACCAACTGCTCGTCTACCCCAACACGGACTACCTGTCCGACACGCAGTCGCTGCGCGACAACACCGACGAACTGTTGTTCAACACCACATCGGTGGACTGGTACTGGCGGCAGTACCTGAACTCCCCCGAGGACGGCCGGCATCCGCTGGTGTCACCACTGCGTGCGCCGGACCTCGCAGGTCTGCCACCGGCCACCGTGATCACCGCCGAGTACGACCCGCTGCGCGATCAGGCCGAGCAGTACGCCGACCGGCTGCGGGCCGAGGGTGTGCCGGTCGACCTGACCCGCTATCCCGGCATGGTGCACGGCTTCTTCACCATGTCCGGCGTGCTGGACGCGGCCGGCACCGCCGTCGCACAGGCCGCGGCGGGCCTGCGGGCCGCGTTCGCGCAGGCGCGGGTGTCATGACCGGAACCGTGGTGTCCGGCGACCTCACCCTGGACGACCTGCACAGCTCACTGTCCGATCCGTTGCTGGACGCCATGAACTTCCTCAACGAGATCACGTCCCGCTTCCCGGAGGCGATCTCGTTCGCGCCGGGCAGGCCGTACGAGGGGCTGTTCGAACCGGACCGGATCCACGACTATCTCACCGCCTACACCGACTATCTGTTGCGGGACAAGGGTTTTCCGCCGGACCAGGTACGGATGGCACTGTTCCAGTACGGCAGGACCAACGGCCAGATCCACGACCTGATCGCACGGACACTGGTCAACGACGAGAACATGCATGTGCCGCCGGAGTCCGTCGTGGTCACGGTCGGCGCGCAGGAGGGCATGCTGCTGGTGCTGCGGGCGCTGTTCGCCCGATCGACGGACGTGCTGCTGGTCAGCTCGCCCTGCTACGTGGGCATCACCGGCGCCGCCCGGCTGCTGGACATCGACATCGTGCCGGTGCCCGAAGGTGACGACGGGCTGGACCCGGAGACCGTGGCGCGCGTCGCGGCCAGCGTGCGGGCCGGCGGGCGGCGGCCACGGGCGCTGTACCTAGTGCCCGACTTCGCCAACCCGTCCGG